>CAZUJM010000104.1:0-19201 GCA_964620405.1 uncultured Pirellulaceae bacterium | reverse complement strand
AGGGCTTCCTGTGGGTGCACACGCCGATCATCACCGGCAGCGACTGCGAGGGCGCCGGGCAGATGTTCCGCGTGTCGACGCTCGACATGGCGAACCTGCCGAAGACACCCGAGGGGAAGATCGACTACTCGCAGGACTTCTTCGAACGCCCCGCCTTCCTCACCGTCAGCGGGCAGCTGGAAGGGGAGATCTTCGCCACCGCCATGGGCAAGATCTACACCTTCGGCCCCACCTTCCGCGCCGAGAACTCCAACACCTCGCGGCACCTCGCCGAGTTCTGGATGGTCGAACCGGAAGTGGCGTTCAACGAACTGTCCGACAACATGCAGCTCGCCGAGGACTTCCTCAAACGCATCTTTCGCGACGCGCTGGAGCAGTGCGCGGAGGACATGGAGTTCTTCCAGAAGTTCATCGACGACAGTGTAGTCGGCACGCTGGAACAGATCGTCAACAGCCAGTTCGTGCGATTGCCCTACACCGAAGCCATCACGATCCTCGAGAAGAGCGGACAGGCTTTCGAGTATCCCGTCACCTGGGGCTGCGACCTGCAGTCGGAGCATGAACGGTTCCTGACCGAGAAGCACTTCGGCCAGCCCGTGATCCTGTTCGACTATCCGCGCACGCTCAAACCGTTTTACATGAAGGTGAACGACGACGGCCGCACCGTGCGGGCCATGGATGTGCTGGTGCCGAAGGTCGGCGAGATCATCGGCGGCAGCGAACGCGAGGATCGCCTCGATGTCCTCGAAACGCGACTCGCCGAACAGGGGCTCGATCCGCAAAACTACTGGTGGTACCTCGACCTGCGCCGCTTCGGCACCGTGCCCCACGCCGGCTTCGGACTGGGCCTCGAGCGGGCCGTGCAGTTCGTCACCGGCATGGCGAACATCCGCGACGTAATCCCGTTCCCCCGCACGCCCGGCAACGCCGACTTCTAAGCCCAACGCGCGGCAGTCGGACACGGCACACGGCGTGTGCCGGCTACATCGTGGCCCACCGCGCTCGTAGTCGGCACACGCCGTGTGCCGAACGAAGCCGCCCACAAGCCCGACACCGCGCGAAGCGATCCAAGCCCAGCACACCCCGGCGTCGAACGCTGTGACGCCTCCCCAACGCAATGTCCGGCACACGGCGTGTGCCGGCTACATCATGGCCCGCCGCGCTGGTAGTCGGCACACGCCGTGTGCCGAACGAAGCAGCCCACAAGCCCCGGGGACCGACCTCGCGACCTCCCGGACCCGCAAGGTCGTTTGGGTTCCTGAACACCCGGCGCGAAATCCGTTGCCATCCGGGGTAGGGTGCGGCCATAATGGGCAGCACTTGCCCGCCGACTGCATCCTGCCTTCCCGATCGTCCTTCCTTTCCCGGGAACTTGCCCATGGTGCCCCCGAGGCTCCCGCTGGTTCATTGCCTTCTGCTGCTGGCCGTGATGGTCGGCGGTGGCGAGGGCCGGGCGTTGCGAGCGGCCGAGTCGCCGGAGGATTTTTTCGAGAAGCGGATCCGGCCCGTGTTGGCCGAGCATTGCTTCGAGTGCCACGAGGGCGATGCGGGCAAGGTGGAGGGCGAATTGCGGGTGGACTCCCGCGCGGCGTTGTTGAAGGGTGGCACGCGGGGCCCGGCCCTGGTGCCGGGCAAGCCGCAGGAGAGCCTGCTGGTGCTGGCCGTGCAGCACGCCGACCAGCTGAACATGCCGCCGCGCAACAAGTTGCCCGAAGCGCAGATTCGCGACTTGATGGCGTGGATTGAGCAGGGGGCTCCCTGGCCCGGCGAATCGGACACCGTTGCCAATGAGACGCAGGCAACGGCAGGCGCCGCTCCCACGAATCGCGCCGACGCGTCGCCGCTTTGGTCGCTGCAGCCGCTGGGCGATCCGCGACCGCCGGAGGTGCGCGACACGAACTGGCCTCGACAGGCCCTGGACCGTTTCGTGCTCGCGAGGCTCGAAGCGGAGGGCTTGCGACCCGCACCGCAGGCGACGCGCCGCGCTTGGCTGCGGCGCGTCACGTTCGACCTGACCGGCCTGCCGCCGACCCCCGCGGAGCTGCGGGCATTTGAAGCGGATGGCGAGCCGGACGCGGAAGCGCGCGTGGTCGACCGGTTGCTGGCCTCGCCACGTTACGGCGAGCGTTGGGGACGCCACTGGCTGGATGTCGCCCGCTACGCCGACTCCAACGGCATGGACGAAAACCTGGCTTACGCGAACGCCTTCCAGTATCGCGACTACGTCGTCCGCTCCTTCAATGCCGACAAGCCGTTCGATCGCTTCGCCACCGAACAGCTGGCGGGCGACCTGCTGCCGGACCTCGCGGATGACGCCGCCCGCGACGCCCGCATCGCCACCGGCTTCCTGTCGCTGGGCGCGAAGATGCTGGCGGAGGACGATCCGGTCAAGATGCAGATGGACATCGTGGACGAGCAGATCGACACGATGGGCCGCGCCTTCATGGGCATGACACTCGGCTGCGCCCGCTGCCACGACCACAAGTTCGATCCGCTCTCCGCGCGCGACTACTACGGGCTCGCCGGCATCTTCAAGAGCACCCGGACGATGGAGAACTTCTCGGTCGTCGCGCGCTGGCAGGAGCAGTCGGTTGCCGATTCGGCGCTGGCCGCGCGGCACCAGGAGATTTCCGCGCGGATCGCCGCGCTGCCCAAGGAATCGGAGGAGGCCAAGCAGCTGGAGGCGACGCTGCCGGTGCTTCCCGCGGCCATGGTGGTCAGCGAAGGCGAAGTGCAGGACACGAAGATCCACATCCGCGGCAGCCATGTGACGCTGGGGGATCTTGTGCAGCGAGGTTTCCCGGAGATCATCCTGCCCGCGGAGTCGTGGCCGATCGAGACGACCTCCAGCGGCCGGCTGCAGCTCGCCCAGTGGCTCACCGATCCCCGCCATCCGCTTACCGCCCGCGTCCTCGTCAATCGACTCTGGCAGGGGCATTTCGGCGAAGGTCTCGTCCGCTCCCCCGACAACTTCGGACAGCTCGGCGACCGCCCCGCGCACCCGGAGCTGCTCGACTACCTCGCCCGTCAGTTTATCCTCGGCGGCTGGTCGCTCAAGAAACTCCACCGTGACATCCTGTTGTCAGCCACCTACCGCATGGGCTCGCACTACGACGCGCAGGCCTTCGAGCGCGACCCGGACAACCGGCTGCTCTGGCGTGTGAACCGGCGGCGTCTGGAGGCGGAGGCGATCCGCGACGCGGTGCTGGCCGTCAGCGGACAGCTTGACCTGCACATGGGCGGCAGCCAGCTGCCCACGCCCAACCGGGAGTACGTGACGAGCACGGCGAACGTGAATCCGGTGGCCTACGAGGGTCAGCGCCGGAGCCTCTACCTGCCGGTCGTGCGCAGCGCGCTGTTCGAGCTGTTTCAGGCCTTCGACTTCGCGGATCCGAGCGTGCAGGCGGGACGGCGGGACACGACCACCGTCGCTCCCCAGGCACTCTTCATGATGAACAGCCAGCTGGTGACCGAGCAGATGAAGGCTTGGTCCAGTCGGCTGCTGGCCGAGGTGTCGCTGGACGACGCGGGCCGCGTCGGCATCGTCTATGAGACGGCCCTGGGACGCCCACCCTCGAGCGACGAGACGACCGCCGCGCTGGCGTATGTCGAGCGATTCCGGCAGACGCTCGTCGCGCGCGGGAAAGCCGACGACGAGGCGCATCGTGCGGCCTGGGAGAGCCTGTGCCGCGCGACCGTGGCGACCAACGAGTTCCTGTTTATCGACTGATCGACCCCGACCCGCGATCGCCGCGCGGCGTTGGGGCGAGCGTAAGGCTGCGAGGATACCGCCATGACCGCGAACCGCCGACCCGACCATCGCTGCCATCGGTTCACGCCCGTGTCCTCGCGGCGCGACCTGCTGCGTACGTCCAGCGCCGGCTTCGCCAGCCTCGCCCTCGCCTCGCTCCTGCAGCGCGACGCCCCTGCCGGTTCCAGCGGCGGTTCCAGCTTCAGCTCCACCGGCAACGGCCCGCTCGCTTCAAAGGCTCCGCACTTTCCCGCCCGCGCCCAGCGAGTCATCTTCCTGTTCATGCATGGCGGACCTTCGCAGGTCGACACGTTCGACTACAAGCCGCTGCTGCAGCGCGATCATGGCAAGCCGCTGCCATTCGCCAAGCCGCGCGTGTTTTCGTCGCAAACCGGCGCGCTGCTCAAGTCACCCTGGCGATTCCGGCAGCATGGCCAGAGCGGCGCGTGGGTCAGTGAGCTGTTCCCGCATGTCGCCGGCTGCGTCGACGACTTGTGCATCATCAATTCCATGCATGGATCCAACTCGCGGCACGGCGGCGCGCTGCTGGAACTGCATACCGGCAGCGACACGTTCGTCCGCCCCAGCATGGGCTCCTGGATCACCTACGGGCTCGGCACCGAAAACGAAGACCTGCCCGGATACATCACGGTCTGCCCGACGCTGACCCACGGCGGCGTCAACGCATACAGTTCCGCATTCCTGCCCGCGGCCTACCAGGGAACGCCCATCGGCAACGCCAGCATCCCCGCCGACCAGGCCCGCATCCCGTATATCGTCAACGCCGGCCAGACTCCCCTCGACGTGCAGCGCATGGAACTTGACTACCTGCAGTCGATCAACCGGCAGCATCTGGAGACGACCGGCCCCGATGCGGCGCTCGAAGGCCGCATCAATTCGTTCGAACTCGCCTACCGCATGCAGATCGCCGCGCCGCACCTGCAGGATATCGAGGACGAGACGGCCGCGACGCGACGGGCCTACGGGCTGGACAATCCCACCACCGCCAACTTCGGCCGCCAGTGCCTCATGGCCCGCCGCTTCGCCGAACGGGGCGTCCGTTTCGTGCAGGTCACGCACAGCTACAAATGGGACCAGCATGCCGAACTGAAGCGGGACCATGAGAAGAACGCGGCGGAAGTCGACCAGCCCATCGCCGCACTGCTCCGCGACCTCAAGGCCCGCGGCATGCTCGAAGATACCCTCGTGCTGTGGGGCGGCGAGTTTGGCCGCACGCCCGTCGCGCAAGGCAACGATGGACGCGACCATAACCCGCAGGGCTACACCATGTGGCTCGCCGGCGGCGGGGTAAAGCCCGGCATCCGTTATGGAGCGACCGACGACTACGGTTACTTCGCGGCGGAGAACAAGGTGCACCTGCATGACCTGCACGCGACGCTGCTGTATCTGCTGGGCCTGGACCACAAGCGTCTGACGTATCGGCACGCCGGCCGTGACTTCCGCCTGACCGATGTGCATGGCGAGGTCATCCACGACCTGTTCGCCTGACCCGCCTCGCACGATCGGGAACCGATGGCGCCGCCCCCGCCGGTCCCTGCGACAAGATTCCCGCGAGCTGAATCGCCCGATGACCATCCCCGTGGAAGTCCGCCGCGAACTGATCCGCCTGGCTTGGCTGGCGTCCATGGCCCTCGCCGGGCCCGCGATCGTCTCGGGAGCACTGGCACGCGGGACCGGACATCAGCTGCGGTGGTCCACCTTCCTCCTGCTGGCGATTCCCGTCGTTTCCGGACTCGCCGCCAGCTCCTGGCGCCGACTGCGGACCCTTCGCGGTCAAGCTCCCCGCCGCAGGCAGTTCGGCCTTGCCCAACTGATGCTCTTCACCGGCCTCGCAGCGGTCTGGCTGACCGTGGCCCGCTGGGACCTGGCCGCCATGCAGACTCCCCAGGGGGCCAAGGCGGTGCTCGAGGAGCGGATTCGCCAGATCGTCGGCGACGGGCGCGTG
Organism: uncultured Pirellulaceae bacterium; assembly: GCA_964620405.1. Classification (GTDB taxonomy): domain Bacteria; phylum Planctomycetota; class Planctomycetia; order Pirellulales; family Pirellulaceae; genus CAZUJM01. The sequence goes on along the minus strand of CAZUJM010000104.1, from coordinate 13,484 downwards.
CATCTCTCCCAATCCCTGTTCGTCCAAGTGCAGCGCAAGTCGTTCGACGACAACGACCTGCGGCGGCTGGTCGACCAGCTCCCCGCGCTCCAATCCGTGAACGCCCGGTTCTTCTATCTCGACCTCTCCAACACGCAGATCACCGATCGCGGCATGGCCCTGCTGGCCGACTGTCATAGTCTGGAGTTTCTCAGCCTGGACAACACGCGCGTCTCGCCTCAGGGTCTGAAGGTCATCGCCCAGATGCCCCTGCTGCAGGCACTCTCCCTGCGTGACACCCGGGTCCCCCCGGAAGAGCTGGCCAAGGTGCGCAGCCAGCGGCCGAAGGTGCTGGTCAGCCCTGAGGAGATCCAGCCGCTTCCGCTGACCGCCAATCCTCGCTAGATACCCACGGCGATCAGCATCTACACGAAACCCGCATACCACCCAGACAACCCCTGTTCACGCGGGGAGCAACCGGCTGGCGGGCATCTCTTGGACGGCTCCACTGCGGGTTTCCCTGTGACCAGAACGGTTTACGCGACCATTTGTCTCGGCGTAAGCGCTTGACGCGGGGTCGCCGGGGGGTTAGTCTGCACCTCCCGAATTTTTAATTTTGCTTCGACCTAGTATCTCATTCACCAATACCCCTCCGATGAACTCGGCCTGACGGCCGGACCGGTCCCGCGATGCACATCAAGTTGCTGAAGGTGTTTTGCGACGTGGCGGCCCGCCAGAGTTTCTCGGCGGGGGCCCGTGAAAACGACGTGTCGCAATCGTCGGCCAGCCAGATGGTGCAGCAGTTGGAAGAGCGATTGGGCGTCCGCCTGTTCGACCGATCCAAGCGGCCGCTGGTGCTGACGCGGGAAGGGCAGGTCTACTACCGCGGTTGCCGCGACCTGCTCGATCGCTACGGAGCGCTGGAGGAAGAGGTACGGACGCTGCATGAAGAAGTCTCGGGGCGTGTGAGCGTCGCCTCCATCTATTCGGTGGGGTTGAGCCACATGAACGAGTCGGTGCAGGAGTTCCTGGGCCGGCACCCGAAGGCCAATGTCCGGGTGGAGTACCAGCATCCGGACCGCGTGTATGCCCTGGTGGAAAACGACCAGGCGGATGTGGGACTGGTGAGTTATCCGCGTTCGAGCCGCACGGTGCTGGCCACGGCGTGGCGTGAGGAGCCGATGGTGGTCGTCTGTGCGCCGTCGCATCCGTTCGCGGATCGCGATGAACTGGACGTCCGCCAACTGCATGGGAGCGTCCTGGTTTCGTTCGACAGCAACTTGATCATCCGGCGTGAAATCGACCGAGCTCTCGCGGCCCGCGGCGTGGAAGTCCAGGTGGCGATGGAGTTTGACAACACGGAAACGATCAAGCGGGCGATCGAGATCAACGCGGGGATCGGCCTGTTGCCGGCGCCGACCGTGCAGCGGGAACTGTCCTCCGGCACACTGGCCGCCATCCCCTTGCGGGGAACGCCGCTGGTGCGACCGCTCGGCATCATCCAGCGGCGAGGCAAGGAGCTGTCGCGAACGGCGCGGCAGTTCATCGAGTACCTGCTGGAGAAGTCGGAACGATTGGCGACCGATTCAAACTCCAGCATCGACCCGGAATCCGATTGCGACAACGCCGGCACCGCGGACCTCAGCGCGACCACGCTGGGGCACTCGCCGAGAGTGGCCGGCTGACAAGATACGCGGACGCGGAATGTGGTCCGCACGCAGCCGCGAGCCCTGCGACGAAGGGCCGCACGACGAGGGTTCGCACGAGGGAGCGAGCCCGGACAAGAACCAGGAAAAGGCCTCGCAGGGACGCATGCGGTTGCCGTGGATCGTCCTTCGCGGCGGCACGCCACGTAACCCGTTGGAACCCCTTGGAAAAGATCCACCGCCACCGCGCGGTACCCAAGCATCGCCCGTGACCCTAAAGTCCTCCGGGCGATCCCAGTCTTCGCAGATAACGAGCATTCATCGCAGGTAACGAAGATCATGAAGAAGTCGGTGTTTAACCCGTTGGGATTCCCCGCCAAGCACGGCCTGTACGATCCGGCCAACGAGAAGGACAGCTGCGGCGTCGGTTTCGTGGCCCACATCAAGGGGCAGCGGAGCCACCAGATCGTGCTCGATGCGGACACGGTGCTGCGCAGCATGGACCATCGCGGCGCGTGTGGCTGCGAAGTCAACACGGGCGACGGCTCCGGCATCCTCACGGCGCTGCCGGATGCGTTCCTGCGGAAGGTCGCGCGGGTGGACCTGAAGGCCGACCTGCCCGGCCCCGGCCAGTTCGCGGCCGGCGTGGTCTTCCTGCCGCAGCTGGCCAACGAGCGGGAGCACTGCAAGCGCGTCGTCGAGAAGCTGATCGCCGAAACCGGCCAGCGCTTGGTGGGCTGGCGCCGCGTGCCGACCGATGCCAACGCCGCCGACGTGGGCCCGATGGCCCGCGGCAGCGAACCGTACAGCGAGCAGTTGTTCATCGCCGCCGCGCCGGGCCTCGAGGGCGACGCCTTCGAACGCCAGCTCTACATCATCCGCAAGCGGGCCAGCCATGCGCTGCGCACTAACGAGTCGCTGTCGCAGCGAAAGATGTTCTACGTCAACAGCCTGTCGACCAAGGTCATGATCTACAAGGGCATGTTGATGTCCTGGCAGGTGCTGGACTACTTCCCGGACCTCAAGGATGAAGACTACACCACGCACCTCGCCATGGTGCACTCGCGTTTCTCCAACAACACCTACACCAGTTGGACCCGCGCCCAGCCCGCTCGCTTCATGAGCCACAACGGCGAGATCAACACGCTGCGCGGCAACGCCAACTGGATGCGGGCCCGCCAGGGCGTCGTGGAAAGCTCGCTGTTCGGCGACCAGATCCAGCAGCTCTACCCCATCGTCGAACCCGACTGTTCGGACAGCGGCACGTTCGACAACGTGCTGGAGTTCCTGCTGATGACCGGCCGGTCCCTGCAGGAGGCCGTGATGATGATGATCCCCGAGGCCTGGCAGAACCATGTCTCGATGCCCGAGAGCAAGCGGGCCTTCTACGAATACCACTCCTGCCTCATGGAACCGTGGGACGGCCCCGCCTCGATCGTCTTCACCGACGGCCAAGTCATCGGCGCCGTGCTCGACCGCAACGGCCTCCGCCCGTCCCGCTACTACCTGACCACCGACGACCGCGTGATCATGGCCAGCGAAGTGGGCGTGCTGCCGGTCGACCCGGCGATCGTGAAGGAGAAGGGCCGCCTGCAGCCGGGACGCATGTTCCTCGTCGACTTCGCGCAGGGACGCCTGATCCCGGACGAGGAGTTGAAGGAGGAGTTCGCCCGCCAGCGGCCGTACGCCGAATGGCTGCGCGAGGAGCGGATCCATCTGTCGGACCTGAAGCCGAACCAGGAGCCGCACGGGTTCTATCCCGATTCGCTGCTGGAGCGAATGCAATCGTTCGGGTACACGCTGGAAACGATGCAGTTCATGCTGCTGCCGCTGATCCGCGAAAAGCGCGACCCGATCGGCTCCATGGGCAACGATTCGGCGCTGGCCTGCCTCTCCGACCAGCCGCGCATGCTGTATGACTACTTCCGCCAGCTGTTCGCCCAGGTGACCAACCCCGCGATCGACTCGATCCGCGAGGAAGTCATCATGTCGCTTGAATGCTACATCGGGCCGGAAGGCAACCTGCTGGCGACGACCAAGGACCACGCGCACCGACTGCTGGTGCCGCACCCGATCCTGACGAACGAGGAGCTCGCGGCGCTCAAGCACATCGACCAGCATCCCGCCGGTCGCGGCTGGCGCACTCAGACGATCGACATCACGTGGCCTCGTTCCGAGGGCCAGGCGGGGATGCCCAAGGCGCTGGATCGCATCTGCGCCGAAGCGGAGAAGGCGATCGACGACGGATTCAGCCTCGTCATCCTCTCCGACCGTGGCGTCTCGGCCGACCGCGTCGCGCTCAGTTCGCTGCTGGCCGTCGGCGCCGTGCACCACCACCTGGTGAAACAGGCCAAGCGGACGCGCATCGGCTTGATCCTGGAGACGGGCGAAGCGCGCGAAGTGCACCACCACTGCCTGCTGTGCGGCTACGGCGCGGACGCGATCAATCCCTACTTGGCCTTCGAGTCGCTGTGGCAGTCGCAGCGCGATGGCTTGCTGCCGGAAGACATGAGTGACGAGAAGATCGTCTCGGCCTACTGCAAAGGCGTCGCCAAGGGCATGCTGAAGGTCATGGCCAAGATGGGCATCTCGACGCTGCAATCGTACAAGGGCGCGCAGATCTTCGAAGCCGTCGGCCTTGGCACCGACGTCATCGACCGCTCCTTCGTCGGCACCGCCAGCCGCATCCAGGGCGTGCACATGCAGGTGCTGGCCGAGGAGCTCCTGCGCCGCCACGCGATTGGATACCCGCAGCGTCCGGAAGAGCGGATGCCGGCGCTGCCGAACCTGGGCGAGTTCCACTGGCGGGCGGATGGCGAGCGGCACATGTGGGATCCGCAATCCATCGCCGACCTGCAGGTCGCTTCCCGCGCGAACAGCACCGAAGCCTACCGCCGCTTCGCCAACCACGCCAACCAGGACGCCCGCACCCGCTGCGCGCTCCGCGGACTCCTCTCGTTCAAGGCCAATGCCAATGGTGGCCCGATCCCGCTGGAGGAGGTCGAACCGGCCAAGGAGATCGTCAAGCGGTTCTGCACCGGCGCGATGAGCTTCGGGTCGATCTCGGCCGAATCGCACGAGACGCTGGCCATCGCCATGAACCGGCTGGGCGGCAAGAGCAACACGGGGGAGGGCGGTGAGGAGCCGGAGCGATGGACGCCCGACCCGAACGGCGACTCGCGCCGCAGCGCGATCAAGCAGGTCGCCTCCGGACGCTTCGGCGTCACCATCAACTACCTGACGAACGCCGATGAGCTGCAGATCAAAATCTCGCAGGGCGCGAAGCCGGGCGAGGGCGGTGAACTGCCCGGCAAGAAGGTCGATGATCGCATCGCCCGCGTCCGCTACTCCACCCCCGGTGTCGGCCTGATCAGCCCGCCGCCGCACCACGATATCTACTCGATCGAAGACCTCAAGCAGCTGATCCACGACTTGAAGAACGCCAACCCCACGGCGCGGATCAGCGTCAAGCTGGTGTCGGAGGTGGGCGTGGGCACGGTCGCGGCCGGCGTGGCCAAGGGCTTCGCCGACCACATCCTCATCTCGGGTGATACGGGCGGCACGGGCGCTTCGCCACTGACCAGCATCAAGCACGCCGGCCTGCCCTGGGAACTGGGCATCGCCGAAACGCACCAGACGCTGGTCCTCAACGACCTCCGCTCCCGCGTCGTCCTGCAGACCGACGGCCAGCTGAAGACCGGCCGCGATGTGGTGATCGCCGCGTTGCTGGGTGCCGAGGAGTTCGGCTTCGCCACCGCGCCGCTCGTCGCGCTCGGCTGCATCATGATGCGCAAATGCCACCTGAACACCTGCCCCGTCGGCATCGCCACGCAGGATCCGGCGCTGCGCAAGAAGTTCATGGGCAAGCCCGAGCATGTGGTCAACTACCTGTTCATGGTCGCCGAGGATGCCCGCCAGATCATGGCGCAACTGGGCTTCCGCTCGATCCTGGAATGCGTCGGCCGCGTCGACTGCCTGGAGACGAACGACGCGATCCGCCACTGGAAGTCGGACGGGCTGGACCTGTCGCCGATGCTGACGCCCGCCGAGAAGCCGTATCCCGACGCCGGCGTGTACTGCACGAAGTCGCAGGACCACGGCCTCGACAAGGCGCTCGACAACGACCTGCTTCGCCTGGCGGCACCCGCGCTGGAGCGCGGCGAGTCGGTAAAGATCGAATTGCCGATCATCAACACGAACCGCACCGTGGGCACGATCCTCAGCCATGAGGTCGCCAAACGGTACGGCCTGGCACTGCTGCCGGAGGACACGATCCGCATCCGCTTCACCGGCTCGGCCGGCCAGAGCTTCGGCGCGTTCCTCGCCAAGGGCATCACGATGGAGATCGAGGGCGATGCCAACGACTACGTGGGCAAGGGTCTCTCGGGCGGCAAGATCATCATCTATCCGCCGCGGCAGAGTGCCTTCAAGTCGCAGGATAACATCATCGTCGGCAACGTCTGCCTGTATGGGGCGACGAGCGGCGAAGCGTACTTCCGCGGCCGCGCGGCGGAACGGTTCTGCGTCCGCAACAGCGGCGCGTGGGCCGTCACCGAAGGCGTCGGCGACCACGGCTGCGAATACATGACCGGCGGCCGCGCCGCGATCCTCGGCTCCACCGGCCGCAACTTCGCCGCCGGCATGAGCGGCGGGGTCGCCTATGTGCTCGCCAAGCATGACAAGTTCCGCGACAACGCCTGCAACCTCGGCACCGTCGAACTGGAACGTGTCGAGGCCGACGAAGACCTCGCCGAACTGCTCGAGATGATCGAGAAGCACCACGAGTACACGGGCAGTGAAGTGGCCGAACGGATCCTGGGCAACTGGCCGCGATCCGCCGACGACTTCATCAAGGTCATGCCGACCGATTACAAGCGAGTCCTGCTGGAACACAAGGCCCAGCAGGCGACCTCCTGATCCGCCCGCGGCCGCTGGCTCGCGCGAGCCCTCCCATTCCAGGGCGGGCACGAGCGAACCGGGCCACATCATCAACCAACACGCAAGCAACCATTCCTCTTCTGGCTACGTAGCAGCGATCGGCGCATACCATGGGAAAACCCACAGGCTTCAAAGAGTTCCCCCGCCAACCGGTTCCTTACCGCGACCCCGTCCAGCGGGCGAACGATTTCCTTGAGATCTACACTCCGGCCGATTCGGCGCAGTTGCAGACGCAGGGCGCTCGCTGCATGGACTGCGGCGTGCCATTCTGCCAGTCGAACAACGGCTGCCCGATCGACAACCTGATCCCCGAGTGGAACGACCTCGTGTACCAGGGCCGCTGGCGCGATGCGCTGGATCGGCTGCACAAGACGAACAACTTCCCGGAGTTCACGGGCCGCACGTGCCCGGCGCCCTGCGAAGGCGCCTGCGTGCTGGGCATCATCGAGCCGGCGGTCACGATCAAGAATATCGAGAACGCGATCATTGACCGCGGTTTCGCCGAAGGCTGGGTGAAGCCGCAGCCGCCCACGGTGCGCAGCGGCAAACGTGTCGCCGTCGTCGGCTCCGGACCTGCGGGCCTCGCCGCCGCCGCGCAGCTGAACCGCGCCGGTCACACGGTCACGGTCTACGAACGAGCCGACCGTATCGGCGGACTGCTCATGTACGGCATCCCCAACATGAAGCTCGAGAAGAACGTCGTCGAGCGCCGCGTCGAACTGCTGCGCCAGGAGGGCGTCACGTTCGTCACCAACGCGCACGTCGGCAAGAAGGAAGACTTCCCGTCCGGCCACATGACGCAGATCATGGAGGAGCGCGGCTGCGAAGTGAAGTATATCGACCCGAACCAGTTGCTCGCCGAGAACGACGCGGTGCTCATGGCCACGGGCGCGACCAAGCCCTTCGACCCCACCGGCCGCACGCCGGGACGGCACCTGGAGGGCATCCACCTGGCAATGGACTTCCTCACGCGGAACACCAAGAGCCTGCTCGATTCGAAGCTGGCCGATGCCAGTTTCATGTCCGCGCAGAACAAGGACGTGATCGTCATCGGCGGTGGCGACACCGGCGCGGACTGCATCGGCACGTCGCTGCGACACGGCTGCCGCAGCGTGACGAATTTCGAACTGCTCGACGAGCCGCCGGCCTCCCGCGCCGTCAACAATCCCTGGCCCGAATGGCCGCGCATCTACCGTGTCGACTACTCGCATGCCGAAGCCAAGTCGCGATTTGGCGCCGACCCGCGCCGCTACTCGCTGCTGACCAAGGAGTTCATCGACGACGGCAAGGGCCATGTGAAGGCGGTCCGCACGGTGAAGGTGGACTGGAAGAAGCCAGGCGAGAAGGCGCCGTTCACCGAGATCGCCGGCTCCGAGCAGGACTGGCCGGCCGACCTCGTGCTGCTCGCCACCGGCTTCCTCGGCCCCGAGGAGAAGGTTGGCGAGATGCTGGGCCTGGAGTTCCAGAAGCCGCGCGGCAACTGGGTCACGTTCGGCGCCGAGCACGGCAAGTTCGCGACGAGTGTGCCGAAGGTGTTCGCGGCCGGCGACTGCCGACGCGGCCAGTCGCTGGTGGTGTGGGCGATCAACGAAGGCCGCGGCGCTGCACGCGCCATCGACGTCTTCCTGATGGGCTCCAGCAGCCTCCCCGCCCCCGACGTCACGCTCGGCTCCACCCTCGCCGCCACCTAATAAGCCCTGCAAAAACAGAACACCGTGCCGCACCCTCCGTGCTCTCGGTGTTCTCCGTGGTGAAAAACCCACCGACCTGAGGCCTGACCCACCTGAAGCCCCGCCCCCATGAAAGCAACAGGTGCCCCCGTGGCGAAATGGTGGTCACTGCTGCTGATCCTCCTCCTGCTCGCCCTGGCCGGCATGGCGTGGATCGCGCCGCGTGGCATGCCCGTCGAAGCTCGCCAGCCGGAACGGAAGGCGATTCGCGAGTACATCGAGGAGGAGGGCAAGACGCGGCTGCCCGATGTCGTGCGGATCACCATGCCGCTGCAAGGTCGCATCCTGCCGATTGAGCTGAACGAAGGCGACCGAGTCACTAGCGGCCAGGTCGTCGCCCGTCTCGACCCGCGCGACCTCGATACCGAACTGCTGGAGCGAGCCAACACGGTCCGTCGCTACGACAAGAACCTGCAGCAGATCGACCTCGCGATCGAGCAGGCTGCACAGACGGTCAAGGCCAGCAAGGCCAAGTACGACTTCGCCCTGCGACTTTTTAATCGCACCAAGTCGCTCTCGACCACCCGCTCGACCACGCAGACGGAACTGGAACGCGACGAACTGCAGGTGACACAGTCCTCGCTCGACCTGCGCAAGGAGGAGCTGAACAAGAGCATCTACGAGATCCTGCGCGGCGTCTTTGAACTGTTGCGCGATTCGGACGCGGCCCGCCGCGACCAGGCAGAACGCGACCGACAGCGGGCCGAAATCACCTGCCCGATCGACGGCATGGTGCTGAATACGCCGGAGCATAACGAGCGGGTGATGCTGGCCGGCGAGCTGCTGATGGAGGTGGGTGACCTGCAGCAGCTGCAGGTGGAGGCGGACATCCTCACGCAGGACGTTACCGCGATCCGGGTCGGAGCACCGGTCGATATCGCCGGCCTAGTCGCTGACGCCGAGCCGGTGCGCGGCACGGTCACGCGGATCTATCCGCAGGGCTTCACGAAGATCTCGTCGCTGGGCGTCGAGCAGCAGCGGGTGAAGGTGATCATCGATTTTGAACCGGGCGTGCGGGAATCGCTCGCGCAGCGCGGACTGCGGCCGGGAGTGGACTTCCGCGTCCGCGTGGAGATTGAGACGGCGCGGAAGGACGGAGCCCTGACGATCCCGCGCGCCGCCGTGTTTCGCAGCGCAGAAGGCACTTGGCAGGCGTTCCGCATCCAGGACGGCCGCGCCACGCTCACCGAACTCCAAGTCGGCCTCCGCAACGACTTCGATGTCGAGGTCCTTGGCGGCCTACAGGAAACCGACCTCGTCATCGTCGCCCCCGATTCAACGCTCACGGAAGGCACCGACGTCGCGGCCGCCACTCTGGAGCGAGGCCGTCCCGGCCGCACCAACACCAAACCCAATTAGCCAGAAGTCCCGGCCGCCCAGCCCCGAGCCCAAACCAAGCAAGCCAAGAGCCAGTGCGGCACACAGCGTATGCCGCGTACGTTTTTCTCCAACGCGCGAAGGCCCCCATGCAACTTCCCCTGGACACGGACATCCTGGTCATTGGCGGCGGCATCTGGGGGTGGAGTGCCGCTTACCATCTGGCAGAACTCGGCCGCGCCCGTCAGACGCTGGTGCTGGAGCGCAACGCCGAGATCGTACAGGAGACGACAAGCCAGTCCGCGGGTCAGGTAGGGCAGCTGCGCGGCGACGCGGTGCTCGCGAACGCCGTCGGTTACACGCTGGAGCTGCTGGCCGGTTTTCGCGAGCGAACAGGCCACGACCCGGGGTTTGTCCGCAGCGGCAGCCTGCATATCGCGTTGTGTGCGGAGCGAGCGGCCATGTTCGCGAGGCTGGCCGAGACGGCCCGGAGCCTGGGAGTGGCCGTCGAGGCGGTCGACCATGCGGAAGCCGCCCGCCTCGCGCCGACACTGCGGCTCGATGACGTGCACGCGTCACTCTGGGTTCCCCGCGATGGTCATGTGAGCGCGCCGGCAACGGCTCGCGCTTTCGCCGGCGCGGCGCGCGATTCGGGAGTTTCCCTGGCCACGGGCATCGAAGTGGTGGAGCTGCTCGTCGAGCATGGCCGCGCCGTGGGCGTGCGGGTGATCGACCACAACGGCTCGATTGCCGTCACCAAGACGATCCGCGCCGAGCGCATCGTGCTGACCGCGGGGCCGTGGTCCGTTCTGCTCGCGCCGACGGCCGGCTTCATCCCGCCTTTCTTCCCCATTCGCTTGCAGCAGGCGCGCACCGAGTCGGTCGGACTGCCCGACAGCTACCCGGTCCTCCGCGTGCCCGATACCAGCTGCTACATTCGCCCGGAACGGGGCGGCTACCTGCACGGATACTTCGACCCCGATCCGCTGCCAATCGACCTGCACCAGCGTGGTGCCGACTGGCGGACGCGCGACGTGACACCGGAGCCGCTGCTCATCGCCGAGATGCAGCGCCGGCTGGCCGGAGTGCTTCCGCAACTGACGGAGCTGAAGATCGACGAATACCGGCAAGGCATGATTACCTGCACGCCGGATGGACGTTTCGCGATCGGCGCCGTGCCGGGCGTCGAGCGACTCTGGATGGCCGGCGGCTGCGGCGGCACGGGCATCGCCGCGTCCGGCGCGATCGGCCGCTGGCTGGCGAACCTGGCGGTGCATGGTAACCCGGGTGACGACATCGGCGTCTACGATCCAGGCCGCTTCGCGAAGCAGCCGGAAGATAAAGAATGGTTGCGCCGTTCCGCCTGCGAAACGAGCGCCGCGTACTACCGATTGCCTTCGGAAGTAAAGTAGCGGGGACACGCCGTTTCCCTGGAGCCATTCCGGCCCCGCTTGGGTGCAATCCCGGGCGCCATCTGCTATCGTCAACTCTAGCCCCACGGGCGAGCCCACCCCGCAGCCGGCACACGCCATGTGCCGTGAATGGCCCACCGCAACCCACTCGGCGCACGGCGTGTGCCGACGACAGGACTCCGCCATGATCTCATCGATGCGAGGCACACGACGGCGATCCTTCGCGCGTGCGGCGACGTGGCTCTGCATACTGGCGGCGATCGTCGCGCCGCATCTCCACGCCGCCGACCAAACCGCCGATCGCGCCGCGATCGACTTCTTTGAGGATCGCATCCGACCGGTGCTCGTCGAGTCCTGCCATGGTTGCCATTCGCGAGCGGCGGGCAAGCAGGAGGGCGGGCTGTACCTGGACAGCGCCGAGGCGATTCGTCGGGGCGGCAACGGCGGGTCGGTGCTGTCGCCGGGGAGTCCTGACGCGAGCCGACTGCTGGCGGCGCTGACGCACGAGCAGGACGAACTGCAGATGCCGCCCGACGGTCCGCTGCCGGAATCGCAGCGAGCTGATTTCCGCGCCTGGATCGCCGCCGGCGCCGCGATGCCCGAAGATGCGCCGGTCGCCACCGACGGCCACGAGCGTTCGCGGCACTGGGCCTTCCAGCCGATCCTCCGTCCCGTCGTACCGCAGGTCCAGCATGCCGACTGGTGCTGGACGCCGATCGATCGGTTTGTGGTTCGTCAGCTGGAGGAGCAGTCGATGGAGCCTGCGTCGACCGCGCCGCGCGAAGTGCTTATCCGCCGCATGACCTTCGACCTGCTCGGCCTGATGCCGACGCTGGAGGAAGTGCGTGCCTATGTCCACGATGCGTCACCCGATGCCACGGAGCGTCTCGTGGATCGGCTGCTTGCCTCGCCCCGCTACGGCGAACGCTGGGGTCGGCACTGGTTGGACGTCGCCCGCTATGCGGACACGAAGGACCAGGTGCTGGCCTTTGGCAACGATCGCATCCGGCCTTATTCGTATACCTACCGCGACTATGTCGTGCGATCATGGAACGACGACCTGCCGTTCGATCGTTTCGTGCATGAGCAACTGGCGGCCGACCAGTTGGATCCACCGACCGATCGTTCGAAGCTGGCTGCGATGGGCTTCCTGACGGTCGGCCGTCTGTTCGACGAGAACGGTCCGGACATCATCGACGATCAGCTGGACGTCGTGGGCCGCGGCCTGATGGGGCTCACGATCAGCTGCGCGCGCTGCCACGACCACAAGTACGATCCGATCCCGACGGCCGACTACTATTCGCTGTATGGCGTGTTCGCGAGCACCGAGCGTCCGATCCCGCTGCCGCTGCTGGGCGACGTGCCGGATACGGCCGAGGCGCGCGACTTCGAGGCGAAGGCGGCCGAAGTCAACGGGCAGTTGCAGCAGCATATCGACCGCGAGTACCGGGAACGCATGGACGAAGCCTGCCAGCGGACGACGGACTACCTGCTACGCGTGGCCACGCAACCTGCCGATCCGGTCGAGACGGCCGTCTTCTACATGTCGCTGACGCCGGGCGAGCTGCGTCCGGTGATCACGGGCCGCTGGCGTCGCCATGTGCGGTTGAACTCCGGCATCGACGATCCCGTTTTCGGGCCGTGGGGGCAACTGGCCGCATTGCCGCCGGAGCGATTCGCCGAAGAAGCGCGGTCGATCCTTGCAGCGTGGGCCGCGCGACCGACGGGCGAGGGCAGCGGCCAGGTGAATCCGCTGGTGCGCGACGCGCTCACCGCCGCGCCGCTCGACAACCTCGAAGCCATGGCTCGCGCGTACGGCGCGGCGTTCACGACGGCGTTTGAACGCTATCTCGCCGCCCACCGTTCGCTCGACGCACTCGACTCGCCCGCGAGGCAACTGGTCGGACTGCTCGTCGAACCGCACGGGCCCGTCTACTTCCTGCGTCAGCATGCCTACCTGTACATGTCGCGCGTCGAGCGTGACCGCTACCACAACCTCCTGCAGCAGCTCGACAAGATGGCCGTCGAATCACCGGCCGCGCCGCCACGCGCCATGGCGATCGTCGATTCACCCACGCCGGTCGAGCCGCGAATCTTCCTGCGAGGCAATCCGCAGACGCTGGGCCGCGCGGTTCCCCGTCAGTTGCCCTCCCTGCTGAATGACCTGCAATCGGGTCCGTTCCAGCAGGGCAGCGGTCGGCGCGAACTGGCCGAGGCGATCACCGACCCGCGCAATCCGCTCACCAGCCGCGTGCTGGCCAATCGCCTCTGGATGCACCACCTGGGCCAGCCGCTCGTGGCCACGCCCAGCGACTTCGGTTTGCGCGGAGCCACGCCGACGCACCCGGAACTGCTTGACTATCTCGCGTGGACCCTGCAGCACGACGACCAGTGGTCGATCAAAAGGTTCCATCGACGGCTGATGCTGTCGCATGTGTACCAGCAGTCGAGCGATGATCGCG
>CAZUJM010000103.1:0-19343 GCA_964620405.1 uncultured Pirellulaceae bacterium | reverse complement strand
CGCTGATGAAAATCATCGAGGAAGCGGCGCGCCGCATCGAACTCATCCAGCAGCAGCTCGCCCACCTCTCGGACCATCCGTCGAACGCCTCCGTCCGCTCGACGCTCCGCCGTGAACTCTGGCAGCTCCTGATGCAGACGCAGGAGAGTCCGGGCAGCCTTCGCGGGAAGTGCGAGCGATTCGCGGAGGAGTTCCGGCTGTACGAGCAGGTGAAGCGGGAGCTGAGCAATGGCAACCTGCGACTGGTCGTGTCGATCGCCAAGAAGTATCGCAACCGCGGGCTGAGCTTCCTGGACCTGATCCAGGAGGGCAACACGGGCCTGATGCGGGCAGTCGACAAGTACGAGTACCGGCGCGGCTTCAAGTTCTCGACGTATGCGACCTGGTGGATCCGCCAGGCGATCACGCGCGCGATTGCCGACCAGGCGCGAACCATCCGCATTCCGGTCCACATGATCGACGTGCTCTCGAAGCTGCGGAATATCCAGAAGCAGCTGCAGCAGGAGAAGCGTTGCGAGCCGTCGACGAGCGAGATCGCGGACCGCGCGGGCATGGATGTTGACGAAGTCCGCCGCGTGCTGGACATCGGCCGCCATCCGGTCAGCCTCGACCGGCCCGTCGGCGACAGCGAGGACGCGGCGTTCGGCGAGTTCATCGAGGACCACAGCTCGGACAACCCCGTCCGCAACGCCTCCAATGAACTGCTCCGGCAACGCATCGACCAGCTGCTCAAGACGCTCACCTACCGCGAGCGGGAGATCATCCGGCTGCGATACGGGTTGGGCGACGGTTACACCTACACGCTGGAGGAGGTGGGCCGCATCTTCAAGGTGACGCGCGAGCGTGTCCGCCAGATCGAGGCCAAGGCCGTGCGCAAGCTGCAGCACCCGGTGCGCAGCCAGCTGCTGCAGGGCTTCATGCGCGGCGCGGCCTGAGCGGCTGCGACGCACGAACGCTTGACCGGGCTTGTCAGGTGACCAGGCCGCGCACGGAATGCGCTGCGGGCCGCACGCCTTGCGCAACAATCGGTTAGCCCTCGACGCGGGGACAACTCCACCTCGCGCCGAGGGCCGGCCTGGGCCGCCTGCCCGGCGACCGTCCCCCCTGCTCCCTCGTGGAGCCCCTTTCCCCCGTCCCGCTTCGAGATCGACTGCCTGCCCTTCGTGCCCCCACCCCTTTTCGCATTCAGTGAACTCGACCCGATCATGGTTGAGAGAGGCCCCGCCTGCCAATAACGCGATGATTCCGTAGCTTCTCCGCACTATGGTACTGGCGGCTCGTTTTTCACTGCTTCTATAATGGCGTCCTGTTCCAACCGGAACGCACATAGGCTCGCAAGGATCGCCCGGTGGACTGTCGCGCCCGTCGCGCCACCGGACGGGTAGCGCCACCTGGCGCAAACCGGATTCGGCGCGACCGTCGACGGCATCCGCGTTCCCCTCGGCGATTCCGCCCTCTGCGCGCGGTCCCCAACCGCCGCCGCCTCACCGCACACTCCACCTCACGAAAGAGAAGCGTCTGCCCATGTCGGTCACGGCCTCCGTGCTTCGCGAAATCCACCGCATCCTCCGCCAGCTCAGCGACCTACGCAGCCGCCTGCTTCGCGGCCCTCGCATGATCCAGGTCTCGGAGACCGCCATCCAGCAGGTCGACGCCGCACTCGTCGCCCTCAAGGAAGAAACGCTCCGCACCCGCATGTCGGCCGACCAGAAGGAGCTCCTGCTGAAGCAGCGTGAGAGCCGCATTGTCGACGCCCGGGCCAAGCTGAACGCCGCCAGTTCCAATCGCGAATACCAGGCGTTGGTGGAACAGATCGCCGCTGACGAACAGGCCAACAGCGTGCTCTCGGATGAAATCCTCGAACTGCTGGAAAAGCATTCCGAACTGGTAACGCAGAACAAGGAGATGCAGGAACATCGCAAGAAGGCCGACGTCGACCTGGCGGCGATTCGGAAACGCGTCGACGAGGAACGCGGCGTGATCGAAGTCGACATTGAACGGCTCACCAAGGACCTCACCGCGGTCGAAGCGAGCCTGCCCGGTGATTTCTTGGAAAACTACCGGCGACTCGTGCGCGGACGCGGTGAGGAAGCGCTGGCTCCGCTCGACGGCGAATGCTGCGGCGGTTGCTACACGACCATCACCACCCAGGTGCTCAACGAACTGCGGATGCACAAGCCCGTGCAGTGCAAGTCCTGCGGATGCATTCTCTACCTGCCCGAAGGCATGGACGGCTGAATCGCGAGAGGTAGCCCGGCCTTTCGCCAGGGCTGCCGTTTCGACGCCACGACCGCGCCACGAAGCGGACGCCCCGACTGCGGTCGAAGCCCCGTCTGCGAGTACGCCGGTCGTGAACCCGCGTCCGAGGACCCGTTGTCCGCTGCCCTGCCTGGCAGCGATCCGGGCCGGACTCGTGTCCGCCGTGCGAAACTGCCCAACCGTTCTTTCCGACAGCCTGCCGCGAAGGCGACGGTACCCCTCGGACCCCAGCCAGGCCAGCGGACTTTACAGCGGCCTCTGTGTGTCCCACAATACGACGGTCGCTGGAGGAGTTCGGCAGCGCGTGTGGCAGGTTGTCATGCGTTGTCTGGTGAAGCCGTTCCGCCTCGGCGCGTCAAAGGACGGCCTTCCACGAGGCCGTCTGTTTTTCTGTAGCGAGAGGATTTGGCCATGTCCGACATGATCCCCATGACCCGCGAGGGCTACAACAAGATCAAGGCCGAAGTGGATCGGTTGGAAAACGAAGAGATGCCCAAGATCGTCAAGCGACTGGCGGATGCCCGCGCGGAAGGCGACTTGAAGGAGAACGCCGAGTACCATGGTGCTCGCGAATCGCAGGGCATGCTGCAGGCCAAGATCAATCTGCTCCGCGGCAAACTCGCCAAGGCCTCGATCGTCGATCCGAGCCAGGCTCCCAAGGACAAGGTCGCCTTCGGCGCCACGGTCGTGGTCAAGGATCTCGACTACGGCGACGAGGAGGAGTTCACGCTGGTCGGCGCCGGCGAAGAGGACTACGACACGGGCAAGATCCTGATCTCCAGCCCCGTGGGCCAGGGCCTGCTCGGCAAAAAGGTCGGCGAACGGGCCGAGATCGCCGTGCCTCGTGGCAAGCTGAAGTTCGAGATCGTGGCGATCCGGTACGAGTGAGCGACGGGCGTTCAAGCCACGCCGGTGACGCGCAGGTGTTTGTCGTGATGGGCCGTGGCGAACTGGCGTGACGCCGGATGCAGGTCCATGTCGAGCGCGGTGCTGGGTAGCTGGAACTTGTGGAACGCCGTGTCGGTCCCCTCGCGCCAGCAAAGCAGGAAGCCGCCGCTGGCACCGCCCGATCCCGCGCACAGGATGCCGCTTGGATGGTAGACCACGCGCCAGATGATTCCCTGCGGGATTCCTTCTGCCGTGAGCGTCCGCGACTTCTGCCCCGACTCCCAGTCGAACACGAGCACCAGCGGCTCCTGCACGGCTCCGAACGGATTCGTTGCCTTGTGCAGTCCGCCACAGGCCAACTGCTGGCCGTCCGCTCGCAGTGACATCGACCGCACGCCGCCATACTGGGCGCCCTGCCCCTCATTGGGCGAAAACAGCTCCTTGGCGTCCAGCGTTCGCACCGACTTGCCGAGCGCCAGGTCCCAATGATGGACGACGCCCAGCAGATCACCGGTCAGCAGCACTCCCGGCAGGTGTGGAAACAGCACGCTGTAGATGTGCGCCTGGTGGCCGGTGAGCGTCTGCAGCAGCGTCCCCGCCGCGGCGTCCCAGATCTTGACGAGTCGATCGTTCCCGACGGTGGCGACCTGCTTGCCATCCGCGCTGACCGACAGCGCACGAATCCAGCCTTCGTGCGCTTCCACCTGGCGGACGATCTTCGCCGCGCTGCCTTCCCATGCCCACCAGATCAGCCGTCCCTCATAGCCGCCGGTGAACAGTTGACTGCCATCGGGCGAGAAGCCGATTGCGCGCACCCAGCTTTCATGGCCGACGAGGTCGGTCTTCGCGCCGGTGGCGAGATCCCAGCGTTGGAGCTGCCCATCGTGGGCGCCGGTGACCACCGACTGTCCGCTGGGGTCGAAGCGACAGGCCACCAGTGGGCTGGTGTAGGGTAGCTGGTGGACGACTTTGCCGGGCAGGAAGTCCGGCGCGCTCGCGGCGGCTGCTTCGGCGGCACGATCCGGTTCCCCACCGGCGGGATTCGCCGCATCGCTCACGCCAGCAACTCCTCAATCGGCCCGGCCGCCGGATCGGCCATCGGCATGCTGCGTCCCTCGACATGGAACTCGCCTTTCGAGTCGAGTCCCACGGCGCGCAGGTAGGTATGGAACAGATGTCGATGGTCGACCTCGCGATCGACCACCTCGGTGCCGTTGGCATTCGTCTTGCCGATTACCGCACCGGGCTGGATCCCGCTGCCGGCCAGTGCGACGGACCACGCCTGGCCCCAATGATCGCGACCATAATACTGGTTGATATGCGGCGTCCTGCCGAATTCGGACATCACCACCACCAGCGTCGATTCCAGCATGCCCCGTTCGTGCAGGTCGACGAGCAGCGCCGAGTAGGCTTGGTCGAACTCGGCCATCTGCTCAAGGTGGAAGTCAAAGTTCTCGTTGTGGGTGTCGTAGTTGGAATGCGCGACCTGGACGAAGGTGACCCCATGTTCCAGCAGTCGCCGGGCGAGCAGGCACTGCCGACCAAGGGCATGGTCGCCATATCGTTCCAGGAAGCTGGTCGGTTCGCGGCCCACGTCGAACACATCCCGACGCTCCATCAACTGCAGCGCCTGTTCGTAGCTCTGCGTGTAGGCGTCCATCTCGGCGGTGCGCCGCCGCGTGACGAAATGATCGTTGACCAGTCGACGCATGGACTGGCGTCGCGCGTCCTGGTCGGCGGAGATCGCATCGCTGCGTTGGCTGTTGGTGACACCGCCGCCGGCCGCGCCCACGACGATGCGTCCGAACTTGGGCCCCAGGTAGGCCGCATCGTTGCCGCGCGATCCGCCGCCTCCGGGCGAAACATGCACATGGCCGGGCAGCGGTGAATCCTCGGCCGACAGCGCCTTGGCCATCACGGCGCCCAGGTGCGGATACTCGCCGGCCCCCATCTGCGCGCGACCCGTCTCCATCATGTACTGGCCCTTGCCGTGGTCGTTCTCCTTGGTGTTCACGCTGCGGACGATCGACATCAGGTGCATCTGCTGGGCCGTGCGCGGCAAAAGCTCGCTGAGATGCACGCCCGGCACGGACGTCGGGATGGCGCGAAACGGTCCGCCGGTATCCGTGCGCGGCTTGGGGTCCCACGATTCGAGCTGGCTGGAGCCGCCCGCGAGGAACAGGACGAGGACCCGTTTCTGCGTTGATGCGAGCGAAGCGGCGGCGGCGGGCTGCACCAGCGACGCAAACCCTCCTGCGCCGGCCGCCAGCCCCAAGCTGCCCGCGAGGCCGAAGCCCGCGCCGAGTCGCCCGAGGAAATGCCGCCGCGCAAGTCGATGGTCCGATGACCCGCAGGCATAAGTGCACTTCATGGTTCGGTCCTCCAATGCGCCGAGTTGCCCCGCGCGGATCGCGGGCGAGCCTCGGCTGTCCCCTAATGGTTAAACCGGAATTCGATCGACGTCAGCAGGCTCCAGATCAGGTCTTGAATCGCCCGCGGACGCTCGCCTCCCGCGCCCGCCAGGTACTCTCCCCACACACGTCGCTCTTCACTCGTCGGCGCCCGGCTCACCAGGCTGCGATAGACCTGGTCCGTCACCTGCCCATCGTCGGCCTGCGCGACCAGCTGTTCCGCAAGGTTGCCGCCGCCTGGCGCGACCCAACCCTGCACCCGGCCATCGTTGTCCCAGAAGAGCGCCTGGTCGACGGTGGCCTGGAAGGCGTCCTGCACGGTTCCTGGCGGAGCGGCAAAGAGTGACACCAGCGTGTCCTCGACCTGTTTGCAACGCAACTGGAAAGCCGCTTCGATCTCGGCAGCCTTCTGTGCCGCGTCGATCTCGGCGGCCGGCTTCTCCTTGTTCTTGCCCTCCCACTCGCTGGTCGCTTCGGCGCGGAAGCGTTCGTCCAGTCCGAGCGCGACGACGACGCTGGCCGACAACTGCTCGGGCGAGAGTCCCTGCAGCGAGGCGACGGCGAAACGGCGTTCCTGCTGCTGCCGGAGTCGCTTGCCGGCCTTCTGCTGCTCCACCTCCGCGACTCGCATTGCTTCCTCCGCGGCGTGAGTCGCGTCGAGGGCAGCCACGCACGCGGCCTGCTGGGCTGCTCGCCGCTGCGCAATCGCCTCGCACTGCGACGCGACTGCGGCGCGGCGACTCTCCAGCGAGGCGAGACGCTGCTGGTCCAGGTCGAGCTGCTGGCGAGCCGACAGGACGGCGTCTTCGGTGACCGCCGCCTGTCGTTCCAGCGTTCCCCGCGCGGTCGCGAGGACGGTCGCGAGCGGCCTTTCGTTCGCCGCAGCGGCGAACGCAGCGGCATCCTGCAACCCCGTGCCCGCCTCGCCAGCCGCAGCCTCGGCCTTTCCTAGTTCGGCGGACGCTTGCTGCCATGCGGCCAGCAGCTGCTGGCCGCCTTTCACGCGAGCCTCGGCCGCTTCAGCGAACCGACGCGCTGCGGCCACTTCGATCTGCAGCGCGTCGCGTTCGCTCGCCCGCTGCCGCATCTCCTCGTCGATCGCCGCCAGACTTGCCTGCTGCTCCTCCGTCCTTTGCCGCTTCTCGGCCAGCACCACGCGAGCGGCGTCCATGGCGGCCTTCGCGTGGGATGCCGCCAGCAGCGCGTCGGCCTGCTCAAGACGTTGCGTCCACTCCACCGCACGCACCGACTCGGTCGTGTGCAGTGCGCGAAGCGACCGCACGGCGCCGGCCTGTTCCTTGACGCGCAGCACCAGCGTTTCCTGCTGCTCGCGCAGCGGTCCCAGTTCCGCCGACAGCTTCTCGACCGCTTCGCGCGCCTGGGTGAGTGACGCCTGCTGGGCGTCCCGATCGGCGAGGGCCTGTGGCACCAGCGGCTCGACGACGGTCACTCGCGCGGCCAGCAGCTTCGCCGCGCCGGCCAGCTCCTGGTCGCCCTCCAACCGACTGGACGCCGCCTGCGTCTGCTCCGCAGCCTGCTTCAGCGACGCCAGCAGCGCGACCTGTTTCTGATGATGATCCTCGGCCTGCTGCCACTTACCCTGGGCTTCGACGCGTTTCTGTTCGGCAGCCTGCACTTCGGCGAGCTTCTGGCGGAGCATGGCAAGGTGCTGCTGCAATTCCTTCTCTGCGTCCACCAACTGGTCGGATGCTTGGGACAGTTCGCCCGCCAGCCGCTCGACCAGCTGACGCTGTGCGGGCAACTCCGTTTCCCAGGCCAGCTTCCGCGCCTCAGCCGCCGACTCACTGCTCGCCTCGGTTGCTGCGGACAGTTCCATGCGTCGCTGGTAGACCTGCGATCGCGCCACCTGCGCGAGGAAGGGCTTGATGTGGAAGTCCTGGGCGGCGAGAGCACCCGCGAGTTCCTCCAGCAGCAGCGGATGCGTCGGCGGATTGGCGGCGTGCATGAGATCGGGCGGTTCCACCAAGCCTCGCTTGAGCAGCAGGCGCCACAGCCGATTGGCCGCGTTCAGGCGGAACATGCGGCTGCCGGCCAGTCGATCGGCAGCGGCCAGTTGGCTGCGACGGCTGAAACGCGGCACGGGACGCACCTTCTCGGCCGGCGCAACCACGTAGGCTTCGCTCGCGAGCAAGGCAGGTTCCTCGACCAGCGGGCTGCCGTCGGGCAGGACGGGAAACGAAGTCCGCTGCGGCACATCGGGTTCAAACACCGACGTGAACACCGCCTCGCCATCCGCTTTCTCGCCGACGGAGACGAGCTTCTTTTCGACATCCTGCGTCACAAGGTGCGTGCGCTGCAGGAACGCGAACAGTCCGTAGTATTCCGACTGGGCATAGTCCGAAACCAGGGGATGGTCGTGGCACTGCGCGCACTGCAGGTCGCGGCCAAAGAACAAACGCCCCACGTCGCGGGTCAGCAGGTGGGATTCGACGTTGCGGTCCAGGAGGAACTTGGCCCGGGCCTTCGTGGCCTCCTCCGCGCCGTCTGCCGCCAGCACTTCGGCGACCAGTTCATCCAGGGGTCGATTCGCCGCACTCGCGTCGCGCAGGTAACCTCGCCACGCGGGCGTCCCCACATAGGTGTCCGCTCGACGCTCCATCCACGACACGTCCAGCACGACTGCCAGATGCTTGTCACACTCCGGGGACGCCAGCAAGCGATCGATCCACTGTTCGCGTTTCCCTGGCGAATCATCTTCCAGGAACTCGGCCAGTTCCTTCGTCGTCGGAATGCGTCCGACCAGGTCGAGCGAAAGGCGGCGCAGGAACTCGGCGTCCTCGGTTCGTTCGGCCACGGGGCCCAGTTCCGCCTCCGACACCATCGCGTCGATGCGTGCGTGCAGCGGCGGGGGCGTTTCGGCTCGCAGCATCGCAGCCTGCGGCCACACGACGAGGCAGAACAGCAGGCACTGACCAGCCAACCGCAGGATCGCTCCGCGCATGACTTCACTCCAGACGCGGGCGCAACCTCGGCGCGGGCGGGTCAGCGGACGGCTCCGGTCGCGCATGCAGGCCATGTCATGAGCCTCGGCAGGAAGGAAGGCGGCTCGGCAGGAAAGCGGCAAGGCGGGGGGGGGAGAGGGCGAATCTCGGGCGGGCGATTACGGGGTGGGCGATTCGACGATCGAGCGTGCGTTCCGCGGCGGCATCCGGGCTCCCCATCGCCGATCGGTCGGTCGACAGCCTAGTCGATCGCCTGCGGTCGGTCAACAAATCGCCGCGAGATGGGTCTGTTCCAGCCCCCGACCAACCGGGGGGCTCGATCCGCAAGAAGCCACGGTCTTTGTTTCGAACTCCAGACTTCCCCTCCCTTGCGGCGGAAGTCACGTCGCGGGATCGCGTCGCGCGTGCTGTCGATCTAGACTGGGCGTCCGGCTCTTGCCTGCGGAGTTCCGCATCGCGAGCGGCGTGCGGGACCTTGGCGAGGGACTCGCGTTGTCCGGATCGTCGCAGCGAGGCCAGATGCAGCGACAGTTCGCGGGAAAGCAAAGACGGCGACCCGAGTCGCCGATGCAGGAGGAGTTCCGACCGGTCTGGACGCGCCGGAGTGCCAGTCCATTCATGCCGTCAACCTGCGACCACCGCCCGATCGCCGCGTTCCGCTTCCTTTTCTCCAACCCATTCCCCGCGAGGAATCGTTCATGTCCCAGCCCTCGTTTGTCGGCATCATCCCTCCGATCGTGACTCCGCTGAACGACTCGGGCGACCTCGACCTGCAGGGCTTGGAGCGTCTGGTGGAGCGTCTGGTGGAGGGCGGCGTGCATGGCATTTTCGCGTTGGGGACGACCGGCGAGGGACCGTCGCTGCCGATGGCCCTGCGGCACCAGGTGGTGGCGGCCGTCTGCGACCAGGTGGCGGGCCGGCTGCCGGTGCTGGTCGGCATCACCGACATGATCTTCGAGGGCTCGCTGGAGATTTCCGACGCGGCCTACTCGGCGGGCGCGGCGGCCGTGGTGCTGGCTCCACCCTACTACCTGCCGATGTCGCAGCCGGAACTGCTCGGCTACACGACGCGGCTGGCCGACCGCCTCTCCCTTCCCCTGATGCTCTACAACATGCCCGGCTGCTGCAAAACCTGGTTCGATGCGGCGACCGTCGACGAGTTGAGCCACCATGAGCGGATCGTGGGCCTGAAAGACAGCTCGGGCAATCTCGACTATCTGCGTGACGTGGTGGAGCGATTTCGCGACCGACCGGAGTTCTCGATCCTTGTGGGGCCGGAGGAGATG
The DNA here is from genome assembly GCA_964620405.1 of uncultured Pirellulaceae bacterium. Lineage (GTDB taxonomy): Bacteria > Planctomycetota > Planctomycetia > Pirellulales > Pirellulaceae > CAZUJM01. Next base: position 9,536 of record CAZUJM010000103.1, on the reverse strand, counting down.
CTGGTGGAGGCGATGGCGATCGGCGCGCACGGCGGCGTGAACGGAGGCGGCAACCTCTTCCCGCGTCTTTACTCGTCGCTCTATGATGCCATCCGTCGCGGAGACACCGAGCGGGCGGCGGCGTTGAAGTCGCTTGTACTGGAGATCTCGTCCACGATCTACGCGCAAGGCGATGCGCCGTCGCGGATCATCAAGGGCATCAAATCGGCGTTGATGGCGCTGGACGTCTGTACGAATGCGATGGCGGAGCCATTCGAGCCGCATGACGAGGCGACGCGGGCCCGGATCGCCGGCTTCGTCCGCGCCTTGCAGCCGCGCATCGCGGCACTCTGCCCGGCGGCCTCCAGCACGCCCGGCCGCTGAGCGAGCGGTTTGCACGGCTGCGGCGGGAACGTCCCCGGGTCCGCGGCCGCGTCCTTGGTAGCATCGCGAGCGGCTGCGTGGTACGCTGCCCCCCACGCGTGCGCCCGACGGTCTCCACTTTCGGGTTGGCAACGCAACTGGGAGGTCAAGCCATGCAGCGATTGCCGGGTCCGTTGTGGTTCATCCGTTGCCTGCGTCCAAGGGGCGGCGTTTGCCGCGCCCCCCATCGCGACGCGCATTCGCACGTGTTTGCGCGCTGGAGCCGGCTGCCGGCCCTCATCGCCATGCTACTGGTGTGCCTGCTAGGGTCCCAGGCTTGGGCCGACCCGTTCGAGGACACGGCGCTGCTGGACTGGGAGGGCGACATCGCGGCGCGGCTTGTCCAGCAGGCGGATGCGTTCCTGCTGAACGAACTGAAGGCGTCCGTATCGCGCCGGGAAACGCTCTGGAAACGCGACTTCTCCTCGGTGGAGGCCTATCAGGCGTCGATCAATCCGGGGCGTGAGCGGCTGGCACACCTGATGGGCATCCGCGATCCTCGCGTCGCGTCGGTCGTTCCTCGGCTGGTGCTGGATCGCGGGCCGAAGGGCGTGGCGGCGACAGGCGAAGTGCCGGCGCGCATCGGATTTGGGAACGGCTACCAGATCTACGATATCCGCTGGCCCGTGCTGGACGATGTCGAAGCGGCCGGACTGCTGCTGGTGCCGACGGACCGTGAACCGATCGCCGACGTCGTGGCGATCCCCGACTGCGAGGTGCTGCCGGAACAGTTGGTCGGCCTGCTGCCGGGCGTGCCGCGGGAGAGCCAGTACGCGCGACGACTGGCCGAGGCCGGCTGTCGGGTCGTGGTGCCGCTGCTGATCAACCGGCAGCGTGGCCAGTTCGACTGGGGGCCCAGCCCCGCTCCGGCCATCACCAACCGCGAGATGCTCTACCGCAGCGCGTTCGAACTAGGGCGCGGGCTGGTCGGCTACGAAGTGCAGAAGATCCAGGCCGCCCTCGACTGGTTCGCCTCTACCTCGACGCGTCCCATGGGCTTGATCGGCTGGGGCGAAGGCGGCCTGTTGGCTCTCTACACCGGAGCGCTCGACACGCGTCCCCGCAGCGTGGTCGTGAGCGGCTATTTCGACGCGCGAGAAAACCTCTGGCAGGAGCCGATCGACCGGAACATCTTCGGGCTGCTCGAACAGTTCGGCTATGCGGAACTGGCGGCCATGATCGCGCCGCGGTCGCTGATCATCGACGCGAGCCGCGGTCCGGAGGCGCCGCTGGCCGGCAATGGCGGCGCACCGGCTCGCCTCGTCACGCCCTCGCTCGAATCGGTCCGCGCCGAATGGGGCCGCGCCGTGCGGCTGGTCGACCCGCTGAAGCTCAACGAATTCCCCAAGCTGACGATCTCCGGTGATGGCCGCGGTCCCGCCGCCACGACGGAAACCCTGCAGGCCTTCCTGCAGAAACTGAACGTCAACGATGCCCTGCCGAAGCTCACGAACAACCCCACCAACCTGCGGGGCTTCTTCGACCCCGCGCCCCGACACCGCGACCAGATGCGGCAACTGGACCGCCACACGCAGGTGGTGCTCAGCAACAGCGGACGCGTGCGGCAGGAGTTCCTGTCGAAGCTCGAAACCAACTCACCCGAAGTCTACTTGGCCTCCGCGAAACCCTACCGCAAGTTCTTCGCCGAGGAGGTGATCGGCCGCTATTCGTACCCGCTGGTGGCTCCCCGGCCGCGGACGCGGCAGGTGTACGAAACCGACCGTTGGCGCGGCTACGAAGTCGTGCTTGATGTCTTCGAGAATATCTTCGCCTACGGCGTGCTGCTCGTCCCGAAAGACCTTCAACCGGGCGAGCAACGGCCGGTCGTCGTCTGCCAGCACGGCCTCGAAGGACGCCCGCAGGATACGATCGGCGTCCAGGGCAGCCACTACTACTCGGGCTTCGCCGGAGCGCTGGCCGACAAGGGCTACATCACCTTCTCGCCGCAAAACCTCTACATCGGCGAAGACCTGTTCCGCACGCTGCAGCGCAAGAGCTATCCGCTAAAGAAGACACTCTTCTCGATCATCGTGCCGCAGCACCAGCAGATCGTGGACTGGCTGCAGACGCTGCCGATGGTGGACGACGAGCGGATCGCGTTCTACGGCCTGAGCTACGGTGGCAAGACGGCCATGCGTGTACCAGCGTTGGTCACCGACTACTGCCTGTCGATCTGCTCCGCCGACTTCAACGAATGGGTCGACAAGAACGCGTCCACGACCAACCCGCGCAGCTATGTCTGGACGGGCGAGTACGAGATCTTTGAATTCGACCTGGGCAGCACCTTCAACTACGCGGAGATGGCCGCGTTGATCGCGCCGCGTCCATTCATGGTCGAGCGTGGGCACTTCGACGGAGTGGCCGACGACTGGACCGTGGGCTGGGAGTTCGCGAAAGTGCAGAACCTGTACGCAGCCCGGCTGAAGATGCCCAGTCGCTGCGGCATCCACTGGTTCGACGGCCCGCACAAGATCAACGGCGAACGCACCTACGCGTTCCTCGACTACTGGCTGTCGAAGGATCGCAAGGCGGAGGGACAGGCGCCCTAGCAGCTTGCCCGGATCACAGCGCTGGGGCGAACCGCCCCAGCGGGCGTGCGGGGCAGCCCGGTTCAGTTCTTCCTCTGCCGCGGCTTGTCGTAGTGGCCGCCGGCCATGGCCAGCACGAGGTCGGCCGAACGGAAGGCGCGGTCGCCATCCCAATCGCCGTCCTGCCACAAGGCCTCGCCGATCTTTCCATCTTCATAGCGGCCGCGCTGGAAGACCAGCACGAGGTCGGCCGAATTGAACTCGCCATCCAAGTTCGCGTCGCCGGCCGTGGCGCCGACCTCCTCGAACAGCTGGTCCACGCCGGACGGATCGAGCGGGGCCGGGGTGGCGGGCGCGAGTGTCCCGGTATCCACCTGGGGTCCGCCGAGCGAATTGAACTGGTTGACCACGGCGAGCACATCGCGGGGTGACAACACTTTGTCACCGTTGACGTCCCAGTATTCGGTCACCACCGGCTGGCTGCCACCGATCTGCCGCACTACTTGGTCGCCATCCAGCGGACGCGAGCCACCGGCAAGGATCGCCTGGATGACGCGCAGCGCGTCGCCGGGCGAGACCTGGCCGTCGTCGTTGACGTCGGCCGCAAGGTGGGGATTCTGCCAGGGCGTCGTCGTCTCCGTGAACCGGAAGTCGGCCTCGGCCAGCACCGCTCCGTTCGCAGCCGACTGGTAGCGGTAGTAGGTGTCTCCCGCGCGGAGCACCGTCGCGAGGCCTCCCGCCGACGATTCGGTGGCCACGGGCACTGCATACCCGGCCGACTTGCCGAGCCGGGCATTGAGGTCGCCAGCCGCCGCCTGCACGAACGCCTGGAACGGCAGGATCTCAGGCGGGTCGACCGGTGCCGGATCGCCGTCGGGACGCAGGTCCGCCACCGTCGCGACCGGCACGCCCGGCTGGTCGACCTTCATGGCGTGGATCGAATCCTCGGCCACCGAATACAGGTAGTCTCCGATGTAGCCGCTGCGCCGCACCGGCGAGTCGTGCGTCACCTCGCCGACGCGAGCCAAGCCCAAGTTCGACCCCGGCGCCGCCGTGGCGTCGACACTCAGCACCTGCAGTTCATACTCCGTCAACCACTCACGCTTCTCGGCGTATCCATCGCCATCCTCGTCGCGACGCTGGACGTACGACCGCGTGGTCGGAATCGCCAGGAGACCGTGCCGCGCGAAGTAGCCGAATGCGTGATGGTCGGTCTCCGACTCGCTCTGCGAAAACCGCTCGAACGTATACTCATCCACCAGTCGCGGCCGCGCGAGGTCGCTCACGTCGAACAGCGATACCTGCGTCGGCCCCCACGCTCCCGCCGGCGTGTTCTTGCCGACCGTCAACAAGTGCGTCGGATCGATCACCTGGACGTAGCTGGAGAATCCCGGCAGCGTCAGGTGCCCCAGCACGCGCGGCGCCTCGGGGTCGGCCAGGTCGAGGGCGAACAGCGGATCGACGTTGCGGAATGTTACCAGGAAGGCCTTGTCGCCAAGGAATCGCACCGACCGAGTGGTTTCGCCCACGGCCAGGTTCTTGAGCGCCCCGACAAACTCCAGCAGTCCCCCGTCCTCGCGCAGGACAAAAAGATCGTTCTCGGTCGACCCGCCCCACGTGCCGGCTCCGCGGTGGCTTACGGTCGTGGCGATGCGCAGGTGGCCGTTCAGTTCATCCGCCGAGAACTGATTCAGCATGGTGCCGGTCACCTGGCCGGATGCGGCGAACTGCGCTACTCCCGTCTCCCGGTTCCAATCGAATTGCAGGATCCGCGTGACCGCTCCCGCCTCCGCTTCATACGCCTGCTCGAACACATAAAAATGCTCCAGCGACGCATACACCTGCGAGGCACCGCTGGTGTAGACGCCCGAAGTTCCCGCCAGCCCCGGTTCGTTGCCGGCGATGTTGAGCGACACCAGCGAGACGATCGCTCCCGCCTCGTCGGAAAGCGGCTGGTACACATCCTCGGGCTCGTGCACCAATCCCGCCCGCACCACCGTTCCCTCGGGACCGTAGCTGACATAGTTCGGCAACGAGTCATCGACGAACCGACCCAGGTCCGCCTGCACGCGCGCCACGTACTGGTCCTTCGTTTCGTACACGCCCGCAGGCCAGAGCCACGGTTTGTCCTTGGCCTCCTCCGGCATCGGATTGCGAATCACCAGCGGCTCCGGCGGCGTCGCCTGGTTCGACAGGGCCACATAGACGAAATCGCCGATGGCCCGCGACTCCACGAAATTCCCTTCCAGGACCGTCTTCTGCACGAGCTTCGGGTTCGCTCGATCGGAAACGTCAAGCACCGTGACGATCGTCTTGTATTCGGGCGGCGTCCAGGGCAGGAACGGCAGTCGTCCACCAGGCAGGATATCGAGCGGCGCAATCGGCGCGATGGCCGTGACAACGCTGGCGTCCTCGCCCTCCGCCCGGACCACCGGCGTGTCGATTCCCGGCAGCGCGGGAACCTCCGTGATTTCGGCAAGACGTGAAATCACCGTCAGCCGGTCGCCCTTGAGGAACTCCGCCAGCAGTTCGCCTTCGATCGGAGTGCGCGACACGACCGCCGCCTGTTCGCCGGGCCACGCCCGCACGATCACCACCTGGCCGCCGGTCAGCGTGTAGATGTAGTCCGAGTCGAACTCGACAATATCCCCTTCGTCCACGCCGGCGACCTGCACGTTCGTTTCGGAATGGTTCCGCTGCGTGTCGGCGCTGGGAACAGTCGTGTCGAACATCATGTTTTCCATGCCCCACCAGTACTGCCCGGAGGGCTGGCCGAAGCGAGAGGCATAGCGTTCCAGCGCGTCGGCGAGAAGAAACTCCTGGTAGGCCGACAGCGAAGCGAATTTCGGGTGCAGCGGCGTCTCGTCCCCGCGGACTTCGACCTGCACCTCCGCCTTCAACTGGCCATCGACCGTGTAGACCAGCTTGTCGGTCCCGGTGAATCCGACCGCCGCGCGGTAGAGCAGCGACTGGCCATCGGGCCCCACGCGCACCTCCGCTCCGGCCTGCGACGCCGTCACGCCGGTGATCTTCTGGGCGCCGCGATAGTCCTTTCCGAAGAGGTCGTTGATCAGGACCGGCAGTTTCTCGGAAGCCCCGGGCGCGACGCGGAACCGATCGTCGCTCACGCGGCGCACGACCTGAACCGACACCGTGGCCCGCAGGAAGCCGTCAACCGTGTAGGTGAACTGGTCGACGCCATGAAAATCCGCGGGCGGCGCGTAACGAACGCCGCGGCCATCCTCCGTCACCGAAACCAGGCCGCCCTTCTCACTGGCACCCACCGAGGTGATCAACCGTTTCCCGAGGTAGCCTGACGAGGAACACGCGCCGACCCAGCCGCCGGGCACTTGGAAGTCGTTCGCGCGGGGGTCGAGCACCGAGCCGGTCGAGTTCTGGTCGACCACCCACTGGTCGCCCTGGAGATGCTGCTGCACACTCGTGGTGACCGACGCCTCGTACTTGCCGTCGACGACATACCGGAAACTCACCGGCACGTCGGAGGTCGGCACGTAGCGCAGCGAGCCGCCGTCGGCTTGGATCGAGATGCCTGCGTCGGCAGGCACGTCCAGCAGTCCCGTGATCCGGCCGGGGCCCGTGTAGCCGCGGCGGAAGAAATCGTTGTTCAGCACGTCCAGCGTGTACGCGCGGCCTTCGTTCGCGCAGAAACTGAACCAGTCGGCGTTGGCCAGCGACTGGACGTGCACGGTCACGGAAGCCTGCAGCTGGCCATCCACGGTGTAGGTGAAGGAGTCACTGCCGACGAAGCCAGCGGGCGGCGAGTAACGCAGCCAGGATCCGTCGATCCGGAGCACTCCCCCCTGCTGCGTCGCGCCCACGCTCGTGATCGACCTGGCTCCCTGGTATCCGTTGCCCACGAAGTCGTTATCCAGCACGGACAGCAGCGTGTCGGACGTATCCTGGAAGGCCAGAAGATAGTCATCGCGCACGGGACGCGTCACCTGCACGTTCACCGACGCTTCGTGCAGCCCGTCGGCCGTGTACGTGAAGCGGTCTGAACCCGAGTATCCGACGGGCGGCGTGTACAGCACCTCGCCCTTCGCCCCGAGCGTCACCGAACCGCCCTTCTCCGAGGCCGGGGAGACCTGCGTGACGCGCGTCACCGCGTCCATCATCCGCCCCTGCAGGACGCTCCAGTAACGATCGTTGCCCAGCACGTCCACGGCGTGGGCAGTGCTGTTGATGTCGACCTCCGCGTAGTCGTCCGCCACGGGCCGCGCCAGATGCACGCCCACTCGCGCCGTGTAGCGGCCGTCGATCACATACTCGAAACTATCGTACCCGCTCTGATTCGCCGCCGGCGTGTATTCCACGGCCAAGCCATCGGCCGACACGCGCACCGTAGAGCCCACGGACGACGGTCCGACATGCGTGATCCGCCGCGCGCCGTTGTACGCTCCCTTCCAGAAGGGATCGTTCGCCTGCACGCGCAGCGTCTGCATGGAGACATTCTGCACAAACTCGTACTGGTCGTCGGCCAGCGTCGGCGGCACCGAGATCGTCACCTGCGCCGGATACTTGCCGTCGACAATGTAGATGAACTGCTCGTCGCCCGACGTTTCTCCCGATCGGTATTCGACCGAGCGTCCATCCGGGCCAAGACGCACTTCGCCCTCGCCATCGGTGACGCTGAGCGACGTGATCCGGCGCGGTCCCTCGTAACCGGACCAGAACGGGTCGTTGTCCAGCACCGACAACGTCTGCCAGACGCCCGTGGGCGGCAGCTGGTACGTGTCGACGGAGAGCGGCGAGCGGACGTCGACCTGCACGGTCGCGAAGCTGACGCCATCGACGAAGTATTGGAACGACTCCTGCCCCGCGAAGTCGGCGGGCGGCGTATACCAGAGCGACTTGCGATCCTTCGCGACCTCGATCAAGCCGCCTTCACTGCCGTAGCTGACCGCCGTGATCTCCCGGGCACCTGCATACTCGGTGGCGAACCCATCGTTCTTCAGCACGTCCAGCGCGATGACGGTGCCGTTCTGGTGCGTCGAGTACGCATCGGCGTTCAGGAACAGGCCTGCGGCATCCAAGATCTGCCGCGCTTCGAGCGACTCCAGCGACGGTCGGCGACGCCGCGAGGCGGCCAACGGGGAGCGACCATGCCAGCTCATAGGGAAAGATCCTTCCACGAAACGGACCGGACGAACTTCGAGACCCAGGAAGGGGACTGGCAAACGGCATACCGGGTCCCTCTAATTTGTTCCCGCATTGTAACGGATAACCGGGCCCCGGCTGAAATGGGATCCCGTCGTATTTTGGCATCATTGGGTGAGGCGAAAACGCGACCGGAACGCCTTCGGCGCCCCCCGTGCGAAGAAAAAAACATGAACACCTGCCCAATTTTTCACTGGCGTCTCCTGGCGGGTCTCCTGATGTCGCTGCTACTCGGCGGTGAGCCGGTCCTGCGGGCAGGAGCGGAGGAGATCGTGGTCTACGGCGGCACGTCGGCCGGAGTGGCGGCGGCCGTGCAGGCCTCGCGGCTCGGCCGGTCGGTCGTGCTGCTGGAACCATCTCGTTATGTGGGCGGCCTCACGACCAGCGGTCTGGGGTTCACCGACACGGGGGACAAGACGCGAATCGGCGGCGTGGCCCGTGACTTCTATCGTTTGATCAAGCAGCATTACGACCATCCGACGGCGTGGCGTTTCGAGAAGCCGGCGGACTACGCGCGCTACCGCGCGGACGAGGATGCGATGTTCACGTTCGAACCGCATGTTGCCACGCTGGCCTTCGACGCGATGTTGCGCGACGCGAAGGTGCGCGTCGTGCGCGAGCAGCGGCTTGAACGGCGCCAGGGCGTGCGTCTCGCGGGCAACCGCATCCAGTCGATCACGATGGAGACGGGCGAGGTCTACGCAGGCCAGGTCTTCATCGACGCGACCTATGAGGGCGATCTCATGGCGGCGGCCGGCGTGACTTACACCGTGGGTCGCGAAGCGAACGCCCAGTATGGCGAAACGATCAACGGCATCCAGCCGCGACTGAACCTCTACAACCATCGCTTCCTCCATCCCGTATCGCCGTTCCAGAATCCCGGCGATCCGGCCAGCGGCTTGATCGCCGGCGTTCGCGCGGAGGGTCCTGGCGTCGAAGGCGGAGGCGACGCCAAGATCCAGGCCTACTGTTTCCGCATGTGCATGACGCGCGTCGCGGCCAACCGCGTTCCCTTCCCGCGTCCTGAAGGCTATGACGAGCGGGAGTACGAGCTGCTGTTCCGGATCATGGAGTCGGGCGACCTGCGGATGCCGTTCAGTCCCGACATGATGCCGAACGGCAAGACCGACACGAACAACCTAGGCTCCATGTCGACCGACTACATCGGCGCGAACTGGGACTACCCGGAAGCCAGTCATGAGCGACGCGCGGAGATTGTCGCGGCGCATGTCCGCTACCAGCAGGGGCTGATGTGGACGCTGCAGAACCATCCGCGCGTCCCGGAGGCGATCCGCGGTCCGATGGCCGAGTGGGGCCTGGCGCGCGACGAATTCCTCGACAACGGACACTGGCCGCACCAGCTCTACATCCGCGAGGCGCGGCGGATGGTGGCCGATCATGTGATGACCGAAAAGGACTGCCGCAGAC
>CAZUJM010000102.1:16635-19402 GCA_964620405.1 uncultured Pirellulaceae bacterium | reverse complement strand
ACGGTCGAAGCCAACCTGGCCCTGGGTTACAAGGCCGATCCGCGGGACTATGGCGTCGGCATCCAGATCCTCAAGGACTTGGGCCTGACCCAGGTCCGGCTGCTGACCAACAACCCCAAGAAGACCGACGCCTTCATCTATGGCGGATTCGATCTCCGCGTCGTCGACCAGGTCCCGATCGCTCCGCCCAGCAACGCGCACAACGCCCACTACCTGGCCACGAAGCGGGACAAGATGGGGCACCGCCTGCCCGTCGAGTAAGCTCGCTGGCCTCATTTCCCCATTCGCGATTTTTTCTGCGCTCTTTCGCGGCTCCTGACGCGTATCTCTCCAACGAGATTCCCCCCTTGGGATTGGGGGCATCCGGTCGATTCTCCTCGGCTCGCGCCGCGAGCCACCAACGACCTTGGAGGTGAAAACGCACAAGAAATGCTGAAGGAAACACTGCCACGTGAAGTCGCTCGGGAGCTGGAAGACCGAGGGCTCAACGGTGTCCCGGTACTGCTGGCGACGCGAGCCGACCTGTCCTTGGGTGGCGAGCCGACCTCGCACTGGGTGGTGGCGACGGAGCGACATGTATCGATCGTCGCGGACAAGCAACAGCCGGAAGTCGTCAGTTCGGTCGCCGTGCCGGACGTCGGCACGTTCCGCGCGCAGGGAGCCATCGGTTCGGGCTTCCTGCAGGCTTACGTGAACGACAGCTGGGTCGACCTGGCCCGCTACTCGAACACGCATGCCGACCGTTTCCACCGCGTGGCCAAGAAGCTCGAAGACCTCCGCAAGACGGGCTCGCTGGAGATCCGTCCGGAGGACGAGGTGGACGAGCTGCACTGCCCGAAGTGCCAGCTGAAGCTGCCTTCGAAGGGCGAGCCCTGCCCGCGGTGCATTCCGCGCAAGGCGATCGCCGTGCGGCTGTTCCACATGCTGCTGCCGCAGTGGCGCGGCGCGCTGGGGATGAGCCTGCTGATGGTGCTGGGCGTCTGCGCGGAACTGGCTCCGCCGATCCTGCAGCAGCAGCTTGTCGACAAGATCCTTCGCTCCGGCCAGGGCACGCCCGTGGCTCCCGAACTGCTGCGCGCGCTGCTGGTGGTCGTGCTGGCCCTGGCGGCCACGCGCGTCGTGCTGGGCCTGGTCGGCTACTGGAAGGGCATCCTCGCCACGCGCGTCGGCGTGGCCCTCACGTCGGACCTGCGCGCCAAGATGGTGGAGAAGCTGCACACGCTGGGCGTGGGCTACTACGACCGGCACCAAGTCGGCTCGCTGACCAGCCGCGTCGCGCATGACAGTGAAGTCATCCATGGGCTGCTGCACCAGATCACCGGCGGTTTCCTGCTGCAGATCGTGCAGGTCGTGGCCGTCGGCGCGATGCTCTTCACGCTCAACCCCAAGCTGGCCGCCTTCATGCTCATCCCCACTCCGCTGGTCATCGGCGGCAGCTGGTACTTCTGGAAGCAGGTGTACCCCAAGTACTACCGCTACTGGGATTCCAGCAGCAAGCAGGCGGGCACGCTGACGGGCATGCTGTCGGGCATCCGCGTCGTGAAGGCGTTCGCGCAGGAGGCGCGCGAGTACGAGCGGTTCCGCAAGTTCAGCGACTACCTGCGCCGATCGCGGATCACGGTCGAGACGGCGACGGCCAGCTTTTCGGCCACCATGCAGCTGATCTTCAGCCTGGGCGGCCTGATCGTCTGGTATGTCGGCGGCCGCGACGTGCTGGCCGGCCAGATGACCCTCGGCTCGCTGATGGCCTTCCTGGCCTACGTGGCCATGTTCTACGCGCCCCTCTCCACCCTCTCGCAGCTCACCACGTGGCTGACCAGCTTCCTCACCGGCTGCCAGCGCGTCTTCGAGCTGCTGGACACGCCGGTGGACACGCGGGAAGTCGAATCGCCGGTCCACCTGCAGCAGCTGCAGGGCAACATCCAGTTCGAGAACGTGACGTTCGGCTACGAACCCCACCACCCGGTGCTCCGCGATGTCAGTTTCGACATCCCGGCTGGCCAGATGGTGGGCATCGTGGGCCGCAGCGGCAGCGGCAAGACCACGCTGGTCAACCTGATCAGCCGCTTCTACGACGTCAATTCCGGCCATGTCCGCCTGGACGGCGTCGACGTCCGCGACCTGGCCAAGGAACAGTTGCGGCGAGGCGTCGGCGTGGTGCTGCAGGAACCGTTCCTGTTCCGCGGCACGATCTGGGACAACCTGGTCTACGGCGAGCCGACGGCGAGCCGCGAGCAGGCGATCACGGCCGCCAAGGCGGCGCAGGCCCATGACTTCATCCTGCGTTCCCCGCTCGGCTACGACACGTGGCTCGGCGAACGCGGCGCTGGCCTGTCCGGTGGCGAACGCCAGCGGCTGTCCATCGCCCGCGCGCTGCTCTACGACCCCCGGGTGCTGATCCTCGACGAAGCCACCAGCAGCGTGGACACCGAGTCGGAGAAGGCGCTGCAGGACGCGCTGCGCGTGCTGACGCGCGGCCGCACCACCATCGCCATCGCCCACCGCCTCACCACGCTCCGGGACGCCCACCGCATCCTTGTCTTCGACCAGGGCAAGCTGATCGAACAGGGCGCGCACGGCGAACTGATGCAGCTGGACGGACACTATGCCAAACTGGTCAAGATCCAGACCCGCCTGTCATCCGACGCGTCCGTGGACCTGGTGTTCTCGCGTCCCGTCGACTCGACGACGGAAACCGGGACGGATTCGGGGACGGTGGAGGAGGAGTCGAGTGCGGAGGTCACGGACTACGCGCCGAAGTGGCTCG
>CAZUJM010000102.1:0-16625 GCA_964620405.1 uncultured Pirellulaceae bacterium | reverse complement strand
TCCGGTCGCCACGCAGTTCGCTCGCGACGACCATGGCGGCCTCGCCATCACCGACGCGACGGGCCTGCTGCACCGGGGCGTGTTCGCCGTTCGCCTGTTCCCGGCCAGCGAACCCGAAGGCTACATCAGCCTGCGGACCTGGGACCGCGATGGGCGCGAACAGGAACTGGGCTTGATCCGTCACCTCGCCGAATGCCCCGTCGCAGCCCGCGCGCTGATTGAGGAAGCCCTCTCGAAGCGTTACCTGCTGCGACGGATCACCGGCGTCGACTCGATCCGCCAGGAGTTTGGCAACCTGACGCTGGAGGTCCGCACGCCGCACGGACCGGAAACCGTGATGATGCGCTGGACCCAAGGCTCCGTGCAGGACTTCGGCCAGCATGGCAAGATCCTCGTCGACCTGGAGGAAAACCGGTATCTGGTTCCCGATGTCGAGCAGCTGCCCGACGTCGAACGGGACCTCTTCCAGCGTTACATCTACTGGTAACGCCCGTCCACCGGCACGGCCGGCCGAAATTTGACTCGGCCGGCCCCTCGAAGTAGATCACCCTTGCGTCCGGCAGCGGCCCAATGGCTTCTGCCGGACGCGTCGTGTCGGGGCCCCGGTTCCCCCGCCCGTGATCGCCAAACCGCCGCCTCGTTCACGTCACCGAGCCCCTCGATCGACCAGCCTGACTGCAACCTGACTGCTTCTCCTTGATTGCCTCCCTGATTTGACACCCTGATTCAAGGCGTATCTTCCCATGGTCCAGCAATTGACGCGCGTGAAAGCCAGTACCGCATGGAAGGTGGTTTCTTCCCAGGACGCCGAGATTGAACCGCTCGTCCGGCAAGTGGCCGGGCTCGCCCAACCGTCTGACCAGCCCCACGACCGCCGCGATCGCGTGCGCGTTCCCTTCTCGCGACTCGTCGCGCTCACCCCCGTCGCCAATGCGTCCCTCGACGACCCGGGCGATCCGGTGTTCGTCGTCGGCAAGAATCTCGCGCAGCAGGGCTTGGACTTCTTCCACAGCCAGCCCTTCCCACACCGCTACGCCATCGCCAGCCTGGAAACCGGCCCGGGACAGCGGGTCCACTTCCTGATGAAGGTCACCTGGTGCCGCTTCCTGCAGGCCGGGTGGTACGACAGCGGCGGACGGTTCATCAAGCGTGTCGAACCGGTCGCGAACGACATCACGGAAGACGCCTGCGACGATCTCACGGAGAACTGACGCGGGCACGCCCGGGCCGCATCTTCACGCGATCCGGGCGCGGCGCACTGCCGCGAGCCCACCACCGTGGGCCCATCACCGTGATCGAATCACCGTGAGCGATTTCGCGGTGATTCGCTTGGCGGTGGTCCAGGCGCGGACGGCCGATCAGTCGATGAACTTCCGCTCCACCAGCACGCGGATGATCTCGTCGACGCACGCTTCGACCGGCATCTTGTCGGTCTGCAGCGTGATGTCGGCCGACTTAGGCGGTTCGTAGGGAGCGGACACGCCGGGGAAGTGCTGCAGCTCACCGGCGTCGGCCTTGGCGTACATGCCGCGAGGATCGCGTTGGCGGCAGACCTCGATCGGTGTATCCATGTGGATCAGCAGGAACTGGTCGGCACCCACCAGGTCGCGGGCCTTCTCGCGGAGCTCCTCGGTGGGAGCGACGAAGGCCGCGATGCAGATCATGCCGGCGCGGTTGAAGAGCCGCGCGACTTCGACCGTGCGCCGCAGGTTCTCGGATCGCTCATGATCCGAGAAGCCCAAGTCGCGGTTCAGGCCGAGCCGCAGGTTCTGGCCGTTGATCATCGTGGCCGCGCGCCCCGTGTCGAACAGGCGACGCTCCAGCGCGTAACCGATGGTGGTCTTGCCGGAACCGGTGAGGCCGGTGAGCAGGATGGTCACGGGTCGCTGCCCGAACCGGACCGCTCGTTCCGCCGCTGTCACCTGGCCGCCCGAAGCCGTCAGGTGCTCGCTGGTCGGCGCTTCATCCCAGGCCGGACGCTTGCCGTGGTCACTGGCTCGGTCCAGGATCATGCCCGCTCCGACCGTGTTGTTGGTCATGCGGTCGATGACGATGAAGTTGCCCGTGGAGCGGTTCTGGCGGTAGCCGTCGTAGATGATGGGCTGGCTGAACGTCAGGCCGCAGCGACCGATCTCGTTCAACGCCAGCGTCGATCCGTCCTGCCGCGACAGCGTGTTCACGTCGACGCGATACCGGAAGTTCGACACGGCGCCGGACACCACCTTGTCGGCGTGCTTGATCAGGTACGACTTGCCCGGCACCATCGGGTCCTCGGACATCCACACCACCATCGCCTCGCAGCGATCCTCGACGCGCGGCAGGTTGCCCGGATGCACCAGCATGTCCCCGCGGCTCACGTCGATCTCGTCCTCCAGCACGATCGAGACCGCCATCGGCGCGAAGGCTTCGCGGAGGTCCCCGTCCATCGTGACGATCCTCTTCACGCGGCTCGTCTTCCGCGACGGCAGTGACATGACCTCGTCACCCACGCGGACGATGCCCGAGGCGATCGTGCCGGCGAAGCCGCGGAAGTCGAGGTTCGGGCGGAGCACGATCTGCACGGGGAAGCGGAAGTCGATCAGGTTGCGGTCGCTGGCGATGTGCACGTTTTCCAGCATGTGCATCAGCGTCGAACCCGTGTACCACGGCATGTGGGGGCTGGGATCGACGACGTTGTCGCCGTTGAGGGCCGAGATCGGGATGAAGTGCACGTCGTCGGACATCAGGCGAGTGGTGAAGTCCGAGTAGGCGGCCTTGATCGACTCGAACACCTGCTCGCTGTACCCCACGAGATCCATCTTGTTGATGGCCACGAGGATGTGCTTGATGCCCAGCAGGCTGGTGATGAAGCTGTGCCGCTTCGTCTGCTCCACGACGCCATGCCGCGCGTCGATGAGGATGATCGCCAGGTCGCACGTCGAGGCGCCGGTCGCCATGTTGCGCGTATACTGCTGGTGGCCCGGCGTGTCGGCGATGATGAACTTCCGCCGCGCCGTCGAGAAGTAGCGGTAGGCCACGTCGATCGTGATCCCCTGCTCCCGCTCCGCCTTCAACCCGTCCGTCAGCAACGCCGGGTCGAAATCGCCGCCCGTCGTGCCGTGCACGGCCGAGTCGCGGCGGATGGCCGCGAGCTGGTCCTCATAGATCATCTTCGAATCGTACAGCAGGCGGCCGATCAGCGTGCTCTTGCCATCATCCACGCTTCCACAGGTCAGGAAGCGAAGCAGTTCCTTGCGTTCGTGCTGCGCGAGGTAGGCATCGATGTCGGTCGCGATCAGGTCGGAGTGGTGCGACATGGGCTGCGTGTTCCTGCCACAGGAGGTGAGTTGATGGTTCGTGGGAATGAGCCTGGTGAAGGCGGCTGCCTGACGGCGAGACGGGCAACGGCGAAGCGGGCGAGGCGGGCCGAGCGAATCGACGGCTCCCGCCGATCGGCCCCCGTGGCCTGCACCACCCCGCGGGCCATCGCCAGCCGGTTCCTGCTGTCCGCGACGCCCGCCGGCAGGGTCCAGCGACGGGCTTGGCGGAGCGAACCGGTGGAGCGGCCCGCCGCGATCAGAAATAGCCTTCCTTCTTCTTCTCTTCCATCGATCCGGACTGGTCATGGTCGATCACCCGTCCCTGACGCTCCGACGTCTTCGCCAGCAGCATCTCCTGGATGATCTCGGGAAGCGTCGTCGCGGTCGAATCGACGGCGCCGGTGAGCGGGTAACAGCCGAGGGTGCGGAAGCGGATCAACCGCTGCTCCGGTTCTTCGCCCGGCTCGAGCGGCAGGCGGTCGTCGTCCACCATGATCAGCGTGCCGTCACGCTCCACCACCGGCCGCTTGGCCGCGAAATAGAGCGGCACGATCGGGATCTTCTCGAGGTGGATGTACTGCCAGATGTCCAGTTCCGTCCAGTTCGACAGCGGGAACACGCGGATGCTCTCGCCCTTGTTCACTCGGGCATTGTAGAGATTCCAAAGCTCCGGCCGCTGGTTCTTGGGATCCCAGCGATGGTTCCGGTCGCGGAACGAGTAGACGCGTTCCTTGGCCCGCGACTTCTCCTCGTCGCGCCGGGCGCCGCCGAACGCCGCGTCGAACTTATACTTGTTCAGCGCCTGCAGCAAAGCCTCGGTCTTCATGATGTCCGTGTGCTTCTTGCTGCCCACCGAAAACGGATTGACGCCCGCCGCCACTCCCGCCTCGTTGATGTGGACCAGCACCTCCAGGCCCAGTTCCTTGCGGGCAAACTCCTCGCGGAACTTGATCATCTCGCGGAACTTCCACGTCGTATCCACGTGCAGCAGCGGAAACGGCGGCTTGCCCGGATAGAAGGCCTTCAACGCCAAGTGGACCATCACCGACGAATCCTTGCCGATCGAATACAGCATCACCGGATTCTCAAACTCGGCGACCACCTCGCGGATGATGTAGATGCTCTCCGCTTCCAGCTGCTTCAGATGCGTCAGCTTGTAACTCGACATGCGTGTGTTCCCACCTCTGCTGTTCCACTGCCCTGAAACCGCGCGCGAAACTCCTCGGTTCTATCGGTACCTCCGGCGGCAGAATCCAGCCAACCCCGCTTCTCGATCCTTCCCGATCCCGAAGCACCACCGAACCAATTTACGCCAACAACCCATTTCCCCACAGCCCCCTCAGCTGGAGACGCGAGCCGCAACCGCGATGCGGCCCCCGACGACCGCTCCTCGCTAGGAAAAGCCGGTCACCATCCGGACGCAGTGAGACTCGCCGGCCGCCCGCCGCGCAGCCCGCCCGGGTGGCAGCCCGCCCGCGAGGCAGCCCGCGAACCGAAAGGTGCCGAAGCGGGCAACCGCGAAAGCCGCCCGGCCAGCTCCGCTCATCGAAATTGCCCAAGTATGAAACAGCGCAGCCGTTTTTTGCACAGCCGGGGAGGGAACCTGCTGGCAAGCAGCGTCCTGCTACCGCCAGTCACGGCCCCGATGTCACTTGGCCGGTGCCTCGGAAGACCCTTCCGCATGCCCGTGATCGTGGCCGGCATGATCGTGACCGACATGATCGTGACCGGCATGATCGTGGCCGGCGTGATCGTGGCCATGCGCAGCTTCGCCTCCGTGCGTTCCCGGGAAGGCATGGGCGTGCTCCGGTTCCAGATACCGGATGGCGTAGGCGCACAGGACCCCCAGGATCAGGGCGGCCGACAGTTTCAGGCGATCATGCCGGTGGAACTGCACTT
Source organism: uncultured Pirellulaceae bacterium (assembly GCA_964620405.1). Lineage (GTDB taxonomy): Bacteria > Planctomycetota > Planctomycetia > Pirellulales > Pirellulaceae > CAZUJM01. Next base: position 11,427 of record CAZUJM010000102.1, on the reverse strand, counting down.
CGGGCAGCAGGTCGCTGAGGGAGATGCACAGGAAGATGCCGGCGGCGATCGCCAACGCAACGCCCACCCACTGCCGCTGCGTCTGGGACCCCTCCGGCACGCACGCGACAAATAGCAGCGCGCCCAGGGGACAGGTCAAGGCGAACAGTCCATTCACGATCCACTGGGACCGCCGCGACCAGTGGTTGGCCTGCATCAGCGCGGTAATGGAAAGCGCGTCCAGGGGTTTGTGGAGCAGGATGGCCAGGAAGACTCCGAGTCCTGCCCAGTGGAATGTCCCTCGATGGGCCGCATCGGACAGGACGCCTGCTCCCAAGGCCACGCCGTCCAGCAGGGCGTGCAGCGAAAGCCCAAAGGCAACGCCAATCCAGCTCAATGACGAACCGGATCCTGCATGCGAGTGCCCGGCATGCGCGTGGCCCGCGTGCGCGTGTTCATGGCCCGCATGTTCATGATGCGTGTGTTCGTGATGCGAGTGCCCGTGGCAGGTCGCTTCGAAATCTCCGCCCGGGCCAGCCTCGTCCTCGTCGACCGTCGCCACGCCATGCTCGTGGAAGTGGAAGGTGCGGATGAGCAGGAACATGCCCAGGAGGCCGACGAGTGTCCAGAGGAGCGCGGCGTCCATGGACCCAAGTTCCACGATGCTGTGAGCCAGCATGTGCAGCAGGCCGACGCCCAGCATCGTGCCTCCCACGAAGCTCAACATCACCTGCATCCGGACATGGGTCAGCCGGAACAGGCCGGGCAGGCAACCGCCCAGCAGCGAGCTGGCCACCATGGCGATGCTGTAGGCCACGAGCAGGATCACGAGGTTCATGGATTCGCCTTGGGGAAAACCGTGAGAATGACACTGTCGCCATAGTGGCCGGGCGGGCGATAGCTGGCCAGGCGCCGCAGTTCCAACTGGTTGAGCAGGCCTTTGTGGCGCGCGGCCAGACGTTCCTCGGTCCAAGCGGGCCCCTTGATCATCAGCAACCGCTTGAAGGACGACCAGTGCGGCTCCACCGCTCGCAGGATCTTCTCCAGCGGACCCACCGCCCGGAACACCAGCGCATCAAACCTCTGGTGCTCCAGCAACGGCTCGACGCGGCTTGAGTGAACCGGTACCGAAAGCTTCAGCGCGCGAACTATCTCGGCGACAGCGGCCGCTTTCTTGCCCACCGAATCGCAAAGGGAGACGCGGAGGTCGGGTCGCATGATCGCCAGCAAAATCCCCGGCACGCCGCCCCCCGTGCCGACATCCAGCACGCGTTCACCACGCTCCAACCACTGCGCCAAGTGCCAGCTGTCCAGCACGTCGCGCTGCGCGAAGGTCCGCAGGTCGGTGTGCCGCGTCAGGTTCAGCCGCTCGTTCCACGCCAGCAGCTGCGCGTGATAAGCCACCAGTCGCTCCACCTGATCCGATGGCAGCTCGATCTGCAACTCTTGAAGTTCCGTGGCCAGCGACTGTTCACTCAAGGGATACTCGTCTTTCTCCGGAAGCACGGACCATGCAGTGAGGCCGTGGAAAATGCGTCTGCCACGGCCGAGTGGACGCGAAGCGGACCGAGAAACCTGGGACACCAGCCGAACACAAGCGAGCCACCCGGTCGCGTTCCCCGGTCGCAGGCACGCTGAGCTGGCCTTCGAACCCCTGGCCTGGTCCCGCCGGCACCCGACATCCCCAGGAATCAAGCCTCGGAGTCCCCGGGGGGCCCCGCCTCCCCAGTGAGGTCCCATGCCGCCTCGGCAAACGTCTCAATATATCCGTGAGGCTTGAGCCAACAACCACGGGAGCCTGCCGGGGTGGCTGATAAAATCTGCGGATTGTAAGGATTTTCTCGATTCCTCCGACATGCGCGACGATAACTCCTGTAACGCCTGCGGCGACCTTGCGTCGCTCGATCTTTTCAGGAAACGCTTTCAGAGGATGGCTCGAACATGCGCCGCAACAACCTCTCCCGAATGGTCTCAAGCTGCCTTGTGCTGGCCAGCTGCCTGGCCCTGCTGGCTGGCGGAGGCTGCTGCTCCTATCCACCCTACGGCCACGCGGGCATGCATGCTGGCATGCATGGCTCCTCGATGGTGGGCGACTGTGGCGAATGCGGCGGACCTTGCGATGGGGGCTGCGGCGTTGGCCACGGCCATGCTGGGCACTGCGGGCACGGAGGGCTGAGCGGCCTGCTGTGGCCCGTGCTGCATCCGCGACTGGCCTGCGGAGCCGGCTGCGGCGAAACCTACTGGAACGAATGGCATTCGGACCCGCCGGTCTGCGATCCGTGCAGTCCCTGCGGCCAGGAGTATGTGGGTCGACCGCATGGCGGCGGCTCGGGCTGGAGAGGTCCGGTGGGACGCGGTCCGCTGCCGATCATCGGCGGTGCCCTGCGAGGCGCCCGCCACCTCGTCGGCCGAGTGCTGCACACGGTGCTCTATGGCGTCCGCAGCCCGTACCATCCCCACGGCTACCACCACGGCTACGGGTACGCCCAATGCGATTGCGGCGACAGCGGCTGCGATGGCAGTTGCTATGGTGGAGCGTCCGACGGAGCGTACACCGAGGGCGGGTACGTCGACGGCGGCTATGTCGAGGAGGGATACTCGGAGGGAGCGTATGAGGAGAGCTACCCGGCGACGGAGGGCCAGATGAGCCCGACGCCTGCGGACGCTCCGGTCGAGCAGGCGCCGCCCGCCACGTCGCGTCGCCCCAAGACCACTCGGCCCAACAACACCGCTCGCTCGGTCATGAACCGTCCGGCCGCCCCGCGGATCCGCCGCAACTAGGGCCTCCGATCCGAACCGCGAGCCGGATCCCGAGCGTCATCGTGAACCATCGAACCGCGTCAGACCGGCCACCGGGCTGACGCGGTTTTCGTTGCTCTCCGGAGGCTCCCAGCCGCTCCCAGCCGCTCCTGGCCGCTCCGTTCGCACGCGTCGAACGGACACCGCTTCCAAGCCGCTTCGAAACAGCGCCGCTCGGTGAGCGTCACCGGAATCCTCTCCGATGCCAACTTCCGACACGCGCGGCGTGCTGAAACGCTTCCCCGCCCGCCTCGGCTACATGTCGAAGTAGAGGCAGAACTCGTAGGGGTGCGGCCGCACGCGGATCGCCTGCACTTCGTGCTCACGCTTGTACTGGATCCACATGCGGATCACGTCCTCCGTGAACACATCGCCCCGCATCAGGAACTCATGGTCGCGTTCGAGCGCATCGAGGGCTTCCTCGAGCGAACCCGGGGTGCGCGGTACCGACGCCAGCTCCTCGGGCGGCAGGTCGTAGATATCCCGATCCAGCGGCTCGCCGGGATTGATCTTATTCTGGATGCCGTCGATGGCCGCCATCAGGATGGCCGCGAAGGCCAGATAAGGATTGCAACTGGGGTCCGGACAGCGAAACTCGATCCGCTTCGCCTTGGGACTCGGGCTGTACATCGGAATTCGGCAGGCGGCCGAACGGTTGCGCTGGGAGTAGGCCAGGTTGACGGGCGCTTCGAAGCCCGGAACCAGTCGCTTGTAGCTGTTCGTGGTCGGATTGGTGAAGGCCAGCAGCGCGGGGGCGTGGCGGAGCAGGCCGCCGATGGCGTGCAGGGCCATGTCACTGAGTCCCGCGTAGTGGTCGCCCGCGAACAGCGGCTCGCCGTCCTTCCACAACGACAGGTGCGTGTGCATGCCGGAGCCGTTATCGCCGAAGAGCGGCTTGGGCATGAAGGTGGCCGTCTTCTGGTGGCGGCGAGCGACGTTCTTCACGATGTACTTGTACAGCTGCATGCTGTCGGCCATGCTCACCAGTTCGTCGTAGCGGAGATCGATCTCCGACTGGCCCGCGGTCGCCACCTCGTGGTGCTGGCACTCCACGTCCAAGCCGCACTCGATCATGGTCTGCATCATCTCATTGCGCAGGTCCATGAGTTGGTCGGTGGGTGGAACCGGATAGTAGCCTTCCTTGAATCGTACCTTGTGCGCCAGGTTCGGACCTTCCTCGCGTCCGCGGTTCCACTGGCCTTCGCTGCTGTCGAGATAATAGAAGCCGTAGTGGGCGGCCGTGTCGAACCGCACGTCGTCGAACACGAAGAACTCCGCCTCGGGCCCGAAGTACGCCGTATCGGCGACGCCCGAGAGGCGCAGGTAGTGCGCCGCCTTGCGGGCCACATTGCGGGGGTCGCGGGAATAGTCCTCGCGCGTGATCGGGTCCTGGATGTTGCCGATCAACACCAGCGTCGGCAACGCCGCGAAGGGATCGACGAAGACCGTGTCCGGCTGCGGCACGACCAGCATGTCGCTCTCGCTGACCGACTGCCAGCCCACCACGCTGGATCCATCGAAACCGAGTCCTTCCTCGAAGACGTCCTCGGTGAGCTTCCCGACGGGGATGGTGATGTGCCGCCAGCTGCCCGAGAAGTCCATGAAGCGGAGGTCAACGGCCTTGACGTCCTTCTCGCGGCAAAGCGCGAGGACTTCACGAGGCGTCATGGAGTCACGACCCTGGGGCGTCGAGGCGTCGAGGCTTCCCGGGTTGCTGCGTCGCAGTGGCATGGCGTCCCCCGTCGAACGGCAGGCCGGGCGTTGGAGGGCGGAGGCGCGTCGAAGCGTCGGGCTTCGCCACCTGGCCCGCCAGGTCGGCCGCCGTCAGGTTAAGGCTTGATCGGACTACTGGAAGAGGAGATCGGCTGCGGCGTCATCCACGCGCCGATGCGGGGCGTGGCGGCGTGGGAGCGGAACAGGAGCGCCAGGAAGGCCGGCACGAGGATGGGTCGCACGACGAACGTATCGAGCATGACGCCGAACGACAGGGCCACGCCCAACTCCACCACGCCGCGCAGCGACCCGGTGGCCATCGACACGAACGTGCCCGCCATGATCACGCCACAGCTGGTGATGATCCCGCCCGTGCGGATGATCGCCCGCCGCAAGCCTCCGAACAGGCCATGCGTCGCCTGCTCCTCGAAGACCCGCGTCGCCAGGTAGATGTTGTAGTCCTGCCCGACCGCCACGAGGATCACGAACAGGAACAGGGGCACTTTCCAGTCGAGGCCTTCGAAGGTGGCGCCGTACAGGTACTGGAAGAAGGCTTCCGACACGCCGAGCGTCACGTAGTAGCTGAACAGCACGGACATCATCAGGTAGATGCAGACCACGGGCCGCCGGAGCAGCACGAGCAGCACGGCGAGGACGGCGAGCGTCACGAGGATCTGGATCTTCACATGGTCGCGGCGCGTCACCTCGCGCAGGTCGTGGATGGCGGAGGTCGTGCCGGCCAGCAGGAAGTCGGCCTTGTGCCAGTAGGATTGGGGATCCGCGGCCAGGCCATCGGTCACATCGCGGATCTCGTTCAGCACGCCCATGGCTTCCCAGGAGAACGGTTCATCCTTCAACAGCACCTCCAGCCGCGCCACGTCGCCGTTCAGCTCCGGACGCTTGCTGAGGTACAGCGACCGCGTCAACTCGTGCGTCTGCAGCGCGGCTTTCTTGATCGAGAATCCGCGCGGCGCGTCGCCCTTCGGCTCCGCCAGACTCCGCACCGCCTGCACACCCGGCACGTAGAGGTCGCGCGTCAGCGCGTGGACCGCCGCCTTGCCCTCCGCCGAATCCAGGTCGCCGCCCTTCGTGTGCACCAGCACCACCAACGGCCCCGTCTCCCCCACCGGAAAATGCTCCCGCATCGCCTGGGCGCCGACCTTCGTGGGCCGGTCCGGAGCCAGTTCGCTGAGGAAGTCGTACGTCACATCCACACGCGTGCCTTGCAGCGCCCAGGGAGCCAGCACGAGCACCGAAAGGACCAGCACGATGCCAGGATGAGCGACAATCGCGCGAGCCAGCGGGTCCCAGAATCGCGTTGCGGGAATCGGTTCATGGCGGACGGACGGTGCCAGCGGCGACCCATCGGCGGCGAGCGACTTCGGCTCGCGGTTCTCCTCGCGAGCGCCGAAAGGCCAGAAGATCGCGCGGCCAAAGGCGCACAGCAGCGCGGGAGCCAAGGTCAGGCAGGCCAGCAGCGTCACGAGCAGGCAGAGTCCGATGGCCGGGCCGCTGTTGCGGAACTTGCCAAACTCGGCAAAGAACATCGTGGCCAACCCCACGATCGTCGTCATCGCACTCGCCACCAGCGCGTCGCCCACGCCCTCCAGCGCGCGCCCCACGGCCGCCGTGCGATCCAGCCCCTTATCCAGTTCTTCCTTGTACCGAGCGATCAGGAACAGGCAGAAGTCGGTGCCCGATCCGAACAGGATCACTACGACAAAGATCTTGGTCGTCGTGAAGATGCGAAAGTTCCACCAGTCCCAGCCGAACCAGCGGTCCAGTTGCGTCAGGGCCGCCACCAGCCCCGTGGCCACCGCCACCGAGACGATGATCGTCAGCAAGGGAATGGCCACCAGCAGCGGAGAACGATAGACGACGATCAGGATCGCCAGCACCATCAGCACCGTGTAGAGTTCGGTGTTCTTGATGCTCTCGGCCGCCGATCGCAGCATGTCGCCGCCCACCGCCGCCGATCCCGTCACGTGCGTCGCCAGCCCCGCCGGAAAACCGCTCGCGCCCCGCACCGAAGCCACTTCCTGTTCCAGCCGCTGCAGCACCCGGATATTGTCCGTCGCCATGAACTCCTGCGACATCCGCAGCACCACCAGCTCCGCCTGCCGGTCGCGACTGCGCAGCTTCGAGCCCACGATGTCGGTGTGGCGTGTCCAGACGTCGATCAGAGGCAGCGGGCGTTCTCCCGCCGGTTGCAGTTGCGTTCCCCAGCTGGTCCACTGGGGTGCGTGATCGCGAGCCAGCTGCGCCAACTGGTCCGCCGATTGGTCCTGGCCAAGCTCCCGTTCCAGGAAGGCCCGGTTGTTGATCGGTTCGGCAAACCGCTCGTCCAGCCGCCGCGCCTCTTCCCAAGCCGACAACGCTCCATGCTGGTTCTGGTCGGCCCGCAGGAACGCCGCCTCCGCCGCTTCCTGCTGCCCGGCTTTCCGCAAGCGAGCCGCCTCGGCCCAGCCGCGTTGCGCTTCCTCGTAACGCGCGATGCCCAACAGGTTATGCAGCCGAGCTGCCAAGCGATCGACCGCCTTCTGGTCGTCTGCCGTCAGCGACGCACCAGGTCGCTCGGCCATCACCACCATCTCGCTCTTCGACCGCCCCGTCGGAAACGCCCGCTCTAGCAGCCGCTCCGCTCGCACGCTGGTCATCGTCGCCGGCATGTAGGCCAGGTCGCCGTCGTAGGTGACTTCATCCCACCGCGGCGCCAGCCCGATCACCAGCCCCATCAGCACCAGCCAGCCGACGATCACGGCGCCCCAATGGCGAGCGATCACGCGGCCGAGCGCCGAAAAGGATATGCAGAAATGCCGACTTTCGGTCGTCATGGTGTCTCCGACAGCCGTGTCCTCGAAGGAATCCCCGGACAGAATCCGAGGCTCCTTCCCGTCAATGAGTCGCCTCATCGTAACGGTCCACCCGATTTTCTCCAACCCGGAAGCCACCTGCCGACACTCGCGCGAACCTCGGCAAACACAGAAGTCAGAAGAAAAAAATTGACAGAAGAAGCCGTCAGGGAGGAGCGATTGGGGAGCGAGAAGCCGTTTTGTCGGGGGCTTTTTCAGGGGCTCGGACCAAGGTAAGCCGCCGGGCGAGGACGTTTTTTGCGAGCGAGGACGCACGCGCTGCGGGCCGCCGGCCTGGCTTCATTGCTGCGAGCGAGGACGTTCGCGTTCTGGACCGTTACCGGCTGCTGGCGGCCGCAGCGGCCGGATACCGCTGTTGGTCGCGGTAGGCAGCTTCCTGCGCCGCCTGTTCGGACACCATCCGACGGCCCAATTCCAGTCCCGCCTTCAGCACCTCATCGTCCTCCGGCTCCACCGCGGTCGGCGTCTGTCCTTCGATCACCGGCTTGGCGGTGGCTCGCACCGTCACATCCGGCTCCACGCCGCCCTGGCTGATGGCCCGTCCGCTGGGCGAATAGAACTTGGCCGTGGTCAGACGCACTCCGCCGCGAGCAACGCGGAGGGGGAAGATGCCCTGCACGCTGCCCTTGCCGTAGCTGCGATCGCCCACCACCGTGCCGCGTCGATGGTCGCGAACGGCCCCCGCGAAGATCTCGCTCGCGCTGGCCGAATCGCCGTCGATCAACACCACCAGAGGCACTCGCCACGTGCCAACTCGATTCGCCTTGTAGCTGAAGTTCTCACGAGCACTTCGTCCGTGCGTCTCCACGATCGTGCCCTCCTGCAGGAATCGGTCGGCGACTTCGACCGCTTCGTTGAGCAGCCCGCCCGGGTTCCCCCGCACGTCCACCACCAGGCTCCGCATGCCTTCGCGGTGCAGCCTCCAGAGGGCGGCGTCCACGTCGCGACTGGTCGTCTTCTGGAAACTGCTGATGCGGAAGTACGCCACGCCCGTGGCCGGGTCCAGCATCCGCACGTCCTCGACGCTCGGCACCTCCACTCGCTCGCGCCGCACCTGCAAGGCGCGCTGCTGCCCGTTGACCGCTTCCACCGTCACCTGGACGAACGAGCCTTCCTCGCCCTTCAGCAGGTCGGCGGCCACTTCCGCGGAAAGGTCGCGCGTCGCCCGGCCGTCCACGGCCACGATCCGTTCTCGCGGTCGTATGCCCGCCCGCTCCGCCGGCCCGCGCGGAATCACATCCGCAATCGTCAGCGCCCCATTCTCCGGCTTCAGCTCAATCCCCAGACCCACGAAGTTGCCTTCGATCTGCGAGAAGACCTCTTCCAGCTGTTCCGCCGTCAGGTAGGTCGAATAGGGATCCAGCGAGTTGGCCATCGAGCACAAGTATTCCATCAGGACGGCGTTGGAAGGCACGCGAAGCTGGCTCTCCACGACCCGGGACGCCCACCCGACCATGTCCTGAGCCTGCTTCCGATCCCGAACTTCACGCTGCGACATCGCCTTCGCCACGTAGTCGGTCACGCCGCGCACCTGCTCCTCGGTCAACCGCACGCCATGAGCCTGGTTGAAGTCCTTGTCCAGCAGCGCGATCGACAGGCCGTTCGTGCCGTGGCTCAGCAACTGGTTCCAGTCCGGTTCATGCACATAGTGCGACTGGACCTTCAGCATCACCTCCGCGAACAGCTCCTGCGCCTGCTGCTGCTGCATCTCCTGGAGGGAAGCCAGGTAGGTGTCATCGGCGTAGCGACGGGCCAGGTCGAAGTGGATGCGGGCGAGGCCCATGCGAGCCTGCAGCTGGGAGTTTTCCGGGAAGCGTCGAGTCGCCGACTCGTAGTGCGTGAGCGCTTCGCCCCAGCGCGCCTGCTGCTCCAGCTTCAACCCCTCATCCAGCAGGCTCGTGACCTCTTCGGTCACCCGGGGCGGAACGCCCAGGGACACCGTGCCGTCCACGCTGCGGAAGGCTTCCTGCCCGAGCGCGGGAAGCACCAGGGTCAGGATGAGGTAGGCAGTGAACAGCGCTGGGGAGAATCGAAGCCGAAGTTTCATCGAAGCAAGATCCGCGGAATCGCCAAGGCGACGGCGAACGAGTCCTTGCCACGGCTACCCTGCAGGACGGCGCGGCGCGCCGCCCTCGTGGCAATCAAACCCGCCCGCCGCTCTACGCCAATCGTAAATGCGAACGACGATTTTGGGGAAAGCGAATCCGTGCTCTCGGCCCAGGAAAAATATCGATCCACGGCAAGTCTGCCACAGGGCCGCGATGCCGTCCAAGACGCCCGCGACCCCACTGCGACTCCCGTTTCTCTCCAAGCTGCGATCAGGCGTCGGACGCGCGAAATGTCCTTGCTGAAAACGCGCGGCGTCCGACATGCGTGCCTGCTTGATGGCACCAGTAGCAGATCGACAGCGAACCCTGGCCGTATTACGAAAATGATCCACGCCGGGGTCGATTGATAGCAGAAAAGAAGGGGGCTCAACCGACCGACCGTTTCACGAGGCTCGCCCTGCCTGACATGTCCAAGCCGCAAGCGTGGTCAGCTTTCACACCCGCGTGCGCACAGACGGCAAGACCGTCCCGGTCAACGAACCGTGGTGCGTGCGACGGTCGAGCGGACAGAGGTGCTCCCCCATCCCAGTCGCTGCCGCTAAAAGCCTGCGTCGCTGCAGGAAGAAGATCCAGAGGAAGCGGATGAAGAAGGAGGCGGGAGCTTGTTGCCTCTTTGCCTCCACGCGTTCCGCCCCGATCGAGCGAAACGCGCGAAAGTGATCTCGGGCCCTGACGAGGCCCCCATGCTCGCTGTCCAGCGCGAGACTACGGATTGCCGCCCGGGACTTCCGCCTGCGGATTCTCCTCGATGCCCAGCAGTTCGATGTCGAACACGAGCACCGCGTGCGGGCCGATCACCGGCGGGCTGCCTCGCTCGCCGTACGCCAACTCCGACGGAATCACCAGCTGCCACTTCTCCCCGACCTTCATCTGCTGCAGCGCTTCGGTCCAGCCGGGAATCACTTGGTTCACCGGAAACATCGCCGGTTCGTTTCGCTTGTAAGAACTGTCAAACTCGGTGCCATCCACCAGGCGACCGCGATAGTGAGTCTTCACTACGTCCGTCTCCTTGGGGCTCGCCCCCTCCGCCGCCTTCACGACCTTGTAGAGCAAGCCGCTGGGAAGCGCCTTCACGCCTTCCATTGCCTTGTACTTCTCCAGGAACTTCGGACCTTCCGTCTTGTTCTTCGCGGCCAGCGCTTCCATCTTGGCCTGCATCCGCTGCTGGGCCGACTGCTGGAACTCCTGCATCGCCGCTTCAAACTCGGCCTGCGTGATGCGAGCTTCCTTGCCGCCGATCGCGTCTTCCAAGCCGGCGATCAGGCTGGGCAGGTCGATCAGCTCCGCCTCCAGTCCGCCCGACAACAACTGGCGGCCGATCTGGCGACCGATCCCGTAGTTGGCCTTCGCCTGCGGCGTTTCCAAAGGTGCCGGCAACGCGGCTTCCTCCTGAGCCCGGGCGGGAACCGCCAGGCTGAATGCAATCAGGAAAAACGCCGTGAGGCGCACTACGATACTCGTGGTCATGCAAAACCCTTTTTAATCACAAGAAACACCCGACCACCGCAGTGCACCAATCGGGTCCACCCCCAGGCCGGCCAGCTCGTCATTATCACGAAAAACGGCAGCATCTCCTAGGCGACCCTGCCGAAAAATAGTCCGCGCCTCGGGAAATCTCCACGCAGCCTGCCCACTTCGCCACGCACACGCCGTTTCGTAGTCGGCACACGACGAGGCTGGCCACCAGAAGGAACCGTAGTCGGCACACGCCGTGGGCCGAAAATCTCGCGGCGCACGACCCGCCTCAACGTCGGTCCGATGGATGCTTCGGGCGCGGTCGGCACGGAGCCCAGCACACGGCGTGTGCTGGCTACGAAGTGTGCGGGATACGGGGTCTGCGGGATACGATCGGTAACCGTAGTCGGCACACGCCGTGGGCCGAAAATCTCGCGGCGCATGGCCCGCCTCAACGTCGGTCCGATGGATGCTTCGGGCGCGGTCGGCACGGAGCCCAG
>CAZUJM010000101.1:0-19665 GCA_964620405.1 uncultured Pirellulaceae bacterium | reverse complement strand
GAGCTCCCTTCGCACCCGATTGGTTCGCGGGTTCGAGAAGGTGCAGGCGGTCGCGGGTTCCGGAGGATCCGACCGCGCGTTCCTGCACGGCACCCGTGGAGACGACTGGCTGGTCGCGACGCAGGATTCCGCGCGACTGGGGACCGAGGGGTTTCTGGCGGTCGCCACGGATTTCGATCGCGTCTTTGCCTACGGTGATGGCGGCTGGGATTCGGCGCGCCTTTACGGTTCCGATGTGGACGACTGGCTTCGCTTGCAGACGCGGATGGTGACCCTGGGCGGCCCGTCGGGAGTGCGTGCCGCCGTGGACTTCGACGACGTCTTTACGGAAGCGGGCCACCAGGGACTGGATACCGTATTCGCGCCGGCGACCGTGCGGGCGGCCTTGCCGACCGACTGGTCCGGGGAGTGGCTGCGTCTCGCGGCGTTGGGCATCCGCTGGAGTTCCTCGGGCTTCGAACGATGGCAAGTCCAGGAGTAACGCGCGCGGAGAAGCGTTCACTCGGCCGCTTCAACGGAGCGATTGGAGGTAGGTGGGAAAGGCGTTCTCGTAGTCAGGGTATGCGCGCGCCAGTCGCTGCGCGAGGCTCGGCATCGCTCCCTGTACCTGCAACTCTCGCAGGTAATCCCGGAAGACCTGCCTCACGGGCGCGGGACCGTGAATCAGGAAATGAGTCCAGGCCCAGGCATGCCGGTAGTCCGCCGCCTGCATCTGCCTCATGTCGGTCTTGAGTTCCAACTCCTCCAGCCTTGGCACGTGAGCCGCGCGGATGTCGCGCAGCACGGATTCGAGTGCCCGCTCCTCCGCTGGAAGATCGGAAGCCGTCCGCTCGAAATATTCCGCGAGTCCTTCGTCCAGCCAGAGGGGCACCTCGGGCAACAGCGTGTGCAGGATCGCGTGCGTCGACTCATGGCGCAGGTCCACTTCAAAACCGTCACCCGCATGCGCGAAGACCATGCCGGGGCCGCGGCCCTTGATGTAGAGTGCCCGGCGAAGCGGCACCTCGGGGAAGTACTGCTCGAGGTAGCGGCGGTAAGTCGCCTGGTCCTGGAACAGGTAGACCCAGACCGTCTCCCGACCGCGCGGCAGTTTCAACAGGTCGGGAATAACTTCGCTGAGCCGCGCCGTCTCCCGAAGCGTATCCATCGCGCCCTCCAACGCAAAGTCGGCATGGAATCGGAACGGTCCGACCGTCCGTTCGTGGGGCCATCGCTGACTGAAGGCCGGGCTGCTGGTCAGGAACCACAGCAGCAGGCCCAGGGCCAGGCGACGCAGGAGCAAGAGCTGGGTACGGAACCCACCGGACCGAGACGTCGAGCCCACGGGAAAAAAAAAGGCGATGCGTTCCGCGGTCGCCATGCCATCAGAGAGCGACTCCCGCACTCCCACCGACTCAAGCAAGGGAACGTCTCGTTGCCGCCGAGAGCGGGATGCTGCGACGTAGGCGGCGATGGCCGATCCGCGCTGACGAGGACGAAGGCGTCGGGAATTTCCGCGACGTGCTGGCGCGGTCAGGCTGCCGGAATGGAGTTCCCTCATGGAGCGGCCCGCGAAGGGATGGGATCCTGGGAAGGAAACCGGAGGAGACGCTCCCCGCGGTTCTGGAGCGTTTACGCAGCCCTCTTGCCCGAGCGGTTGGGTTGGGCTGTAATGAGTTTCGGGGCGGAGTCTACTGAGGGGCTGTTCGCGGGTCAAGCCAGATCATCGAGGAGCTCGGAGGGCAGGTCCGGTTCGTGTCTCGCCGATTTGGAGTCGGCAACAGGCACTGAAGCCGCGGTCCCGTCCAGGACAGAAGTCGCGGTCGCTCGCGACGCGACGGCAAGAGGTCGACGTCGCGTTTTCCTCAGAACGCCAGGCGTGCGAGGGGAGCCGCGGGTAAATTCGCCTTCGCGTCCGCAGCCATCGACATCTTTTCCAGGCGGAGCCTTCCGTGTCGTACGCCCAGATTGGCCCGATTGCCGTTCACTTTCCGTCTCAGGTTGAAACGAACGAGCAGCTTGCCGTCGAGTTTCCCGACTGGAATGTGGACCTCATCCATTCCAAGACCGGGATCGGCCAGCGGTATCTGGCGGCGCCGCATGAGTGCGCCTCCGACCTGGGCTTCCACGCGGCACGCAAGCTCTTCGACGAACACGGAGTGGATCCGAATTCGATCGACTTTCTGCTGCTTTGCACGCAAACCCCGGACTATCCGCTGCCGACCACGGCCTGCCTGTTGCAGGATCGCCTGGGACTGCCGACGCGGGCCGGAGCCATGGACTTCAACCTGGGGTGTTCCGGATTCGTCTATGGGCTGGCGGTTGCGGAGGGATTGATTCGGACAGGGGCCGTGCGGCGCGTGCTGCTGATCACGGCCGAGACGTATTCGAAGTACATCGATCGGCAGGATCGCAGCCTGCGGACGATTTTCAGCGACGCCGCGGCCGCGACGCTGGTTGAAGCGTCCGACCGGCCAACGTTGCGGGCCTTCTGCTTCGGGACCGATGGCAGCGGCGCGGATACGCTGCTCGTGACCCAGGGGGGAGCAAGACGCCCTGAGGATGCCCACCGCCCGCGCCACCGCAAACGCTGGGATAGCGCACTCTACATGGACGGCCCGAGCCTGATGAACTTCACCGTTGGCGCGGTGCCTCAAGTGGTTGCCGATATCCTGCAGCAGGCCGGACTCACCCGCGACCAGATCCATCTCTACCTGCTGCACCAGGCAACCGCGAAAATGCTGCAGCAACTGCAGCAGTGCCTCGGCGTGGACGACGAGCGGCTGCCGATCTGCCTGGAGCATTGCGGCAACACGGTCAGCTCCACGATTCCGATCCTGCTCGACGAGATGCGGCGGCAGGGCCGAGTTCCCGCGGGCACGCGAAACCTGTTGATCGGTTTCGGCGTGGGCTGGTCCTGGGCCGGGTGTGTCTGGGAGCCCTGACCGGTTCCCCGACAAATCGACTGCAAGCACGCTCGAATCTATATCAGCCAGCCGCTCGACTGTGCCAGCAGGACTGAGCCATGCTCGGCTTCCTTGCCCGGCCGTCAGTTCATTTCCGGATCTGGGGGGCGGTGCTGCTGCTTGATCTTCAACGCATCTTTCGTGATCTCGTCTCCGATCGCGTGCGTGACCTGTCGCCACAGGTCGTGGGTTTCGCTGAAGACCAGCGGTCGTCGCGCGGCGGTGGTGAGCCAACCGCCGTACTTGAGTTCTTTTTCCAGTTGGCCTGGCCCCCAACCGGAGTATCCGCTGAAGATGCGGTAGTCCAGGCTGCAGCGGCCCACGAGAGCCTCGAGCGTATCTTTCTCCGAGGTGAAGTAGATCCTCGGGACCACTTCGATGCCGCCAAGGTCCCGGTCTCCGTGCAACGCCATGAGCGGGCCCTCCACGGGCCCGCCTTCGTAGAGGAACTGTTCGCTCGCGACGTCACGATCGCCCAGCTCCCGCCAGACCTCGCGCAGTGAGGCATCGCTGACCCGGTTCAGGACCAGTCCCAGCGCGCCGTCTTGGTTGTGTTCGACCATGAAGATGACGGTCTTGGCGAAGTTCTCGTCCGGCAGGTGCGGCGAGGCGACCAGAAACGAACCTTGGAGGCTTTTCATGGCGTTTACGACTGGCCGTGGAGGAAAGGGCGGGGCGATGCGTGCGGGAACGGAGCAACGCCCTGGAACGGCTTCGCTCCGCTACAGTTTCAGCTCGAGCGGGAAATTGGTCAACCGCTCCACGCCGGTCGCTGTCACGCGATAGGTGTTTTCCAGCCGAAGTCCCGCACGCAGTTCGGGCGCGTAAAGTCCTGGTTCGGCGGTGAACACATCGCCCTCCGCGAATGTGTCGTCCCAGTGCGGGTTAAGATGTGGGCCTTCGTGCGGAAAGAGGCCGATGCCGTGGCCCAAGTGGTGGTTGAATTTGCCGAGGGGAGCTTTGTCCATCCACCCCTGGACCCGCTCGAACAGTTCCCGCGCGGACGCCCCGGGATGCACCATCGACTCGACCATCGAGAACACTTCGACCGTGTGCTCCCAGGCACGCAACTGTTCGTCGCTGGGGTCATCGACGGCGAGGGTTCGTGCGTTGTCCGCGAAGTATCCCTGGCAGGCTGGCCCGAGGTCGAGGATATACAACTCGCCGGACTGGGTCAGGCGTCGGCGAGGAGCACCGCCGCGTGCGTTGCATTGGTAGTCATTTCCCGTGGCGGTCAGGGGTTCGCCCAGGGTGGCGACCGCGACCGACTGCAGTTCATTGTACAGGTCCAGTTCGCAGAGTCCCGGCCGCATCCACTCCCGCGCACGCTCGTACATGCGGCCGGTCGCTTCGGTGGCCCGGAGGATTTTCGCCAGTTCATCCGCGTCCTTGGTGCGCCGCAGTCGAAGCAGGTCGGGCTCCAGGTCGTGCAGCGACTGGCCGCCGGGCCAGTGCCGGGTGAAGGTGCTGAACTCGACGCCCATCGTTCCCGCCCCGAGTGAGTCGCGGAGCCGGTCGTGCAGGACTCGGGTGGCGGCCTCCCTCTGGTCGTTTCGCAGCGTCGAGTGCCATCGCGCCGCGTAGGAGATGACTTCGTCGGCCGCGTGCGTCGCAGGGATCCGCTGTTCCGGACCCACGAGCAGGGCGCGGCCATCGGCGAGCAGGACACCGAAGGCGGCGAAGGTCCAGTGGAATCGCGGCCCTATCAGGTACTGCACATGCTCCGGCTGCGAAACGACGGCGAGGTCGAGGCGCCGGGCGTGGAGGATCGAAAGGAGTCGTTGTTGTCGGGAGCGGCAGGCGGCGACGTCAATTTCCATGGAGGCACCCTGGCGGTTTCGGGGCGGAAAGGCCGGCAGTGCACCGGTCCACGTGTCGGGCCGCATCGGGCCCGGTGGCTTCAGCTGAGAATCTCGTGGATCACGCGGCCGTCCGTCAACCGCATGTCACGTCCCCCAAATCGAAACGTGCTCCGCTCATGGTCGACTCCCAGCAGGTGGAGCATCGTTGCGTGCCGGTCATGGATTTCCAGACGCCCCTCCACGGCCTTGTATCCCCACTCGTCGGTCGCTCCAAAGCTGGTGCCTCCGCGGATTCCCGCCCCGGCCATCCACAGGGTGAAGCCGAACGGGTTGTGGTCGCGACCATCCTGTCCCTGGGCAAATGGCGTGCGGCCGAACTCGCCCGTCCAGACGAGCAGGGTGGAGTCGAGCAAGCCGCGCTGCTTGAGGTCGGTGAGCAGCGTGGCGATGGGCTGGTCCACCGTGTGGCAGTTCTTCTCGTGGCCGTCGCGCAGTCCAGCGTGCTGGTCCCAGCGGTCTCCATTGCCGCCCGGACAGGTCAGCTCAATGAAGCGTACTCCCCGCTCCACGAGGCGTCGCGCGACGAGGCACTGGCGGCCGAACGTCTGCGTGCCGGGCCAGGGGTCGCTGATCCCGTAGGCATCGAGCGTGGCCTGGCTCTCCTGCGAGAAGTCCATCAGTTCGGGAATCGACCGCTGCATTCGGAACGCCGTCTCGTAGTTCGCGATGGCCGCTTCGACGGCGTCGTGGGAACGTTCCGGAGAGAGGCCACCGAGGTCGAGGTCGCGCACCAGTTCCAGTTTGCGCCGCTGCAGCCCTTCGCTCGACTCGCGCCGCTGGACATTCGCCACTGGTTGAGCCTCGGGACGCAGCAGGGATCCCTGGTGGCTGGCGGGCAGGAAACCGGAGTTGAAGTTGTCGAGGCCTCCGGGAGGGATCAGGCCGCCGTTGAGTACCACGAAGTCGGGCAGGTCGCGGTTGTCACTGCCCAGCGCGTAGCTGACCCAGGCGCCCATGCTGGGCCTTCCCTGGAAGCCGCTGCCCGTGTGCAGGAAGTAGTTGCCGTTCGTGTGCTCCGAGAACCGGGAGGTCATGCCCTTGAGGAAGGCCAGGTCGTCCACATGCCGGCTCAGTTTGGGAAACAACTGGCTCACCCATTGGCCGCTCTGGCCATGCCGCTGGAACTTCCAGGGCGACTGCATCACCTTGCCGATGTTGTTGAACTGCGTCGGTTCCAGACGACCCATCGCCTCACGCGGATCCTGCCCGTCGTAACGCGAAAGCAAGGGCTTGTAATCGAACGTGTCGACATGCGAAGGGCCTCCATCCATATAGAGGAAGATCACATGCTTGGCCTGGGGACGCGCGTCGGGCAGGGGAAGCGGGCGAGTGGCAACGCTCGCGTCCGAAGCTGGCGTGTCGCCGGCCAGCAGCGCCGTCAGGGCCACGGCGCCGAACCCCTGGGCCGACCAGTTCAGCAGTTCACGTCGATTCATCGCGGGAGGCAGGAATCTTCGGCAGTGCATTTTCGAATCCTCGGTCCACCGGACGGTACCCGCTTGCGAACGATGCTGGCCTCGAGGGACGCGCCAAGCGGTCGGCGGGTCGCAGGTCCGATGACGCTTCGTCAATGAATGAACAGGAAGTCCTTCGTGTTGAACAGGGCGTGGCACAGGTCGGTCCAGACTCGTTCATCGTCGCTCGGCACGCCATGGGCCCGCGCCTGGTCGTCCAGGAACCGCAGCAGGCGTTGCTCCTCGGCTGCCGAAGCCTCACGTCCCCAAGCTTCCCGAACGGCGATCCGCGCGCGCGTGCGCGGGTCCGCCGAAACCATCCGCAGTCGCTGCGCCCAACCGCGCGCCTGGTCCCAGACGAAGGCGTCGTTCATGAGGATCAGCGACTGGGCGGGCACATTCGATTCGCTGCGCCGCCCGACCGTGCCGAACGGCGTCGGCATGTCGAAGGCAAGCAGCAGGGGAGACATGAAATTTCGCTGCACGCGCACATAGAGGCTGCGGCGACCATCCCGGTCCAGGGGACCACTTTCCGGTCGGCCCCGGCCCACCACGAAGTCGTCGAGATGCACGGGAACGCTGGGGCCGTAAAGGCCGTTCTCCAGGCGTCCCGACAACGCCAGGATCGAATCATGCAGGCTCTCGGCGGTCAGGCGGCGGACTTCCCGGCGATGCCAACGTTCGTTCGACGGGTCGCGCTCCTCGACCTCCGCCGAGTGCCGTTCCGATGCCATGCGGTAGGTACGGGAGGTCAGCAGGAGTCGCAGCGTGCGTTTCAGCGACCAGTCATGCGCTCGCAGGTCGCTGGCGAGCCAATCCAGCAACTCCGGATGGCTCGGAGCCTGCCCCATCACCCCGAAATCGTCGACCGTGGGGACGATGCCTTTTCCCAGCAGGTGGTGCCAGAGCCGATTGACGATGACGCGCGCCGGGAACGGGTTGCTTTCATCGAGCATTCGGTTGGCCAGTTCCAGACGGCCCGAGCCATCGACGATGGTTGGCTGGTCGTCGCCGGCGATGGCCGTCAGCATGCGACGCGGCACATCGCGCCCGCGGTTGCGGCTGCTGCCACGCACATGGAGGTACTCGTCCTCCGGCGATCCATCGGTCGCCGCCAGCACGGGAATCGGAGAGGGCAGGCGGGACTCCAACGCTTGGAGGCGTTCCGTCCACGCGCGTTGCTGATCGCCGCGATTCCGGAGAACCAGCTCCTGTCGCAGCAGCCAGTTCAGCAGTTCCCTGTCGTCTCTCGCGGTCTTGCTGATCGACTCTTCGGCGCCGGTGCCGCCGCTGCCCACACCGCCTCGGTCCAGGACGTCGTGGATCCACCGACCATAGAATTCCGCGAGCGTCTCTCGGGCTCGCCCCGGTGGTACTCCGGTGTCCTCGGAGCCGCCCGTTGCCGACGCCTCGAACCAATTCGCGATACGGGCCGAAGGCAGTTCGGTCGGCGGTCCCTCCTGCGAGAACACGACGGCGGCCAGCGAGAAATCCCCGTCGCCGTGGTCGATGTATTCGAGATGGGCCTTGTGTCCGATGGAATGGGACAGGTCGTTACGCTGCGTCACCCACTGGTACTGGCCGTTCGTGTTGACGTCGCGCAGCGCGTGGTCCGCGAAGAGCAGCGGATTGAACAGATCCATCACATAGCCATCCACGATCAAGCGGATCTGCAAGTTCCGGCCGCGAATCAAGTGGTGGATCTGGGGGTGCTCCAGCGTGAAGGTGGGCGACCGCAGGACACCCTGCAATCGCTTCCCGAGGAGTCCGCTATCGACGGTTCCGGGGCGGGCCAACTGGGGTGGCTGCAAGCCAGTCGACCAGTCGCTGGCTTCCGGCAAGGCGACCGCCGACTTCTGGAACGCCTGGCCCGTGAGGAACCAGCCCGAGAGATCGTCGCGCGTGAAATCGGCGAACACCTGGCGGCCTTCCCACGACCGGGCTGCCTCCTGCGACTGGTGTCGCCACGTTTCGGCGGCCGCGCGGTCCCGGTCCGCGAAGCTGGCCGGGTCGTTGCCGGTTGTGAGCTGCTGCCAGAGGTGCAACGGGTGGGTGGGCAACGCCAACTGCTGGTCGCCAATGGCCTGGCGAAGTCGTTCCACAAGGCCGTCATCCAGCGGAAGCGAGTTGGCCGAAGATGCCGACGGGGCGACTCCAGTTGCTGCCAGCAGGTGACTCGACCAATACTCCGGAGTTCTCGCCTCGTCGGCCAGCGACCGCTGCAGTTCCGCGTCGATCTCTCCCCGCAGGGAACGCAACTCGCGAACCGCCACCTCGATCTTTCCGCCCGGGTCGAGCAACGCTTCCTGCCGACGGGTGCTTTGCAGGAATCCGGCCAGCGCGTAGTAGTCTGCGGTGGGAATTGGGTCGAACTTGTGGTCGTGACATCGGGCGCAGCCGATCGTCAGCCCCAGGAAGGTCTTGCCGAACACGGACAGTTGGTTGTCCATGCGGTCGGCCTCGTCGGCGCGCACATCGGTCGGAGCGTGGTTGGCCTCACCGAGCCACCAGAACCCGGTGCCCGCGATCGATTCGTTGCACCCGCTGGATGGGTTGATCCGCGGTTCCGGCAGCAGGTCGCCGGCGATGTGTTCTCGCACGAACTGATCGTAGGACAGATCGTCGTTCCAAGCCCGCACGACATAGTCGCGATACCGGTAGGCGTGGTGCAGGGGATAGTCGAATTCGTGCCCACACGTTTCCGCGAACCGAACCAGGTCCAGCCAATGGCGGGCCCATTTCTCACCGAACTGCGGAGTCGCCATCAGGCGATCCACGAGACGCTCGTAGGCGTCCGGCGCACTGTCGGCCAGGAAGGCTTCCATCTCCTGGACGGTGGGAGGCAGGCCACGCAGGTCGAACGAGAGGCGACGCAGCAGGGTTGCGCGGGATGCTTCCGACGCAACGGGTAACCCCGCGCTCTCCAAACCCGCCAGGATAAAGCGATCGACCTCGTTGCGCGGCCATGCTCGGTCGACGACGTCCGGCACGGTCGGTCTGGTGAGGGGTCGCCACGCCCAGTGGGCTGCCTTGCGTGCCTCGCGTTCCGCTGCGGGCGATGCGGCCGATTCGGAAGGCCGGCCCTGCTCCGCGGTCAACTCCTCCGGCCACCAGGCGCCTTCGCGAATCCAACGCTCCAGGTCTGCAATCTGCTCGTCCGAAAGTTTCGCGGAGGGAGGCATGGCCACGGTCTCGTGTCGCACGGCCGCCATCAGGGGACTGTCCTCAGGCCGGCCCGGCACGAGCGCCGCGCCGGACTCCCCGCCCTCGAGAATCGCCGCTCGGCTGTCGAGTCGCAGTCCTGCGCGGAGTTTCTCGGACTGCTTGCTGTGGCATTCATAGCAGTGCGTTGCCAGCAATGGGCGGATGCGCGTCTCGAAGTGTTCTCGGACAGCGTCCGATGGCGGTGCACTCGCGGGGGAACTGCTGGCGGTGGGCGTCGAATCGTCGGATGGCGTTTGGGCGATCACGAATCGCCCGACGGATATCCCCAGGCAAGAGCCGAGCACAAGTAGTGCCAGCAAATACCGCAGCGACGCGCCGCGGCGAGGAGTTCGCGAGCTGGAAGGTTCTGCGGGCATCGAGGGGACTCACGGCAGGAGGATCGATGCAGGAATGGAAACGCGGACACGGGGCCGACGGGTGTCGCGACGCGTTTCCGGTGCTGCGGTGGGTCCCGGATTATAACATGCCGAGTCCCAACCCACGTTGCCCAGCCTGCGAATGCCGGGCAGGGGAGTCGCGTCTACTTTTGTGAGCATCCGCCTCCTCGGGGCAACGGGCGGCGACGTCACCCGGTTTGGTTCAAGGAGCAGGGCCCGCTCTCTCGATACCATCCGCAGGGTACGTCCCTGCCCGTCCATCCCTTCCGTCCGCCTCCCCTCCCATCCTACGCGCAGCGACCCCGGACGCTCACCCGCCGGCCGACTGCTCGACGCATCGCACTCCCCTGCGGTGCCTCCCCTCCCATCCGCGTTCCGTTGAGAACTCCCATGATACGTTCGCTCCCTTGGCGTCCTCGCCTTGCCGGCTGCATTGTCCTGTGCGCGAGCCTCTCGCAGAACCTGCCTGGGGCCAGGGCGGTGGAGCCCGCTGCGGGCATTCGAGCGTCTGCCGCGGATCGCGTCCCGTCCCGTTCCGGTCGGATGCATTTCGCGCAGCACGAAGTCGACACGCCGCCGGCGCGTTCGGTGCGATTGGCCAGTGGACAGGGGGAACCCGTTCCACCGCCGACCCCCGACTCGCTGTCGTTGGAACGCGTCCCGGCATCCGCGGAGAGCGGCGAGATGGTCGCGGAGGAAGTGATCGTTTCCTCGCAGTTCGATGCGGACCAGTCGCTGACCTTGGCGGAACTGGAGGAACTTGCCGTGCAAGGAAATCCGACGCTGGCCGAGGCCGCGGCTCGCGTCGACGCACTGCGCGGAAAATGGGTGCAGGTCGGTCTGCCCCCCAACACCGTCCTGGGCTACTCCGGGCAGCAGTTGGGCAGCGGAGGAGAGGCCGAGCAGCAAGGTGTGGTGATCGGTCAGCAGTTCGTGCGGGGCGGAAAACTAAGACTCAACCGCGCCGTCGCCTCGCAGGAAGTCCGCAAGGCGGAAACCCAGTACGAAGCTCAACGCCAGCGTGTCCTCACCGACGTTCGGCTGGCTTACTACGAAGTCCTGATCGCCCAACGGCGACTGCAAGTGGCGCGGGAACTCGCGGGCATCGCGGACCAGGCCGTCAAGACCGCCGAGGCCCTGCTGGAGGCGCGGGAGGTCAGCCAGGTGGACGTGATGCGTGCCAGGGTCGAATGGCAGTCGGCGGAACTGCTGCTGAAGAACGCCGAGAACCAGAAGAGCGCCGCGTGGCAGCGGCTCGCTGCCGTCGTGGGAAGTCCTGACCTGGAGAATCGTGAACTGGTCGGGGAGCTGGAGGAGTCGCTGCGGGCGGTGGATCCGGACGAGATCCGGGCGCGGCTGCTAGCCGACAGCCCCCAGGTCGCCGCCGCCGAACTGGAAGTCGAACGGGCACGGTGGCAACTGCGACGCCAACGGGCCGAGCCCGTTCCCGATGTGGATGTGGAGGCCGTGGGCCAGACGGACAACGCCACCAACAGCGCGAACGCTAATCTCGTGGTCACCATGCCCTTGCCCTGGCTGAACCGCAACCAAGGCGCGATCCGCCAAGCGTATTCCGACCTGCTCGCCGCCGAACGAGCGACCGGTCGCGTGCGGCTGTCGCTCCAGAAGCAGCTGGCCACCGTCTTCCAGGCATACGCCAATGCACGCAACCAGGTCGAAGACTACTCGAAGACGAACGGCATTCTCGAGAACAGCAAGAGCACGCTGGAGTTCGTGCAGAAAGGTTACCGGGCAGGTGAAATTGGTTACCTCGACCTGCTGACCGCGCAACGGACTTACGCGGAGACGAATCTCGCCTACCTCGACTCGCTCGGTTCGCTGCGCGCGGCGTTGGTGGAGCTGGAGGGGCTGCTACTGCGGGACAGCCTGGAGGAAGATCGAAGTGGCGTTTCGGTCCCGGACTAGGCTTACTCGGCCGGTCGCCGGGCCATGACGTAGACGTCCGTCACGTCTCCCACCAGTGCGAGTCGGTACTTCCAGGTCAGTCGCACCATGCGATTCAGGTCCCACTCCACCAGTTCCAGGCGATTGGCCAGCAGCAGCGATCGCAGGTCCTGCTGGCTGAAGAAACAGACGCCACCGCCTTGCGATTTCATGCCCAGCCCCTGCAGCAACCGGCTCGCGAAGCGGGGCAGCCGACGCGTGGAGGCATACCAGAGCAGACGCTGCGTGGTGCTGCGGGGCAGCATGCCCAGGCTCTCGTAGAGGATCTCGCGAATCGAAATGTAACCCCCGGGCGCCAGGACCTGCATCGACTGGCGGATGATCTCCGCCTGCATCCGCCGCGACTCCCGAAAGGAGCGGGGCGTCAGGATGTGATGGAGCAGCACATCGAAGTTGATGACGTCGTATTCGACTTGCCCGCGTTGCCGGGCGAGGAACTCCCACGCGTCCTCGCAGATGAGGTGCTTGCGATCGTTCGGCCGGTTGTAGTCCAGCAGCGACTGGCTGAGGTCGACAATAGTGACCTGGCTCTTGGGAAAGAGTTCTAGCAGTTGGTCTGCGAGGATGCCGGATCCGCCGCCGATGTCGAGAAACCGGAGCGGCGCGTCCCGGTCCAGGCAGCGTTCGAAGAGAGGCTGCCGGCGACTCCAGATCTTCTCGAGCTGGGAACGAGCCCCCAGGTAGACCGCTGCATGTTCCTCGAAGTGCTGTTTGATGTCGCTCATCGTCGGCCCGGAAAACGCGGTCCTCGGCAACCCCAGACGCCTATGGCGAGGGACTCTTCATCGTAGCATCGTCCCCGCCGAAAACCTTGCCGCCGGGAAATAGTTCCTGCTGGGCCACGGGGCTGGGGCCACTGATATGGCCCCACAGGTATATGGGAACCGAAAGGCCGGGAACGCCTTAGGGCGAGGCCGCGGGGGCCGGCTGCTTCCAGCGCCGCGCGTGCATGTTCGCCACGTCCCACATGTAGTGGTCGTTGGCGTACTTCTCCGCCGCCTCGGTCAGATGCTTCTTGGCGGCGGCTTCGTCTCCACGCGCCTCGTAGTACAGCCCGATGTAGAGGTGGGCATAGAAACGGTGGTACTTCTTCTCGTCCGCCTCTCCCGCGGCTTCCTCGGCAGCGCGGAGCACCTCCTCCGGCGTCGACTTGCCCGCGAACATGTCGAAGATCTCCATCATCGGCACGCGACCGTCGCGACGGACCTTCATCAGTTTCCGCTGGGCGTCCTCGAAGCCGCTCACTCGACTCTGGCAGATCACATGCCAGACGGCATTCTCCACGTCGTTGTCGTCGTACGTCTGGTACGCGGCGAACTGCTCCGCTCCGTCCGCGAACTTGCCCGCGTAGTAGCAGGCGATGCCTCGCTCCCACAATCGCGATCGAGCACCTGGGGTGGCAGCCAGGAACGCGTCGAAGTCGGCGACCGATTCCACGGCACGCCCCGCCCGCAACTGCTCCCGCCCCCGCCAATAGTACGCCTCGGGTGTCTTGGAGTCGCCGTCGAGGAGGCGTCCGCAGAGCTTCAGTACCTCCGCGGCATCCCGCCGATCGGCAGCGGCCCGGATCTGGGCAAGGTATCCGGCGGCATCGGCGTCAGCCGTCTCCCCGATACGGGAGATGCCCAAAAGGCTGGCGAGCAGCAGCAGACGAAAGGACATGCGAAGCACGGATCGGAACACGGCGGACTCCTCGGCTAGGACAAGGGATGGTCGGCTCGGGGCAGGGGGGCGACTCTCGACAAGGTAGATCCTTGACCCGGGCTTCGACAAGCCGGGGCAGTCGCGTGGCGTGGGCATGATCCCCGGTTCCGCATCGCAAGCAACCTGGGGCAGTGAGCAACACTCGGAAGTCTTGCCTGGCCAACGAAGCGAACCCCCGAAGTGCCGTGCGCGGAACCACCTTCGAGGCATCCTGCCGGGCCAATTCCCGGCAGTCCAGGGTGCGCAGGAAGCTGCCCGTGAGGTCCTCTGGCGAGATCGGTCGGGCGTTGGGGCGACGCCCGCTCCGACGACTCGGTCCTCAAGCTCGGGTATCAGTGCGTGTGACGCGCCATGACCTCCAGAGGGGACTCTCCCGTGACAATCCAGGCCGCTCCCGCCGGGACGCTGACTCCCTCCTCCATGCCCGTCTCCACTTCCACTTCAAACGACGGGGCGAACGGCTCCAACTCGCCTCGAAGCACGCGCGTCGTTTGGGGAGCCACGATCCCCAGGACGACGCGATTCCCGCAGATGCGATTGACGGTGATTCGAATGTTGTCGCCGATGGTCAGTTCCTGTCCGACTTTACGACTAAGTACCAACATGTGGAAACTCCTCCTGGGCTGGTGGTTGGTTGGCGGTCTGGCGAGTCGCCGTGCGACGATCGCGAAGTGATGCTCGCGATGCGAGGCCGGGCGAGGGGCGCCTCCCCGAGAACAACGGAAGACCTGTTGTCTGCTCATCCGCGTTGCTCCCGGGCACCCTCTTGTTACGCGCCGAGTTTGTCACGTTAGGTCACGGTTCGAAAAAATCTTTCGAGTCGTGGAACCACCTGCACGGCCGTTTCCGTGTCGGCCCCGACCGTAGCGGTGCTTGGCTGTGCTTCGACAGGGTCTCGAGTTGGCGGGCTTGGGGGGGCTCGTGAAAATGGGTGGCAAGGGCCGGCTGCCACGGGGCGACTTCGGGGCTTCGGGCTGGTCTGGAAACGCCGCATCTGGTATACGCCCCCGACGGCGGGGAAATACCTTCCTGAACGCGGGTCGCAAGACGGCTGGGCGAAATGAGGACGCTATGAAATCACAGGGAACAAGGCAGGGATCGCGCGGGCCTCGGATGTTGCCGGATGCATGTGGCTGGGGATTGGCCATGATCCTGCTGGTCATGGGATGCGCCCAGATGCGACTACCGTCCATGCCTTGGCAGGCCGGCCCCCGGGAAGCCCCAGGGATCAACACGCTTGCCGGTCAGGTTGCCGAGGTGAAGTCGCTGGCATCGCGAGCTGAAAGCATGGAGCCCGGCGAGACGCAGCGCGTGATGGCCCGCTTCGCGGCCGGCTTCGGGCAGGATGCGAAGACCTCCGTCCCCGTCAAGATGGCGATCTTGGAAGCGCTTCCTGGGTTTCCGGCATCGCAATCGGTCCCGGTCGTTGCCTTGGCCGTCAAGGACGCGGACGCGAACGTTCGTATGGAAGCCTGCAATACGGCAGCGAAAATCGGTACTCGCGATGCCATGCAGCTGCTGGTTGCCACGTTGGGCGACGAGCAGTCGAACGACGTGAGGCTGGCTGCGGCGCGGGGCCTGGGGGGCTTTCGCGATCCAGCCGTTGTAGGCGCTCTCGGCGGGTTGCTGGATGATCGCGACCCGGCCGTGCAGTACGTCGCGATGCAGAGCCTGGAACGCGTCACGGGGGAGGACGGTGGCCAAGACGTACGACAGTGGAAGAAAATGCTCGAGAACCCCGAAGTTCTCACGGCGCGGATGTCCGGTGAAACTTTGCGCCGCTAACGGGCCTTATCTGCCCTGGCTCGTTTCTGTATTTTGGTGTTCCTTCGGAGGCGGTGTCCCGGGTCCAAAACGGACAACGGGCGTAAACGCAGGAAGCCGTCCAGCCGATACCTCAGATGACGAAGAAGCGACCGCCGCGCGGCGGACTCGCCTCTCTGCTTCACCACCCCACCGGTCATTCCGCGAAGATCCATGGCACGGCGCAAATCTGAGATGAGAACCTGGGCCGCTGATTGGCTTGCTCGACTGCTCCTGTGGGGAGCAGTGGGGGCGACCCGTGTGGTGGGGGCTTCGGAGCCTCCCTTGCTGTGGTCGGAGTCCGTCCCTTGGCCGCTGTCAGGAATGCCTATCGCCCTGACGCTGGACCCTGTGACCGTTCCGGAGGTGCTGACCGGCTCGTTGCCCGCCGAGGTCACGCCTGCTGGCTTCAGCCTGCCCTGGAGAAGTCCCTCGGCGAAACGCGACGCCCAAGCCGCCGGTCCGGTGCGATCCCTCATCGCGTCTCGGGAAGGCGCGGGGGACCCACCCCTCGAAGGCTCCGTGACGCGTCTGGACGGGACGCTGGCGACGGCGGCCCCAGAGGTCGAATTGGAGGGCGCTACGCCTGCCGGATCGCAGTCGGTCGAGCAGGTGTTTGGCGATGTGCTGGGGGACCTCGGGCCTGAACTGGTAGCAGCCGTTCCCGTTTCGCCATCGGACGCGATCATCAACCCGCTGCGAGAGGCCGGTGGTCGCCAGCCTGTTCCGTCCAACACCACGGTGGAGTCGTCAACCGCTCCCGAGTTGCCGTTGGCAGCGAGTCCGCAACCGCCGGCCCCGGGGCAGCTGACGCTTCCCTCCGCCGTGGGTGCTCTGCCCGCCCCGACGACAACCGCCCCCGCTCCCTCGGGGGCAAGCGTCTCCCTGCCTACCCCGAACGCACCATCGCAAGAAATCAAAGCGGAGAAGGGCGGCTCACCCAAGAAGCCAACGGTCGCGGAGAAGGAGAAGCAGCCCTCCGACAAAACGCCAACCGAGGGCCCTCGGTTGGCCGCTCGCGTACCGGTGCCCGCGCAGGTCCTGTCGCTGCGGGAACCGCTCGAACGCTGTTTGAAGATGCACGAGCAGATGCGGCTGAACACGCGGGACGACGGCGCCTGGTCGATCCTGCACAGCTTTCTCGGCTGGGGCCCGGGCACCGAGGTGCATGTCGGAGGCCCTCGCGGGCAGCGAGTCAACGCGATTCACTGGATCACGCAAAACCAGCCCTGCATGGGCCGTCCGCTGTTCTATCTCTCCGGGGACCACTTGCGCGGTCGTGAGGGACCCGGTTTCCAGGGGCACCCAGCCCAGTTCCTCGCCATGCTCGCGCAGACTGGAATCGACGCCAGCTATCCGATTCGCGTGAACGGCCGCGATTTCACCGTGGCCGATCTGGTGAAGGAGGAGCAGTTGACCTGCCGCCAGGACACGGAGCTGACTTTCAAACTGATCGGGCTTTCGTACTACACGCCCACGGACACGAAATGGAAAAACGAGCAGGGCGAGGCCTGGGACTTTTCTCGAGTCGTCCAGATCGAACTGGCCTCGCCGATCAACGGAGCCGCTTGCGGTGGCACTCATCGCCTGATGGGGCTCACCTTCTCCCTGGCGCAGCGTCGCAAGGAAGGAAAGCCCATCGAGGGCCAGTGGTGGCGGGCAGATCGATACATCCATGACTATCAGCGTTACATCATGACGCTGCAAAACTCCGACGGTAGCTTCAGTTCCGAATGGTTCAAACGCAGGGCGGATCGTGGGGATCTTGATCGACGCGTCCAGACCACGGGGCATATGCTCGAATGGCTGGTCTTCTCCCTCCCCGATGAAGGCCTCTACCAGCCCCATGTGTTGCAAGCCGTTCACTTCCTGGCCACGACGCTGACCCAGCATCGCTTCCATGAATGGGAAGTGGGGCCCAAGGGCCATGCCGCGCGGGCCTTGCGCCTGTACCACACGCGTGTGTTCGCGCACGGCGCCTCTCCCCCCATGGCTCGACGCGACGGCGGGGAAGGCGTGAAGTAGCCCTCGGAGGCCCCGTCGCTTCTGCAGGCGTACGGGCGAACCTCGTCGCGCTCGCAGGGAGTACGCTCGCGATTCCGCGAACCAGCGAGCGACCTGCTGCGGGCTGCGGATGGAACGCGTCGCCGTTGCTGTCTGTCGCCGTTCGTTCGCGTCCACTCCGTTGCGGCCGCCTGCCTTCCAAGGCGACCTGCGGATTCAGGTTGCGGAGGGACCGCAAACTTCTTACGATTCCGCTACCGTAAGGCCCAACGCATTTCAGGGAATCGCACGCTTCGCCGGGGACCTCCGCGACGTCGGAGGCCCGTTGAAACATTCTCCCTGTCCTCCGCGTCCGGCCGGTGCCTGCGACTTCTTTCACGGCGTCTTCCTCCCGGGCGGACGCGAGGGTAAACGATCGACTCAATCACTGCCAACCTCTTCCTGGTGTGTACGCGGACAGCATGAGCGCTCAAAAGTCATCCGAATCCTTGGAAACGCTCTGCGGACTGGCGACCCAGTTTTGCCTCACGGTGAACGCCGAGGCACTGCTGGTCCTGGTGGATCGTCCGCTGGATTGGGACCTGCTGAAGAAGATCACCGGTCGCAAGTTCAAGATCCTCATCGCGGCGGACACGGAAGAGCAGTTGCGAGGCGCCCGAGATGCCGACCTGCTCACCGAGGTCATTAGCCTGCAGGAGGCTCCCGTCCACGACAAGCTGACACACGCTCTGCTGGCGGCGGTGGCCAACGAACTGGTCAGTTCCGAGGCCGATGTCGTGGCGATGTACAGCGGGTTCGAACCGGGACGGATCGATTCTGTAAGCCGCATCCGGCTGGATGATCACCTCGGGCGGTTGACGGCGCGGGACCTGCGATTGCTGGGGACCAAGGTTCCCCTGGATACGCTGAAGGCCGTCGTCGACCTGGCCATCGAGATTGGTCGCGAGGGCCGCGAGGGCAAACCGGTGGGAACCGTGTTCGTAGTTGGCGATAGTCGCAACGTGCTGAGGCTCAGCGAACCTTTGGGCTTTGATCCCGTGCGAGGCTACAGTCGCGCCGAGAGGAACATCCTCGACCAACGCGTGCGGGAGGCCATCAAGGAGATCGCGCCTTTGGATGGAGCGGTGATCGTTTCTTCCGATGGGACCGTGCAGGCGGCTTGCCGTTACCTGAATGCGTCCGCCGCCAACGTCACTCTTTCCAAAGGGCTGGGAGCCCGTCATTGGGCCGCAGCAGCCATCACGAAAAAAACCAAGGCGGTGGCGGTGACGGTCAGCGAGTCGAACGGGACGGTGCGTCTGTTCCATGGCGGCGAAGTGCTGTTGCGCGTCGAGCCGTTCCGAAGAGCCATGAAGTGGAAGAACTTCGATGGCGATCCGCCGGGCGTGGCCGACTAAGCCGGTCGCAAGACGACTAAGCGGGCTGTCGGCCGATGGATTCGGAGGCGGTTGTCGGACCATCGGGTCCCCGGGGCACATCGACGCCGAAACGACGCAGCACGTGGCGTGGCACGCCGATCCCCAGGATGGTCAGCTTGCCAACGAAAGGCTGGGCCGCCGGATGCAGCAGGCCTGGCTTGGGGGCGACGAACGTGCACGTGTGGTCCGCGCGGAAGGTAGCGGGATCCGCGACCCCGGTGTCGCTGTCGAGGCCGGTGGGCAGATCCACGGCGACGCGCAGGGCGGACATGCGGTTGAGTTCTCCGAGAAGTGTCCCCAAGGGGGCTCGCAGGGCACCGCGGCTGCCGGTGCCGAGCAGCGCGTCGACCACCAGTTCGTATCGCCCAGGGGCGCTGACCGCCGCGCGTCCCTCCGCGCTGTCGTAGGCCAACAAACGGCAACCAGTGGCCGACATCCAGCCGAGGTTCACGGCCGCATCACCTCGGGACGCTTCCCGTCTGCTGACTAGCAGCACGTCCACGGACCAGCCCGCCAGATCGAGATGGCGGGCGATCACGAACCCATCGCCACCATTGTTCCCCGGCCCGCAGGCGATCAACGCTCGTGCGGCGGAAAGCTCACGCTGCACGAATTCGGCCACTCCGCGGCCCGCGTTCTCCATCAGCAGCAACCCGGGCATGCCGAGTTCCTCGATGGCGAATCGGTCGAGTTCGCGGACGCGGGCGCTGGAAATCGAAGGAGATGGCGGAGGCGACATGGGGCTGGCCTTGGTCTCGGTGGTCGCGAACGACTTGGACGGCAGCGAACGACGCGGTGGCAATCACCTTCTTTGCAGTTCCCGCGCGCGTCCTGTCGGCCTTGGACCTGGCGGGCGGAGGTGGTGGAGCAGAACGGCGCATCGAATGGAGAAGTTGCCACCCGCGTGG
>CAZUJM010000100.1:13078-19795 GCA_964620405.1 uncultured Pirellulaceae bacterium | reverse complement strand
CGGCGCGCGGGGTCGTCCTTGACGAGCGGCGGGAGGATCGCCGGCACGCCCGGCTCCACCGCGTCGCCCGGCTTATCGTACGCACCGCGCATCATCACGAAGCTCGAACGCGGCTGCGGCAGGTCGCGGAAAATGAAAGTGCTGGGCGTCGCGTTGTCGCGATTCGTCCGCGCCTCTCGCAGCTTCGCCAGGTCGGCCAGCACCGTCGCGAACTTGTCACGCGTGTCCACGCACACCTGCTGCACATAGTAGTCCTGTAAAGCACGCGTCTGCGCCGCGTCGGTCGTCTTCTCCGGTCCCTGCTTGGCAATCGCATTCAGCTCGGCGGCCAGACCCGGCACGTCCTTGTCCGTCGTCTGCTTCCACCACGCGCGGAAGGAACGTGTCGCGTCGTCGGTGGCCGGATCCTCGTAAGGCGTCGCCGCCTGCAGTTCGGAGAGTTCCTGCTGCCGCGCCTGGATCCGGGCGTCCAGCGACGCCAGTTCCGCTCGCACCTCGGGCGTCTCCAGTTTCTGCACCGGCTGCGTGAGCAGGGCGTTGCCGTCCATCGCCGGATCGGCGGCCGAGTGGAAGAACGCGTAGAACGAGTAGAACTCACGCTGGCTGATCGGATCAAACTTATGGTCGTGGCACACCGCGCAGCCGCCGGTGAGCCCTGTCCAGGCCTGCATCGTCGTACTCGCGCGATCGACCGCGTAACGGAAGATCAGCTCGTCGTCGATCGACCCGCCCTCGCTGGTCGTCACGTTGCAGCGATTGAAGCCGGTGGCGGTGAGCTGGTCGAGCGTCGGTTCCGGCAACAGGTCGCCCGCCAACTGCTCGATCGTGAACTGGTCGAACGGCTGGTTCCGGTTGAACGCATTCACGACCCAGTCACGATAAGCCCAGGTCTGGCGTTCATTGTCCAAGTGCATGCCGTGCGTGTCGGCGTAGCGGGCGACATCCAGCCAGTGGCGCGCCATCTCCTCGCCGAAGTGGGGTGATTGCAGGTAGCGATCCACCATCCGCTCGTACGCATCAGGCGACGCGTCGATCAGGTACATCCGTACTTCTTCGCGCGTGGGCGGCAGTCCGGTGAGCGCGAAGGCGACGCGGCGCACCAGCGTCCGCCGGTCGGCTTCGCTGTTCCAAGACAGGCCTTCACGCCGCAACCGTTCGCGCAGGAACGCGTCGACCGGATGCGACGACAGGCCCTCGCCGCGCGGCAAATCCGCCGCAACGGGCGTTTCGAATGCCCAGTGCTTCTGGTAGGAGGCCCCTTCGGCGATCCAGCGCCGCAGCACGGCCCGCTCCGCCTCGCTCAGTTCCTTGTGCGTCGCGGGCGGCGGCATCTGTTCGGCGGGGTCGGTCGAGAGGATGCGCTGCCACAGCGGGCTGGCGTCGGGATCCCCGGGGACAATGACTCGGCCTCCCTCGCGTTCGCCCAGCGCACCCTCGGCCGTATCCAGTCGCAGGTCGGCCTGCCGGTTCTTGGCGTCAAACCCGTGGCACCGAAAACACTTGTCCGACAGAATCGGCCGCACGTCCTCATTGAAGCGAACCGGCCGCTCGTCCCCCGTGGCCACCCCGCCCGCCAGCAGCATGCCCAGCGCCACGAAGCCCCTGGCGAGAAGACCGCGGTGACACATGCGCGTCACTGCGGCGTGGATCGATTCGCGTACGCGCCTGCCTGACCAACCGCCGTTCATGGGAATCTCCGACAACGTCCCCCGATGCTCTCCCTGCCGCGTCCCGATTTTACACTCAAGCCCGCCGAATCGGTGGGGTCAGGGGCAGGGATCTTTTTTTACCACAGAGAGCACGGGGAACCACGGAGGTTCTCGCGGTCTGCGTGGTTCCAAGTCCAGAACGGCCGGGACCGATTAAGCTTTCTTGACGGCCACGCGGCGGCCGTGGAGCTGGAGGCGCCCTTCGGCGAAAAGCTGCAACGCCTCGGGCAACGCGATGCACTCCTGCTCAAACACCCGCGCGGCCAGCGTGTCGGGCGTATCGGAATCGGCAACCGGCACGGTCCGCTGCAGGATGATCGGTCCGTGGTCGAACTGGTTGTCCACGAAGTGCACCGTGCAGCCGCTCACCTTCGCACCGTACTTGAGTACCGCTTCGTGAACATGGTGGCCGTAGTAGCCGTGCCCGCAGAACGCGGGAATGAGCGACGGATGGATGTTCACCACGCGTCCCTCGAAGTCCGGCGGGATGAGCACATGCTTGAGGAAGCCGCCCATCACGACCAGGTCCACGCCCGCATCACGACACGGCTGGAAGATCGCCTCGCGGTAGTCCTCGTCGGACATCGCCTTGGAACGGACGACCACCTGGTGGGGAATCGCGGCCTCGCGCGGATAACGCAGGCCGCCCGCCTTCTCGGTGCTCGCCAGCACCAACACCACCTCCGCGTCCAACTGCCCGCGACCGATGTACTCGAGCAGGTTGCGCAGCGTCGTGCCGCCTCCTGAAATCAGCACCGCCAGCCGCAGACGCCGCGTCCCGGAACTCGCAACAGCCGCGGAACCGGCAGGATTCTGAGCGTCATCGGCCACTAGAGCGACTCCGTCTTCTGGACTTCCAGTGTCATCAGGTAGTCACCGACCTCCAGCGTTTCGCCTGGCAGAGTGTCGAGCAGCACTAGCTCCTTCGTGAGCGTCTCGCCTTCGATGTAGGCCTGGTTGTCACGAATGGCCAGCCGCAGGTCCTCCGATTCGGTGCCGATGCGGACCATCACCCGCTCGGTGTACGCACAGTTTTGCTTCTTGCGCTGGTCTTGGATCAGCCGGACGACATCCTTGGCGAGGCCTTCGCGCAGCAGGCCTTCATCGAGTTCGGTGGAGAGCACGACCACGCAGCGGCTGCCTTGCGCGGCCGTCCAGCCGTCCTTGGCGTGGAGACGGATCTGGATGTCTTCCTTGTCGAGCAGCACTTCCTGACCCTGGACCTGGAGGCGAATGCTGCCGTTCTTTTCCAGTTCGGCCAGCAGCGCGCCGCCGTCGGCCTGCGCGAGCGTCTGCTTGACGCCCGGCATCAGCGAACCGACGCGTTTGCCAAGTCGCTTGAAGTCCGGCTGCACCTGGTAGGTGATGTACTGGTCGGCCTTCGCCGGGAAGTCGACCTCCTTGACGTTCAGCTCCTCGCGCACAAGATCGTCGTGTTCGCGGAGCCACTCCAGGTGTCGCGTATCGGCGAGCACGACCTCGACCTTCTTGAGCGGCTGGCGGACTTTGAGTTTCGCGTTCATGCGGGCGCTGCGGCCCAGCGACGAAACTTCGCGCGCCAAGTTCATCTGCTCGGACAACTGTTGGTCGACGCAGGCCGCGTCGCCGGTCGGATAGTCGCACAGATGCACGCTCTCCAGCGCACGGCCGCCGAACACGCCCGACAGCCCACGCCAGATCGTCTCGGCCAAGAACGGCGTGAACGGCGCGATCAGCCGCGCGAGCGTGGTCAAGCATTCGTACAGCGTCCAGTATGCGTCCAGCTTGTCCGGATCGTTGCGATCGCTGCTCCAGTAGCGATCGCGACTTCGTCGCACATACCAGTTGCTCAATCCGTCCACGAACGCATTCAAGTGGCCGCAGGCGGTGAAGTTGTCGTAGGCGTCGAGCGACTGCACGACGAGGTCGCAGGTGCGGTGGAGTTCGCTGAGCACCCAGCGGTCGAGTTCTCCGCGCTGGCGCGGTGGACGGAATCCGCGTCCGCCCGACAGCTCCTCGGGCGACAACTGCGTCACCGGCCCCGTCACGCCCTCCGACGGATCGAAGCCGTCGATGTTGGCATAGATAATGAAGAAGCTGTAGACGTTCCAGAGGCGCAGCAGGAACTCGGGGATGCTGTCCTTGATCGCGCGCTCACTGTAGCGAATCGAGGTCCAAGGAGCCTGGTTGGCGAAGAAGTACCAGCGCAGTGCGTCGGCGCCGTAGCGGTCGAAGATCTCCTGCGGCTCGCGGTAGTTCCGCTTCTGCTTCGACATCTTGCCGCCATCCTCGCCCAGCATCAGCCCCAGCACGATGCAGTTGCGATACGGATGCGGGAACGCGAGCGATGAGGCGGCGTTTCCGGCTGCGCCTGGGTTTCCGGCTGCGCCTGGATTGGGCGCGGCGTCGTCGGAGCCGAACATGAGCGTGCTGATGGCCAGCAGGCTGTAGAACCAGCCGCGCGTCTGGTCGATCGCCTCGCAGATGAAGTCCGCGGGGAACTGCGAACGAAAGGCATCCTGCCCCTGGTGCGGATAGCCCCACTGGGCGAACGGCATCGCGCCGGAATCAAACCAGCAGTCGATCACTTCCGGCACGCGCCGCATGCGACTACCGGCCGCGAACGGCGAATCGTAGGTGACCGCGTCGATGTACGGCTTGTGCACCCGCAGGTCATCCGGCAGTTCCGGATTGCGGCGCTTCGCTTCATCCCAGACCTGCACGCCGTCGACGCCCGGTTTCGCCAGCAGTTCCGCGTAGCTTCCCATGGCTTCCATCTGGCCCGTCTGTTCACAGACCCAGATCGGCAGCGGCGTTCCCCAGTAGCGTTCGCGCGACAAGGCCCAGTCGACGTTGCTCTCCAGGAAGTTCCCGAAGCGGCCGTCGCGAATGTGTTCGGGCAACCAATTGATCTGGCGGTTGTTGGCCAGCATCGCGTCGCGAAACTTCGTCGTGCGGATGAACCAACTCTGCCGCGGATACTGGATCAGCGGGTCCTGGTCGGCGCGCCAGCAGAAGGGATAGTCGTGCAGGTACTGTTCCTGGTGGAACAGCAGGCCGCGTTGCTTGAGTTCGCGGGCGATGTCCTTGTCGCAATCCTTGACCCAGCGTCCCGCGTACGTCGGCGCGTCGGCCGTGAACTTGCCGTCCGGCCCCACGGCGCAGATCAACTCCGGCCCCTGCCCGGCTTCGAAACGCGCCTGCTCGGCGATCAGCACTTCGTAGTCCACTTCGCCGAACGCGGGAGCTTGGTGCACGACGCCCGAACCGCTGTCGATGGTGACGAAGTCAGCCGCCACGACGCGCCAGGCGATCGCTTCGCGACCACCCGACTTCAACGCGCCCTGCGTCTCTCCCGTGGCCTTGTGGAACGTATCGAACGGCGGCTCGTAGCGCAGGCCCACCAATTCGCGTCCCGACCGCGAGCCCACGACCGTCAGCGGCCGCTTCACTTTTTCCGCGATCGCCTCGACCAGCGCCTCGGCAATCACCAGCCGCTGGCCCGACTCGGCATCCTCCACGGTCGCATACTTCAGCTCAGGATGCACGGCGGCAAACTGGTTGCTGGGAAGCGTCCAGGGCGTGGTGGTCCAGACAAGCAGGCTTTCACCGAGCGGCTGGCCTTGCGAGTCCAGCAGCGGGAACAGCACATAGACGCTGGGATCGGCCACCTCGCGATAGCCCTGGCCCACCTCGCCGCTGCTGAGCGCCGTGCCGCCCTGCGCCCACCACCAGACGATCTTGTGGCCCTGGTACAGCAGCCCGCGTTGGAACAGGTTCTGCAGACACCACCACACGCTCTCGACATACGACTGATGGTAGGTGACATACGCCTCGTCGAGGTCCACCCAGAATCCGAGTCGGTCGGTCAGCTTCTCCCACTGCTGCATGTAACGCCAGACGCTCTGCTGGCACTTGTGGATGAACGGCTCCACGCCATACGCCTCGATCTCCTCCTTGGAATGAATGCCGAGTTCCTTGCAGACCTCGACTTCCACGGGCAGACCGTGCGTATCCCAGCCCGCCTTGCGCTGGCAGTACTGGCCGCGCATCGTGCGGTAGCGGGGAAAGAGGTCCTTGATCGATCGCGTCAGGCAGTGGCCCGGATGCGGCATGCCGTTGGCAGTGGGAGGACCTTCGAAGAAAACAAACGGAGCTCCTCCCCGGCGCTGCTCGAGCGAGCGCTGGTAGATCCGACGCTCGCGCCAGAAGTCGAGGATCTCCAGTTCCAGTTCGGGAAAGCTGACTTGGGAGGGAGCGGGCTGGAACGTCATCGTGTTAAGCCGTTTTGCGTGATTCACGAAAGAAAAAGCGGGCACTCGAAATCGAAGGGCCGTCACCCGCACTGGTGGCGATCGGGCGGGAAGCCACCATCCCGGGACGCCCGACTCGAAAGCCCGAACTCCCGAGGGACGCGAGATCGGCCGGACGATCCGTTCCGCGCTCAGGCGATGAGCGGGTCGTCCGAGTCCCAGCGTCGCATCAGCTCCTGGAAACCGGGCAGGTCCCGCACCGGGTCGAGGTCGGAATCCGCTTCGATGTGCGCGAAGTCCGCATAGCCCAGCTCGATCGCCCGTTCCAGAGCCTTCAGCGCCTCGCAGTGATGGCCCGTCATGCTCAAACTGCAGGCCAGATTGTAATGCACCACCCGGTCCTCGGGGTAGCGAGCCGCCAGGGTCCGGTCGAGATCCAGGGCCGATGCGTACTCGCCGCTGCACGACAGCAGTTCGGCCTGCCGCCGCAGCACATCCGGGTTGTCACACCCACGCGCGATGATCTCGCGAAAGAACAGTCGGTCAAAATCCTCCTGGGACTCGCGGCACCCACCGCATCCATGAGGCTCGGAATCTCCCAAGGGTTCGTCGTCTGGCAGGACCATCGGCGGGGTACTTCCTCAGTGCGGTAGGGAACGGTCTCTCTGCGAACTTACACGGGCTGGAGCAGGCGTGAGGCGGGCTGCGTCGCGCGACAGCAGGTTCGGCGCGCGGGCCAAGAGACACCTGCTGGAATTGGGGTTTCCTTCGTGGGG
>CAZUJM010000100.1:0-13068 GCA_964620405.1 uncultured Pirellulaceae bacterium | reverse complement strand
CACCGGAGTACCGTGGACACCCGGTTTTGGACAGGAGGAAGCGGACACTGCTCGAACCAAGACCGTGCGGGGAGCGTGCGGGGAGTTCGGTGGCAAGGACCTCCGAAGGTCGGGCCAAGCCCGGTCCGCCCACCAAGCCTGGCAAGTCTACCGAATAACCCGCTCCGACCCGCCGATCCTCCGCGGCGTCCCCGAGCTGCCCCGGGGCGTAACGCCAGAGCACGCAACGGACGGACGCTTAGTATCGGTCAAAGCTGGCCGCTGCGGAACGCCGGGTCCGCGGCCTCGCCCCAAAAACTCGGTCAATCCTCGAAGTCCCCGTCGGGCACCGCGTCCGGGCCCAGGTCACCCCCAGCGTCATCCGACTCCTGGACGCCTTCTTCCAGCTCCTGCTCGCCGTAGTCGAAGTCGTCTTCCTCTTCCTCGAAGTCGTCGTCGAACTCTTCGTCGAAGTCGTCCTCGTTGAAGTCTTCGAACTGGTCGTCATCCTCCATCTCAGCCTTTAGATACTCCTCGACGAACGACGGCAGCGTCAAAGGCGCGGACAGTTCGCCGGGCAGCGGACTCTCCAGCACAGGCCCGCTGTTGCCGAAGACGAGGTCCTCATTGTCCTCGGCCGCGTCAAATTCATCGAACAGCGGCGATTCGACGTATCGGGGTTCGGTCGTCGAAGCGGCACGCGCGGAGACAGGAGCCTCCGTGTCGGACGCAAAGGACGAACCGCCAAACGAAGCGAACGAAGGGAACTCAGCGGGCGCACTGGGCCGATCCGCCTCGGGCGATTCCGCAAACGGCACCGCCTCGCTGATCGGCGATTCCGCAGTGGGAGTTCCCAGGGGC
Source organism: uncultured Pirellulaceae bacterium (assembly GCA_964620405.1). Lineage (GTDB taxonomy): Bacteria > Planctomycetota > Planctomycetia > Pirellulales > Pirellulaceae > CAZUJM01. The sequence continues at coordinate 12,228 of CAZUJM010000100.1, read as the reverse complement.
GGCGTGACGGGCAGCGGCGTGTGCACGCCCTCCGTCTGCGGCGGCAGCCCAAACTGAACCTCGGAGGACGACTCCCAAGGCAGACTGCTGTCTCCAAATTTGACGCTCACGTCGTGCATTCCTCCCCTATTCGATGGACCTCGCCCCGGATCACAGACCCAGGCGAACTCGAGCCGGTGTGGTGACAGGATCTATCCTGCTTCGATTCCCAAAAGCTCTCCGCCCAGCAGACCCCTCGCAGCGTATCGGACCCGCAGTGGGCTCACAATTATAGGCACCCTTCTGCGCCGCGGCGGAATTCGCGACCGATGCCCTGCCGAAGCGGACGAGTCGTTATTCAGAACCCAACCAAAAAAAAGGGCGGGCCCGAACGAATGCTCGGACCCGCCCAACACGGGGGGGGTGAGAAAGCTAGGTGTGGAGACGTGCTGGTGAGGCACGAGCTTTCTAATCGAAGAGTAACCCAAGGACCGCTCGGGGGAACCGCGGACTTGAGCGAATCGCAGGGAGCCTCTGAAGTTGCCCGCCGCCGGCGAAGGGTTCGCGCGGTTGTAGGGATCAGTCCCCGCTAGCTGACTGATGATGAACGCGGAAGTCTGGTCGCATTTCCGTCCCCAGCCAGCCGCTCGACGCGAGCCCCGCCCTCAGCTACGACATCCGGGGTAATTTTTTGGGCTTTTTGCTTACCGGGCTATCGGCTACACCTCCGCGCAAGCCTGTCTGGGTCCCTGGAGGAGCAAGCATGTCCGCCCTGGAATACGTGAACCCGATCTACAACGCTCTTCGCATCCTGTCAAAGGACCGCACTCCACGCCAGCTGGCGATGGCCGTGGCGCTCGGCATGATGATCGGCCTGCTGCCCAAGGGCAACCTCCTGGCCGCCGGCTTCACGGTCATGCTGCTGACCTTGCGGGTCAACCTGGGCGTGGGCCTGACCACCGCCTTCTTGGTCACGCTCTTTAGTGGAACCATCGACCCACTGACCCACGGCATCGGCCTGCGCATGATGCGGAATCCGACGGTCTATCCGCTCCTTTCCCAACTGCACCAATGGCCGGTTGTCCCCTGGATGTCGCTGAACAACTCGGTCGTGCTCGGCAGCTTCGTCCTCGGCATCGGCCTGTTCTATCCGACCTACCATGGCAGCGAACGTGCCTTCCAGCGACTCATGCCCGTCCTCCGTGCGCGGCTGGGCAAGGAGCCGACCGCCGAAACCGATACCGCAGGCACGGTCTCCCGTGACCTGACCAGCGCAAGCCCGCAGCCGATGGCGCATTCCGGGTATCCCGCGGATTCCGCCCGCACGGCAACGGCCGCCAGCAGCATCGGTTCGCCGGCTGTCCTGGCCCCCGCAGCCACGCAGTCCCCAGCCGCGAATTCCGCCGCCATGCCTGCCTCGACACCCGCTTCCGAATCCCAGTCGCTCGCGCCCGCCGACCTGCTGGCAGCGCTCGGGGACGCGTCGGTCCATGCCCAGTCGTGGGACACAGCCGCCTTGAACCGTCCGCCCTTGATGACCCGCGCATCGCTGCCCACTCGCAAGCTGTCCACAACGACGAACGCAGCCGATCGACTGCGGCGCGCGATGCCGCCTGAACCGCCATCACTCCACGCGGCAACTTCCGAACCGACCGCTGCGGTGTCGCCGTTCGCCTCGCTGCTGCCCCCCGGCAGTCCCGCGTCGGGCCCCCTGGCCGACATGCGGGCAAGCGATCCCGCCTGCGGACACTCGGACGCACCGGCGTCCAAGGCCCCGGAGTTCCTTGGCTAGTTCGCGAACGACGTTGTCCCTCGACTCGCTCGTTCGCCCACCGCGATCCCCCATCACTACCGTCCACCCCGGGCATTCTCCGCCATCGGGCGTTTCCAGCTGGAGGCACGCATGCTGCGTTGGAGTTACCTCGTTCCGCGACTGGTCGCCCTGCTGGCGATTACGGCGGCGATCTATTACGGCGCGAACCCGCTGATTCGCTTCGCGCTGGTCCAGGCGGGGCAGGCGGCAACCGGCGCAAAAGTCGAAATCGGGGCCGTGAACGGCAACCTGCTGCTGGGCGACCTGCGGCTGGAACAACTGGCGGTAGCCGATCCGGAGCATCCGGAGCGAAACCTGCTGGAAGTCGGCCGCGCCGCGTTCACGCTCGACCCGCGACTGGCTCTGCATCGCAAACTGGTGATTCGCGAAGGATCGCTCGAAGAGATCGTGCTCTACACGGAGCGGGAAAACTCCGGGGCGCTGGAGAAGAGCGAGGAACCGACCGCGCCTTCGGCCGTCGACCAAGTCGTGGCCGACCTCGAGTCCCGCGGTTCGCAGTGGCTCGACCAGTCGCTCGGCCAGCTCGAGGATGACGCCCGCGACGACCTGAAAACCGTCCAGCTCGGACGCGAGTACGCGGAACGCTGGCCGCGGGAGTATGAAGCGATCGAAACGCAGGCGAAGCAGATCGAAGGCGAAGTCCGCCAGATCCGCGACACGATCAAGCAGGTGGCCGACAAACCGCTGGACCATCTCGACAAGATCAAGCCCCTCACCGAATCGATCGACAAGGCGCGCCGCGACTCGACTGAACTGCAAGCCCGCGTCCGACAGTTGCACGAGCAGATGAAGCACGACCGCGAGGCGCTCGACATCGCCCGCCAACATGACCTCGAATACGTGCGACAGCGATTGCGACTGGACGACCTCGACGGGAACTCCCTGAGCGAATACCTGCTCGGTCCGGTCTGGGGTCCGCGCATCGAAGGCGGACTGCGATGGCTGCAGCGCACGCGCGAAGAGCTCCAGCAGAACGAATCCGAACAGTTGGCTCGCGCATCGCGAGGCGTGAACGTGCTCTTCCCCGGCATCCCCGCCTCCGCCGACGTGGTCGTCCAGAAGCTGAACCTGTCCGGCCGTGGCACGGTCAACGCCCTGCCCTTCACCTTCGTGGGCGCCGCCCATGACCTGACGCACCAGCCTCGCCGCCATGGCACGCCGACCACCATCGCCGTGCGCACCGACGGCGCGATCCAGATGACGGCCCGCGGCACGCTCGACCGCCGCGGCGACCAGCCGACCGACCAGTGGGTCGTCGATGTGCCCGCCTGGAAACAGAACGGCGAAACACTCGGCAAGCCCGGCAAGCTCGCCGTCCAAATCGCGCCCGGCACCGCCCGCGTCCACGCCGAACTCGTGATCCGCGACCGGGAACTCCAGGGCAAGATCACCGTCATCCAAGACCAACTCCAGCTGCAGCCCCTCGTGCCGGAACGCTATGCGAAGTTCGTTTCGCCGCAGAACCTGCAGGCCGCGGTGGCCGGGATCCAGCAGCTGCAGGCCGAACTGCTGGTGTCCGGCGACATCCTCAAGCCTCGCTACGAGCTCCGTTCGAACCTCGGCCCCCAACTGGCCACCGGCCTCAACCAGGCCGTGCGGCAGGAACTGGCGGCCCGCGAACAGCAGTTGCTCGCCAAGGCCGACTCCGAGGTGAAGGAGGAACTGGACAAGCTGCAGGAGAAGCTGGCCGCCGACCACGGCAAGATCCTGGAGCGACTGGAGGTGGGCGACGAGCAGATGCAGCAGATCCGCACGCTGCTGACCGCACGCATCGGCTCGCCCAGCGACCTGCTGAAGCGGGGCAAGAAACTGCTCAAGTAACGAAACATGGAGCGTCGCGGCGCACGTTCTTTCCCACGCCAGACGCCCCGTAGTATGATGGCATGGCACAAGGAACGCGTCATGCCCCAACCCTTCTCCGATCGCTGCCGCATCTGGCTCGGCCTCCCCCGGGAGCCTCGCCACTTCTACGACCTATTCGGGCTTGAGTTCGGCGAAGCGGATCCGGCGCGGATCGCCGCGGCCGCACGACGCACGCAGGAAAAAGTCGACCAAGTCCCCGACGCCGAGCGAACGGACGAGTGGCGGTCGCTCGCGCAGCAGATTCAACTCGCCCACCAGACGCTGACGACCGAGTCGTTGAAGAATGCGTACGACACGGAGTTGAACTCCAAGGGCGCCGACAAGCCCGCGTCGCCGCGTATCGACCTCGGTTTGGGCCCGACCGAAAAACGGTTCACGATTGGTGCCTTGAGCGGAGTGCCCGGAGGCGGCAAGACGCCGCGAACGCTGGGACCTCTGTCCATCCAGGCCGCGCCCGGCAAAGCACCCGCAGCGTCACGCGTCGAGGAGCAACCCTCGACCACGGTCCCCGACGCCCCACGCGAAACCGCGGGCCCGCGCATTTCGCTGCAAGGTGTCTCGTCACTGCCCCCTTCCTGGAAACGCGGCACGCCAGCGCCCCAAGATCAACCCGCGTTTCCCCCGGCGAAGCCGTCCTCCACGCAAAAGCCGACCGCCCCGGCAAAGCCGACCGCCCCGGCGAAGCCGATCTCCGTGGCCCTCCCGATCTCCGTGGTTCCCCCGAAGACGCCGCCTACACCCAATAAAACGGCGGCCGCGACGCCCACCTCCTCGGCGACGCGCGAGCGCAGCGCACCGGCCAAGCTGGAGATCCGCATTCCCGCAGCGCCGCAGATCCCTGCCACGTCGGCAGCGCAGGATCCAACGATCGTCCCCCCGCCTCCCGCCCCCAGTACCGAACCGGTCGTTCCGTCCGTGCCACGTCGGCGTGCACCGCGTCCGCGACCCAAAACGGCCCCGCTTCCCTGGTGGGCAACCTTGATGGGCCTGGTCGCCTTTGCCACCGTGATGGGTTCACTCTACTGGGCCGTCCAGCACTGGATGAAGCCGAGACAAGCGGCCCGTGCGCAGGTTCCCAAGGCGGAGCCGAGCGACGCCAGCGAGTTGCCTTTGCCGGAAGTGAAACCGCGTCCGGCGCCGAAACCGGTGGCGCCGCCCACTGCGCCGCCCGCTCCGGAGAAGCAGCCGGAAGCCGTCACAGAGCCCAAGCCTCAGCCGATGCCTGAACCGATGCCACCCGCCGACACACCGCCGGTGATGGACGGCCCTGGCGCGGACATGGTGCGCGAGCCCGACTCGGTCGATCCCGCGCCTGCGGACGCGCCCGCCATGAAGCCCGAGGCCGCGCCGGACGATCCGCCCCCAGCGTCCGATACCGCCACAGACGCCAACGCCGCGCCGGACGACATGCGGCCCCAGGAAGCGCCGCGCGAACTGGGAAGCGACGTGCAGCGGCAGGTCCTGTCGAAGCTCAAACTGGCCCGCCGCGCCGTGGTCGAGCGCCGGCTGGAGGAGGCTCGCAAGTCGCTCGAAGCGGCCAACGAACTGGCGCTCGGTTCCACGCTGGAACCCCAAGTCACGCGGTTGTCGCTGATCGCCGACCATGTCGATCAGTTCTGGCAGGCGTTCGAAGAAGGGCTGAAGGATCTGGGCGGGCAGGAGATCACGCTCGGCGGCAAACTGGCGTCCGTGATCGAAGTGCGGCCGAAGGAACTGCTGGTGCGCATCGAGGGACGCAATCGCAAGTTCAACCGCGAACGCCTGCCGACGGGCATCGCGATTGCCGTCGCCGACCGGGCGCTGAAGCCCGATGCGGGTTCGTCGGATGTCTTCCGCGGCGCGTATCTTGCCGTGCAGCCTTCGCCCGATCGCGCGAAGGTGATGGCCGAATGGAAGAAGGCCCAGGAGAAAGGCGTGCCGGTCGACGAACTGCTGCCGTTTCTCGACGATCGTTACGAGACGCCCACGCCACGTCGCAGCCGAGCGCGCGACACGGAGGCGGCGGACGACGCGGGCGATGAGTAGACCGAGCGTCCCTTCTCGGCCCTTGCGGCTTCTGCTATCCTGCCTCGCGTCGATCCCCTGGCTTTCCCGCGAGACCCTTGTTGCCCATGACTACCTTGAATGCCCGCGCGTGGCGACTGTGCGAACAGCTGCCCGGCCTCGCCTCCCTGCTGCGCATCCAGCCGATCACGACCGCCTGCGGCGCGACGATCTGGGACTTCGGCAACAAGACACCGGGCGGCCTGATCGCCGGCCAGTGGCTGGCGCGCGTCTGCTTGTCGGACCTCGCGCAGGTCGAACTGGTACCCGATATGCCGGCCGCCGGTTCTTCGGCGAGTGCGACCGGCATGCTGGTGCAGGTGTACACCGATCATCCGCTGCACGCCTGCATGCACTCGCAGTATGCCGGCTGGAAGTTGAGCCAGGACAAGTTCTTCGCGATGGGTTCCGGGCCGATGCGCGCCGCGGCGGCGAATGAGGCGATCTTCCAAGGAGTGGGCCGTGAGTCGGCCGACTGCGCGGTGGGCGTGCTGGAGACGTCGGAGGTGCCGCCGGACGACCTGGTCCGCAAGGTGGCCGAGAAGTGCCAGGTTGCTCCGGAACGCCTGTGCTTGCTGCTGGCCCGCACGGCCAGCCAGGCCGGTTCGCTGCAGGTCGTGGCCCGCAGCGTCGAGACGGCGCTGCACAAACTGATGGAGCTGCAGTTCGACCTGAACCGCGTGCTGAGCGCGTCGGGGACCGCACCGCTGCCGCCGGTCGCCCGCAAGGACTTGGAAGGCATCGGCCGCACCAACGACGCCGTCCTCTATGGCGGCAGCGTCACGCTCTGGGTCCGCGGCGACGACGCGTCGATCGAGGCGGTGGTTGGCAAGGTGCCCAGCTGCAGTTCCAGCGACTTCGGCCAGCCCTTCGGGCAGATCTTTGCTCGCTACGAATACGATTTCTACCGCATCGACCCGCACCTGTTCAGCCCCGCGGAGGTGCGGATCATCAACCTCGACACGGGCCATACCTTCCACGCGGGCCAGGTCCGCCGCGATATCCTTGCCACCAGCTGGGGCGCATGAAATCGGGCGAGGCCTCATCGCTACCTCCCGACCAGGAACCATCCCATGCGACTCGGCGTGCTGGCGACTCCGCAGAGCTGGTATGTGCGCGACCTGCAGCGTGCGGCGGAAGGTCGGCATGCGATCGACATCCTGTCCTTCGCCAGCCTGAAAGCCGGTTTGCGTCCCGAGCCCGATGTCCGGTCGATCGTGCCGGGCGCGGCAGCGTCCGAGTCCTTGCCGCTCGACCAGTACGACGCGATCCTCGTGCGAAGCATGCCGCCGGGCAGCTTGGAGCAGGTCGTGTTTCGCATGAACGCGCTGCACCAACTGGCTGCGCAGGGCATACCCGTCTTCAATCCGCCGCGCAGCTTGGAGGTGGCGGTCGACAAGTACCTCACCTCCGCACTCCTGCAGCGCGCCGGCCTGCCCATCCCGCGGACTCTCACCAGCCAGACCTACGACCAGGCGCTGGAGGACTTTCATGCGCTGGGTGGCGACGTCGTGCTGAAACCGCTCTTCGGCGGCGAAGGCCGCGGCATCACGCGGCTGCAGGATGAAGCGATCGCTGAACGCGTCTTCCGCACCCTCGCGCAACTCGGCCATGTCCTGTACCAGCAGGAATTCATCGCGCATCCGGGCCACGATCTTCGCGTGCTCGTCATCGGCCACAAGCTGTTCGGCATGCGACGCTGCAACTCCGACGACTGGCGGACCAACGTGAGCCGTGGAGCGACCGCGGAACCGCTGGAGGTGAACGAGGAGCTGGCGGAACTGGCGCGACGAGCGGCCGCGGCGGTCGGCGTGCCGCTCGCCGGAGTGGACATCCTGCCCGGTCCCGATGGCCAACTGTATCTGCTGGAAGTGAACGCCGTGCCCGGCTGGCGCGGACTTGCGCGAGCCCTGCAGCGCGACATCGCGCGCGAAGTGCTCGACTGGATCGCCGCGGAGATCGCCTGAGCGCGAGTCGCGTGCAGACTTCGTTCACCGCGCGCGAAACTCGGCCACGACGGGCAGGTGGTCCGAGCCGTTGCCGCCGGGCGAACTGGCCTGGATGCGGCAGCTTCCCGGACAATAGTCCTCGGCCAGGGCCGCCGACGCCAGCAGGAAGTCGATCATGGACCGATAGTTCGGACGCGTGTAGGTCACGCGTTCCGCGGGCCGGATGTCGAGCCCCAGGCATTTGAGCCGCGGACGATCGGGATCCAGCAGCACGCGCATCGCGGGCCCGTCCAGCGGTTCGTTGAAATCGCCCGCCAGCAGGATCCGCGCCTGCGGTTCGCGTTGCAGTCGTTGTTCATAAAAACGACGCACCGCGCGAGCTTCCGACGTCCGCACGAGCTGCGCTGCCTGCGGGTCCTCGCCGTTGCTGCGCAGGTGCACGACCCAGACTTCGAACGGCGTTCCCGCGTCCGGAAGCACTTCGACGCAGAGCAGGTCGCGCGTGAACCGCCCGACATGGCCTCGTTGGTCCTCCCACCGCAGCGAGGCATGCGACGTGACACGGCCCAGCGGCCAACGCGAGACCAGGGCGACATCAATGCCGCGCGAGTCGTTGCCCTCCACCAGCGCCTGCTCGTCGTAGCCCATGTCCGGCAGGTAGTCGGCGAGAAACGCGCGGAGCACACCGGACGACTCGACCTCCTGCAGCGCGACCACGTCGGCGTCGAGCGTCCGCAACGTCTCGGCCAGTTGCCGCTGCTGGCGTGGCGGCTTCGGCGCCGTCCGCTCGTCGCTTGTATACGGATCGTCGTACGCGTCCAGCAGATTCCAGACGTTGAACGTCGCCACGCGCATCCGTGACTTCGTGCGGGAGGCTGCCTCGCGCGATGCTGGCTCGCGCGGTGCGGCATCGCGGCCCAAGTCGTTCGCCGACGTGGGTATCTCGCCGCGCGGCACGACCTGCACCTGCTCCGCCCGCGTCACATAGACTACCGGCCGCTCTCCGCCGCGCATATCGCCGCCGCTCACGCGTCCCGTCACCCGCACCGACTGGCCGCGGTAGGCTTCCTCCAACGACTTGGGGAACCGATCGCGGTAAGCGGCGGGCACGGCCACCGTCGCGGCCCGGCGATTGGAGGGGTGGAAGTCGAGGTAGTCCATCGCGTGTGTGTGCCCGACGCGGACGACACGACCCTCCAGACAGACCCGCTGTCCCCGGTACTTGCCGGCGTCTTCCCATCGCACCCGCGGCAGTTCGGCGTCGCTCGCGCGGGCTTGGCTGGCCAACAGCAACAGCAGGCACACGACGAAGCGGGAGCGAACGAGCGCAGGCCTCCTTGCCGACCCGCATTCCCAGTTCGGCGGGAAACGAATCGGGCGGAGGCCATCACACGGCGTGTCGAAGCGGGATTTTCTCTGGAAGCGTCGCGGCCATGTCGGCGAGGACGCGGTGCCAGTTCGCGGGAGCACCGGGCGTGCAGCGACCGAGGAGTCGCGGGGAGTCGGCGCCGGTGAGCGACGGACAGTTGGCGGGAACTTGGTCGACGTGGAGTTGCGCGAGCACGGCGGCGGCCGCAGCGCGCCAGGCGTCAGCCGGAATCGAGAACTCGTCCAGCGCCGTGATCTGCAACTCGGGCAGCCGCCGCTGGATCTGATGGATGAGGAACGCATGCCGCTGGCCTCTTCCGCCCACGATCAACTGGCCCACGGGAAACGCGCGCGGCAACTGCGTCTTCAGCGCCGTCACGACTCGATCGGCCACGAGTTGTACCAGCGTGCAGAGCACATCGTCCACGCGAATCGACCGCCCTTGCGACCAGTCGCGGAACGCAGCTAGTTCCAGGTCGGGCCGTGCCCCGGCCGGTCGCCAATCGCCGAACGGCTCGCCCGCTTCCACCGCTTGCCACGCGGCCAGCAGTTCAGGCAGGTTCCGCCCCTGGACGGCCAGTTCGCCGCGATCGTCGCGCAACCCGGGGACGGTTTCACGGGATCCCACCAGTTCACGCACCACGGCGTCCTGCAAACAGAAGCCGGGTCCGAGATCCAACTGCAGCAGCGGCAACGGGCTGGGAACCGGGTAACGCGGCGGCAGCAGCATCAGACGCAACGACTCGTCGAACTCCAGGAACGCGCGGATGCGCCGTCCGGGCACAATCCCCTGGTCGGCCAGCATCATCCACAGCCCCATGACTTCCAGCGGTCCACCTCGACCGCGATGCGCCAGGTCGCGAGCCGGGAAGTGGTCGACGACGGTCAAACCGGTCATACGCGCGACCACCGCCGTGTCGCAATGCGGCTGGAACCAGCGATCGCGCGGGCCGAGGTCGGTCCAGGCGCCGACATCGAGGATTCCGAGGGCTCGCAGGCTGGAACTGTCGCCCCCCACGCGTGCGACCAGCGGCATGGCAAGGTCGGCGACCAGCTCGCCCACTTCGCCTTCCGAGAGCCCGGCGCCGCCCGGCGCGCCCAGCCGCCGATCGTGCAACTGCGTGCAGGCCAGCAGTTCCGGCACCGCCTCGTCGCCGCTTCCCCACACCCGCAACAGCGCGCCGCGTAGCGTCGACTTCGACGAGTCTTGGTAGATGCCAATGAAGTGGCGCGCAAAGTGGCGGTCGCGCGACGGGCGTCGCGGCGTCCAGGCGATACTCAGTTCTGGTTCGGGTCCACTGGCCATGCGGCTCCCTTCCGGGAAGCTCTCAAGGTCCGTTAGCGCGGCCCGCGATCATGCACCACGATCGCGGGCTCCAAGCGAGAACGGCGAAATGACCAACTGAAGAAGCCGCGGCGGACGCCAGGAAAAGTGCGCGTCGCGGGACGCGCCCGACGCCTCACCGACGCGAAGTCCAAGGCCGGTCACGATGGGAGACCGGCCTTCGGTGAAACCGCCGACAGCAGACAACTCCGGCCGTAGCCGATCAGGCCACCATTCGCATGGCCACCGGCTCGCCCGTCACGGCCGCGATGAACTCCTCGAAGATACGAATGTCGAGGGCGGAGGCCGAATCGGCTTCGGGATGGAACTGGGTGCCGACGGCGAACCAATCGTCGATGCGGGACTCGATCGCTTCGACCACGCCATCCGGGCAGCGAGCCGTAACCACGAATCCGGGGGCCACTTCATCGACGGCCATGTGGTGCATCGAGTTGACGCGGATTTCGCCGTCGCCGTAGACGCGTTCCATCAGCGAATCGGGCTCGACCACCAGGCCATGGCGGTGCGCCGGGTCCTGGGTATCCTTGTGCGGGATCGCCTTGGGCAGATCCTCGGGAATGTGCAGGAACAGGTTGCCGCCCATGGTCAGGTTCAGCAGCTGCATGCCCGCTCCGATCCCCATCACCGGCATGCGGCGATCGCAGATCATCTGGCAGAGCAGGCGGTCGAACTGCTCACGACGAGCCTCCATCGGCCGCACGCTGGGGTGCAGCATGAAGCCGTCGTTGCGGGGATCGAGGTCACGGCCTCCGATGAGCACGAATCCGTCGAGCTGATCGAGCATGGCGGCAAGGTCTTCGGCGTCCTCCATGGGCGGCACGAGGACCGGGATACCACCGGACGCGACGACTCCATCAAAGTACCCCGAAGCGATCAACGCAAAGGCGGGGCGGTCGTGCGTGGCGGCGAGGAAATCCGTGTTCAATCCGATCAGAGGCTTTTTGGACATGCGACAACTCCTTTTCGCTCCAAAAACGTGCGGAACCGTTCCATGATCCTGCAGGCAGGGGAAAGGCCGCGAAGACTGGTTGCGCGAACGCCGCATCGATCGCGGCGCGCGAACAACCCGGGCGTCCTGCCGACCGAGCGAACCACCATCATGGGGTGCGTGGTCGGCAAGCGACGAGCGAAGAGTTGCGAGGAATTGACGCGCTGGGCGCGCTGCCCTGGGAACCCGTCGTCCGTGACGGTCTTCTTCCTCAAAGCGTCCGAATGAATCCAAACCGGGCCGACACCGCTGGCACGCAGACCGATTTCCCTTCTAGCGGTCGAAACCATTCGTCTCGATGCGCCCGAAGATTCTTCGTTCGGCGATTCAACAGGTCGGTCGTTGCCGTCGTAAGACTCAACCAAGTGAGGCTTCTCTCCACCCGATCCACTCGCGTCACCCAGGAGGGTGATTCAAGAGCAACTCGAGATTTGCGAAGCATCAGGATTCGTTCATTAGCCCTGAGAGGGTCCTATCTCCGTAATGCCGTTGGCAGTCCTCCGTGAAAAGAATGTAAGTCTCCCACAGGGTATCTGCTGCTTTGCCGGCCGCAAGAAGCGCGGAACATTTTGCGAACTCAGCCCTCTTGACCACTACATCGTGTGCAAGCACTGCTAGCGATGCGTGCGAGAAGAGAGAGGAAGTAGTCGGCACACGCCGTGTGCCGAACGAAGCGGCCCACACGCCCACCACAACGCAACGCGATCCAGGCCCAGAACGGCCCAGCGTCGCATGTGGGGACGTCTCGCCAACGCCATGCCCGGCACACGGCGTGTGCCGGCTACAGGGTTGCCCGGCGCGCTCGTAGTCGGCACACGCCGTGTGCCGAACGAAGCGGCCCACACGCCCACCACAACGC
>CAZUJM010000099.1:5975-19954 GCA_964620405.1 uncultured Pirellulaceae bacterium | reverse complement strand
GAAGTGCAGACCTGGAGAAGTGCAGACCTGGAGAAGTGCAGACCTGGAGAAGTGCAGACCTGGAGAAGTGCGGCCAGCCCGATGGCCGAAACCGTTCACCGGACGAGCGGTGCACTGGCCCGGCCTCCACTGGGTACGTCAGGCCCTGCTGGGCGGATCAGGCTCCTGTTCGGCGGACTAGAACGTCTGGAAACGATTCGGCTGGTTTGGCCGGTGGTCGGCCGACTCCTCATCCCGCGATTCGTCCAGCCAGTTGGCCAGCAGGCCCTGCGTATCCTGGGTCAGCGACAGCAGGCGCGCCTGGTAGGCGCTGATCCGGGGGCCGGTGGCGGAGAAGAGTTCCGGTCCCCACATGGCGAGCGTGGCGGCGTGCATCTGGTCGTAGAACGGCACTCGTTCGGCCGCCACCTCGCTGGTCTCGCCGAACGCCGTGATGGCGGCCAGGCGTACGAGGGCCAGGGGGCCCATCCGGTGGCCCGCTTCCATGCGTCCCCACGTTCGCCATCGCTCCCCGTCGAAACACAACCAGCCGGCGGGACCGTCCAGCGAGAAGTGTGCCAGCAGCAGGTCCGTCCATCGCTCGGCCTGCATCCGCAACTGGTTCAACCGTCCGGCGGCCTCCACGCCCTGCTCGCATCCCAGCACGATCAATTGCAGCGTTCTCGCTCGCGCTTCCAAGTGCCCCTCGAAGACACTTCGCGCCACCGGGCCATACTCCTCAATGCCGCGGATCTGGTCCAGTTCCTCCAAAACCGTGGTCCAGACGCGGGTCGGCATTTCGCTCAGCAGGATCTCCTCCACCAGCGAATTCCATCGCTTCCAGCACTGCGGATCCTCCGCCAGCAGCTGCTCGCGAAAGGCTCGCAGACCATGGCCCCAGGCATCGAAACGCGCCCGCGAAGCGGTCCAGTAGGCTTGGAGACACTGCTCCGAGATGGCCTTGCCCACCTGCTCCATCAGATGATGCGTTTCCGTCAAGGTGATCGCCAGGTCGAAGAATTCGCGTGTGTGCATGCCGAGGGTGCTGCTTTCGGTAGAGGCATTGCCGCTCGTGGCCGCGTGGACCGCAACCGGGGACGAGGGGGCCTGCCCGAGAGAAAGCAACCGAGGTGCCAGAGTCGCTGGGGGCGGAAGATTGGCGCGTATCGCCGCGCGAAAGGCGGCCATTTCGCGGTAAATCCATGGCCGCCATGCCCCACGAGCGTTCGGCCGGACGTTGCCAATCGGCAACCTCGACCACGTCCGCGCAGCCCGAAGGCGACTTCCACCAAATGAGGAGCCCCGCGGCAGGTGGTCCGCTGAGCCTAGGTCAAGCAAAGAGAGAGGCTGCGAACGCTCCGTCAGCGCGGACAATCCGTCGATCGTCCAGGGGCTGACAACAACGAATCACGCGGCTGACGCGGGAAGCCGGGGCCGGCGAGTCTCAGGGACGCGGAAAGACACCGCTGGCCTTCACGACCAGATTCCCCAGGCCGTCCACGGTCGCCGTGCCTTGAACGACCACCGTCTGTTCGGCACGCAGCGAAAGCAGTTTGCGTGCATCAAACGGCAGCGGTTGGCCCTGGGCGTCGACCACATGCACCAACGCGGTCGAATCAAGACGCGACTTCTTCTCGGCCTTGCAGAAAGGACAGTTCTCGTGGTCGTGCCCGGCTCCCCCATGCGACGGCTTGGCAGCGGGAGTCGCCAGATCGGCGACCACGAAGGCCGCTTTGCCCGGATCCCAGGTCGTCTCCGCATCCGATCCGATCCGCCCCACCAGCACCACGGGCACTTCGCCCTGAGCCGTCTTGCCGCGCGTCTCCAGCACGCCCACGGCACCCGCGGGTTCCGTCGACAACAGGCAGGCCTGACGAGCGGCCTGCAGCGCCGGATCCTCCGCCAGCTGACATCCCGACACCATTAGGATCACGGCCCAGGCCAGTAACGGCCGCGCGATCCCGGCCGCATGCCAGACGCCCCGAGCCGATCGGAGCCCGCAACCCACCGGAACGATTGCCCTACTCTCCCCCAATACTCGCTGGTACATGAACGCTGTCTCCCGATGGCTTGGCTTCCTCGCACGGCCCGACGATCGCCTCGCGCTTTCACCACCGCCATGCTTCGCGTAAGGGGACTTCGCGAAACACGGGCCAGGCAACTGGCAGGTCACCGCACTCGCGACCGTCGAGTCGGCGGCGGCTATCGAGCGTCGGACGCGGGAACGATCATAGATTCGACAGGAGCGACCGGCAATGGCGAGATCGGGCTGCCGCCCAGCACGACATCCTCGGCATGCAAGCCCGCTCCCTCCTGCCCCTGGGCGTTCAGGAACAGGTCGTCCTGCCGAGCGCCCGGCCGCTGCCGGGACGTGAGGAACTTGACGTGGCCGTCCTCGAAGACCACGTTCTGTCCCGAGAGGTGGTTGGTCAGCGAGACGTTTCGCAGGTTGTCGATAGGCGCGTCCGCCAGCAAGGCCATGTGCGAGCGTCCCTGGTTGCGGACGCCCTGCAGACGGCCATTGTTGAGGTAACCCAAGTTGTAGGCGTAGTCGCCGCCCATCGTGCGATGGAACGAGACCAACTGGGGCCCTCGCGCGGCCATCAGATCCTTCACGCGCGGAATCTGCACGACGATGGCCGGATTGCCTTTGGCGGGGCAGAGCAGTTGCCGGACATCCGGCATCATGCCCTTCTCGGCCAAGGCGACGGCATAGAGTCCCGCGGCGGCCGTGTTGCCGTCGGTGGGGATCTGGGGAAAGAAACCATTGTTTTGCATGCTGTAGTCGATCAGCGACTGGGCCAGCTCCCGCTGGTTATTCTGGCAGCCCACCATCTGAGCCGTGTAGCGACTGTTCACGAGGGCCGGGAAGAAAAGACAAGCGGCGGCCAGGCATACACCCGCCGCCACGACAAAGTCGGCCATCACCCACGCCCGCGTCTCACCGCCCGCTCGTCCGCGGTCGCTGGAGAAGCCGTACCCGACCGCCCCACCACGCGACCTCGCCGGGACACGCGACACCGGCTCCGGCTGTGGCCCGACCAAGCCTCGACCACTGGCCGCGCGGCTGCCCGGTACGAGTCGGTCGGACTCCGGCCGACGCACGTCGGTCACTTGCGACCAGATGTCGACGTCGTCCGAGGAAAGCAGGTCGGGATCGTCCCCGCCCGCAAACAGACGCCCCGACGGTCGCCTCTCCCAACTCCCCCGCTCCTGATCGGTCGCGGCTTCCGGAGCATTGGACTCGAACTCCAGCCTCGCTTCGCCCGAAGATTCGGCCACCGCCCACAGGTACTGAAGCGTACGGTCCGCCAGCCCCGCGGGAGGCTCCAAGTCGTCGGTCACATGTCGCAGCGGCCGCAAAAGCTGCTCGGCCCGCTGCAGGCGTCGCCGCAGGTCAGGATCCTCCTCCATGCGGCGGCGAAGTTCGCTCTGTTCGGCATCATCCAATGCCCCAAGCACAAAACCGATCAAGTCGTCTTGCATGGGTGATTCAATTTCTTTCCACGTGAGTGGCCTGCCAAGTCTCATGCAACCGCGACATCGCCGCGTGCAGACGGCTCTTCACCGTGCCCAGCGGAATCGACAGCACTTCGGCGGCCTCTTGGTACTTCAATCCCTGAAAATACACCAAGCCGATCACTGCACGGAGATGCTCGGGGAGATCCTCGATCGCATCCCGCACCCATTGCTGGCTCTCCTGCGAATCGACCAAGTCCACCGGACCAGGCTCGTCGCTGGCCAGCAGGTCCAGCAGCGTGCCCGCTTCGTCCGTCTGACCCCGGTTCACCTGGTCCAGGCTCGCGACCCGATGACGACGGTTGCGCCGCTGAGCGTCGATCGCCTGGTTCGTCGCGATGGCATAGAGCCACGGGCGGACCTTGCGTCCTTCCTCATACTGGCCGCACTTGAGGTGCACCTGGAGGAAGGTCGCCTGGAAAGCGTCCTCTGCCATTTCGGCACTGCCCGTGTAGCGGTACAGATAATTGTACAACTCACGCTCGTACCGACGCACCAGCTGCGCGAACGCCTCCCGGTCTCCGCTGACGCGGTATCCCTGGAGAAGCTGCTCATCGCTCAGTGCAGTCAAAGGAACCCCCGAATGTCGCTGATTGGTGCTTACCGTCTTCATCGTTCCTACGAACCCCATGGAAGGAGAGTTCGAAACCTTGGGCTCATCCACGCGGAAAACTTTGATCCGCCTTCCCTCGCACTTGCGAGCTGCGGCAGACTTGGCTTTCCATGCCATGGACTAAATGCAAGAGCCATGCCCAAAGGCGAAGGTGCCCAAAATTTTTTTCGAGCGGCGACCGCTAGCGGCCCATGAAGCGTAAGCGGTTTCAGGGGTTACCGCGAATCAACTGCTGCTGCACGCGGCTGCGGAGCCTCGCCCGCCATTTGGAAGTTCTTACATTTCGCGTGCAAGAACCACCGAAATCGGCCGTGCGCAACGGGTCGAGCCGGGCTAGCGGCCAAAATGACCACGCGATCCACCTACTCCCGCTGAGCGCCCCATCTTCAAATTGAGATGGCGTGTGCTGTTTATTGATACACTGGGTGTCCGGCGGGCGGTTTTCCCAAATCGAGACGGAGTGGGGCCCTGGGGCCCTGCGAGCGGGAGGTTCGTATGTCGTTCCTGGAGCGGATTCTGGAGCCGGAGGTCATGGACGACGCCGAGGACGCGGCGCTGTATGACGCCATGGACCATGCCGCCGTGAACGCGCGTTTCGTGGACGACCTGGTCGCCTTCCGGGTTCCCGCCGGGGAGATGCTCGACCTGGGCTGCGGCACCGCGTTGATTCCGCTGGAGATCTGTCGCCGGGGCCTGCCCGTGCGGATCGTTGCCACCGATCTCTCCCCCGCCATGCTCGACATCGCCCGGATCCGCTTGGAACTGGCTTCGCGGATGTCCCAGATCCGCCTGGACCGCGTCGATGCCAAGCGGCTTCCCTTCCCCGAGGGTCACTTCGCCTGGGTCATCTCCAACAGCCTCATCCACCATCTGGACGACCCGGAACCGGCACTTGCCGAAGCGGTGCGGGTGGTACAGCCGGGAGGCTGCCTTTTCTTCCGGGACCTCTGCCGCCCGGCTTCGCGTGCGGAACTGGACGCCCTGGTACAGCTCCATGCCTCCGCGGAACCGCCGCGATCCCAGCAACTCTTCGCCGATTCGCTCCACGCCGCCCTGCGTCTGGAAGAGATCCGCGAAATCGTGCAGCAGTGGGGTTTCGACCCCGCCTCCGTTCAATTGACTTCCGACCGCCACTGGACCTGGGCGGCGCGGAAAGAAGACATGCAGGCATCTTAGCGCCCGCGAACGCACGAAGTCTGGAAAAAAGTAGACTCTAGCGTTCCGCCGACCGTCACCGAACCGCCCTGCGTGGCCCCCGATCGCACACTCGCCCTCCTGGGCACACTTGGCCGGCGGCGCGTGCTCACCTTGAACACCGGATGTCGGGCGGGACGTTGGCGGGTCACACTTCCGGTAGCGGCCCGCGTACCCGAAGCGCCCGAGCGACACCCGGGCATCGCCGGCCTTGCTCCACCTCCAACATCACCTCTTTCTTTCCAGGAATCGCCGATGAGCCCTTCCGTCGTCGCCGAAGCAGACCAGCCAAGCACTCCGGAAGACCCGGCGGGCGGACCGATGGACCGTCGCCAGCAAGCCGAGGCTCGCGAGTACAACCGGCGATCGTTCCAATGCGACCTGCTGGATCGGCTTGTCGATGTCGGCTACCTGACCTTCGCGGCCTGCGTGCTGGCTCGTCCGCTGGACGCATGGCTGCAGCAGTCGGGCCTGCAGTCGGCACCCCTGCGGCTGGTCGCCCTCTCCCTGATCGTGACGTTGCTCCACGCCCTCGCTTCCCTGCCGCTGGCCTACTATTCGGGGCATCGACTGGAACACCAGTACGGGCTGAGTCGCCAGACGTTTGGCCGCTGGCTGGGGCGTTACTGCAAACGCCATGGGCTGACGATGGTCTTCGGTTCGCTGCTGACCCTGGGGTTGTACAGCATCGTCTGGTCCACGGGCCCCCGGTGGTGGCTGGTTGCCGCCGGTGCGTACTTCGTGCTGAGCATCCTGATGGGCCAACTGATGCCGGTGCTGATCCTGCCGCTGTTCTACAAGATCGAACCATTCTCGGACGAAGCCTTGAACGAGCGACTGGCGGGGCTGGCCAAGGGTACGGGCCTGTCGTTGCAAGGCGTCTACCGGATGAAGATGAGCGACGAGACGGCCAAGGCGAACGCGATGCTCGCGGGCTTGGGCGCGACGCGGCGGGTGATCCTGGGCGACACGCTGCTGGACAAGTTCTCGCCGGATGAAATCGGGATCGTGTTCGCGCACGAGGTGGGGCACCACATGCACCGCCATGTCCCCAAGATGATCGCGGCCGGACTGTTCTACACGCTGCTGGGTTTCGGCCTCTGCGACGCGCTGCTGCGGTGGTGGGCCACGGCGGGCGGCCAGCCGCTGGACTACGCGACGCTGCCCGTCTGGACGCAGCCATTCCTGACGCTGATGCTGACGCTCTTCGCGATGGTGGTGGAGCCGACGCAGAACATCCTCAGCCGGCACTTCGAACGACAGGCGGACACCTATGCGCTCGACAGCACCCGACAGCCGGCCGCGTATCGGTCGGCATTCGAGAAACTGGCTCGCCTGAACAAAGCCGACCCGGATCCGAACGCTTGGGAGGTTTTCCTGTTCCACAGCCATCCGCCGATCGCGGAACGGCTGAGCCTGGCGGACGCCTGGAGCGACCGGCAGGCGCGGTCCTAAGCGAATCGCGCCGCTGGGACCGTCTGCCACGCCAAGGCTCTTTCTTGCCTGCCGGCGGGCGGCCATGGCCGGGTAGTCGTGCTGGGTAGTCGTGCTGGGTAGTCGTGCTGGGTAGTCGTGCTGGGTAATCGTGGCAAGCGACTCAGCGAGGTCGACGGACCACGCGATCGCCGCCAATGCGATCGACAAGCCGCCGCGATTCCAGCACACTGAGCGTGGCGAGCACGCGCTGGATGGCCACTCCACTGGCCACCACCACCTCCTCGATGCGCGTGGACTCGGTCGAGATCGCCTGCAGCACGCGACGTTCCATCGCGTTCAGCTGCAACTCCGCGACCTGGCAGACCAGTTCGCCTTGCGGATCCGGCACGGGCTGCACCAGCGGCCCGAGTTCCTCCAGCACGTCATCGGCCGACTCGACGAGTTTCGCGCCATCGCGGAGCAGTTGGTGGCAGCCGCGCGCCGTGCGCTGGTCGACGGGCCCCGGCACCGCGAACACATCGCGTCCCTGTTCCATCGCATGCCGCGCCGTGATGAGTGCTCCGGAGCGCAAGGTGGCTTCCACTACGAGCGTTCCCAGCGAGAGGCCGGAGATGAGTCGATTGCGGCGCGGGAACGCATGGCGGCGTGGCGCGAACCGCAGGGGCATCTCGCTGATGACCGCGCCCGAGTCGGCAATTTCCCCCGCCAGCCCCTGATGCTCGCTGGGATAGATCTCCAGCAGCCCGCCCGCGACAACGGCCAGCGTGCGTCCGCCAGCGGCGAGTGTCGCGCGATGCGCGGCGGCGTCGATGCCGCGTGCCAACCCGCTGATAATCGTCAACCCCGCGCGACTCAGGCTCGACGCCAGCCGTTCGGCCTGCCGGCGGCCATACAACGACGCATGCCGGGTGCCCACCAGGGCCACGGACAGGCGGTCCGAGGGCAACAGCGTGCCGCGCACATAGAGCACCATGGGCGGGTCGGGAATCTCGGCCAGCATCGGACCATAGGCCTCGTCCAGTTCCGTGATCACCCGCACGCCCTCGTCACGGCACTCCCGCACCTCTGCCGCCAACCACTCCGCGTGCGGCGATTCGAGCAGCTCCCGAACCGTGGCGGCCGGCAGTCCCGGCACGGCGCGCAGCTGCAAGAAGTTGGCCGCGAGCACCTCGCGCGCCGAACCGAAATGCTCGATCAGGCGCCGACACACGCGCGGCCCCACGCCCTGCACGAGGCTCAACTGCCAACGGCTCAACGCCTCGATGTCGTGATCGTCCAGCGCCCGTGATTTCAGCGATGGCCATGAGCGTCCCTGGTGCTCCCGCGCCGGACGCGACCGTGGTTTGCGCGGCTCCTCCATCGCCACTCCTTTCTCGGGAAAGAAAGCCCGGAATCAGACCCTGGGTGACGACGCGCGTTGGGAAGCGACGCGCGCCAGCGGAACGCGGAAGGTCATTTCCTGGCGAAGCTCACCGAAGGGCCCGCGTGTGCCCGCTGGACCTGCTCCCGGCGCAAGCCCGCCTCCAAGCGGCCCGGCCGATCAGTGGCTGGCCTGCAGCACTGCCATGACCTGCGACGCGTCGATATCAGGCACCAGCTCCACATGCCCCATCCGCGTTGGCAGCACAAACCGCAGCCGGCCGTGCTCGACCTTCTTGTCGTGCTGCATGGCTTGCCAGAGTTCCTCATGGGGCAGATCGGGAAGCCTGGTCGGCAGCCCGACCGCTTCGAGCAGCCGGACCTGGCGCTGCGTGAGTTCGGCGCCGATGCGTCCCAGGCTTTCCGCCAGCCGCGAGGCGCACACCATGCCGATCGACACGGCTTCCCCGTGCAGCATCGCGCCGTAACCGCTCACCGCCTCCAGGGCGTGGCCAAACGTGTGGCCGTAGTTGAGCACCGCGCGCAGCCCCGTCGTCTCGCGTTCATCGGCCGCGACGACCTGGG
This sequence comes from uncultured Pirellulaceae bacterium, assembly GCA_964620405.1. Taxonomy (GTDB): domain Bacteria; phylum Planctomycetota; class Planctomycetia; order Pirellulales; family Pirellulaceae; genus CAZUJM01. Next base: position 11,268 of record CAZUJM010000099.1, on the reverse strand, counting down.
CCTTCAGTTCGCAGCAGCGGGCAATCACCGACCGCAGCACCGCCGGGTCACGCCGCCGCAACGCATCGACCGAACGTTCCAACCGCTCGAACAGCTCCGCGTCCAGAATCATGCCGTACTTGATCACCTCGGCCATCCCGCTGAGGTACTCGCGCTCGGGCAGCGAGTGCAGCGTGTCAGTATCAATGACCACCACGCTGGGCTGCCAGAAGGCGCCGACCATGTTCTTGGCCTGCGGCAGGTTGACGCCCGTCTTGCCGCCCACACTGCTGTCGACCTGCGAGAGCAGCGTGGTCGGGATCTGGCAGAAGCGCAGCCCGCGCGTGTAGGTCGCGGCCACGAAGCCGACCAGGTCGCCGACGACGCCGCCTCCCACCGCCACCAGGAACGTCTTGCGGTCCGCACCCAGTCGCAGCAGGTCCTGCCACAACTGGTCCACCCGCGCGATCGACTTCGACTCCTCACCCGAAGGCACCGTGAGCAAGTCGGCGCGCATCGTCGACTGGCAGGCGGCCTGCACCTGCCGCGCGTATCCAGCCACAGCCTCGTCCGCAATCACCACGGCGTGGCTGACCGTCCCCAGCGCGCGCATCCGCTCCGCCGTCGTCGCCAACTGCCCCGCCCCGATGAAAATGTCGTAACTGCGTTCGGCCAGCGCGACATGCACCGTCTCGCAGAGCCCACCATCGGCCGATTGCTGCGTATTCGCCACGGTCTTATTCCCCCTTCCGAGCAAGGTCCGCCCACCAGCCACTCCCATCCACCCACGAAAGGGCTCGTCCGGTCGTCTCGCCATCACGACCTCGGCCACACGCAAAGCTCCGAGGCCTCCCGGTTCGAGGCGCATGGATCGACGCGCGCTGTATCAGGCTGGTTAACCTGGGACGCGTCGCGAGTGTATCGAAGCGGGCGGCTCAAGTCACACGGCTCAAGTCACACGGCTCAAGTCACACGGCTCAAGTCACACGGCTCAAGTCACACGGCCCAAGTCACACGGCCCAAGTCACACGGCACGGGGAGAGAACCGGCGATCTCGCCTTGTCCACGCGGCGGGCGGCACGCGGCGAGCGACACGCATTCAGCGTCCGCTCACGGGTTGCTCAGTCCGAGCCTAGCCGCCCAGACGCTGGACATCCTGGTCGGTCACCGTGATCTCGCGGCAGAAGCCGGTGTGCACGCGGACATACTTCAGGTCCGATGCCGCCTCGGGCTGCTGGTGCAGGGCCGCGGCGATGCGTTGCTTCTTGGCCTCGCTCAGATCCTCGAACTCACTGGGCCAAACCGTTTTCGCTTCCATCACCAGGGCTTCGCGGTAAGGATCGAATTTGTCTGCCATGGCTGCTCTTATACCCCAAAAGACGACCGCTCAAAACTGCGCCTGCGACCTAGAACGCGGCGAAGCAAACCCTGCGTCGACTCCGGGGCCCGACTGCGAAGCCAAGCTGCGAAGCCAGGCCGCATCAGCAGCCAGCCCCAGTAGACGCTGCGTAAGCGGGCCAGTATACAGACCGGTGTGGGTTCCGACGAGTCCCGGGGAAACTTGGGCGTGGCATCGCTGCGTCTTTCCCCGTCCGAGTTCCCCGCTGGCCCTTGGAAGTCCACTTCAGGTGGTCGCCTGCCCCATGACGGTTAACGGCAAGACAGTCATTCTCCTGATCCTGGCCGTGGCCCTCGGTTCGGCCACCCTCGCCTGGTGGAACCAGTACCGTCGCGGCCAGCTTGTCCTCGAGCTGTGGGGGCCCGATGTGGCCTATCGAATCCGGCTCGCGCCCGACACGGAACTGCTGGCCCTCGCGGCCAGCTCCTCGGAGTCGCCGCCGGCCCCCGCCCCTCCTGCCGGCGCCAACTCGGCCCTGATGCCTGCCTCCCTCACCGTTGGCTCCCGGGTCTTCGCCATCGAGGACCGCCGCAACCTGACCGGGTCCCCGGGACTCGTGCACGCCCGCCAAGCCCTCATCCAGGACTCCAGCTACGAGTGGGATGCTCCGACCCCCGACTCCGAAATCGCCTGGCGTTACGCTTTGCAGTTCCGCGACCCTCGCGCCACTCCCTCCACCACCTTGCTGCTGATCGACCCGGAGACGGGCTGGGTGATGGAGTCGCAGCGAGGCACTGCGGCGCGGCTGGTGCCACTCATTCGCCAGGGTTTGGAGCGGCTGTTCCGTGAGCGGCTGCAGGCGAACGGCGTGTCGAACGGATGGCCCGCGTCGGCACCTGGCGCCCCCGCCTCCACGCAGTGAGATCCGCAGGTGAGATCGGTGGGGGAAGCCACGAGCATCCTCGCCGGCCCCATCGTCTCTTCGTCTCTTCCTCGAGCGGTCGTCTGACTACTCCCCGCCCCTGCGTCCCAGGGGCAGGTAGCCCAGCACCAGCCCGGCGACCAGGCCACCCGCATGCGACCAGTTGGCGATGCCCGAACCCTGGGACGACGCGAAGTCGCCCAGGAATCCCAAGGCAAAGTAGCCCAGCATGAAGAGCACGGTCATCTCCGAGAGCTGGTACGTCGAGTGCGGATCGACCGTCTTGCGGGACCAGATGTAGCCCAGCAGCCCGTAGACGACGCCCGAGAAGCCCAGGAAGTTCGGCCCGCTGAAAAAGAACTGCAGGAGGTTCGAGGCGATGGCGAGCAGCACCACCAGCAGCACGAACCGGATGGGGCCTCGCCGCGTTTCGACCTGCGGACCGAGGCCATAGAGCCACCACATGTTGAAGAAGAGGTGCAGCACGTCGCCGTGCAGGAAGATGGGCGTCACCAACCGCCAGACCTGCCCGGCCTTCACCTGGGCGAGTCCATCCAGCGACTTCAGATAGACATCGGGCTCGCAGAAGGCGAGGGCCGAATAGGCGAGCGAGCGGATATCCTGCCCGAAGTTGGTGGCGAGCGACGCGAAGACGCTGAGCATGATCAGCGTAAAGGTCACGGGCGACCGCTGGCGCAGCGGGCGACTCCACTGTCGCCGCATGTCGATGACGCGATCGGGCGTCGCCTGCCGCTTCCGCGCGTTCCGCCGCGCTTCGGCCTCCGCCGACGCCTCGCGATACTTGGCCTCCGACGGACTCGCCCGGAACTCCTGGAGCAGTTCGCGCGCGGCGACCACCTGGTTCTCCTCGCGGATCCAGACCGCCCACTCCCGTTCCTCCGCCTCCGCATGGCCATCAATGCCCTGGACGAGCAGGTAGTCGACCAGCGTCTGGGCCTGCTGCTCGTCCGGTAGCGTTCCGATCTGTCGCATGTCCCACGCCTGTGCTGCACCTGATCCCACCGCCCGGCGACCTGGCCGTGCTGGACCCCTTTTTTACCCCAAACCTGCAGCCAGACATAGGCGATGGCCGCTCGCTGCCGGAGGATGCCAGTCCCGCTATCACGCGCCCCGCAGGGCGTTTCGCCGGGAAAAACACGCTCGGGCAGTCCCCAGAAGCCGATCTAGGACCGCCCCGGCCCTCCTGCGTATACTTCCGCCGCCACTCCGTGCCCCGCGACCAAGCCTCCGCTCGGCCGCGTCGGGCGATCCCCGGGGAGGCGTGCGGCTACGCGTCGGTGGCCCCAGCCAATCCCGAAGCACCGACACGGGCGACGATCGGAAAAGGAGTTCCGCATGCGGACCATCGCGATTATCAACCAGAAGGGTGGCGTGGGCAAAACGACCACGGCGGTCAACCTGAGCGCCGCTCTGGCGCAACTCGGCCAGCGCGTCTGCCTCATCGACTTCGACCCCCAAGCCCACTCGTCACTCCACCTCGGCGTCGTCCCGCATTCGTCCGGCACCTCCATCTACGATGTGCTGGTCGGCCGCGCCGCGCTCGCCGACGTGCGCCGGGAAGTCAACAGCCACCTCTCCTTGGTCCCCTCGCACATCGACCTCGCCGCCGCCGAAATGGAGCTCGCCGGCGAGGTAGGACGAGAAGTCATCCTGCGCGACAAACTGGAGCAGGACCGCGACGAGTTCGACTTCGTGATCATGGACTGCCCGCCTTCGCTGGGCGTGCTGACCATCAACGCCCTGGTGGCGATGCGCGAAGTGTTCCTGCCACTGCAGCCGCATTTTCTCGCGCTCCACGGGCTCAGCAAACTGATGGAAACCATCGAAGTGGTAATCCGCCGCCTGAACCGTCACCTGCGACTGACCGGCGTGGTCTTCTGCATGTACGAGTCGACCACGCGCCTGGCCCAGGAGATCACCGGAGACGTGGCCGACTTCCTGACCGCCGTCGACCAGCCGGAATGCCCCTGGCACGGCGCCACCATCTTCTCGACCTGCATCCGACGTAACATCCGCCTGGCCGAAGCGCCCAGTTTCGGACAGACCATCTTCGAGTACGCGCCGCATTCCAACGGCGCTATCGACTACCTCCGCCTGGCCGAGGAAGTCATCCACCAGCAACTGCCAGCGCAGCTCGCCCACCTCCAAGCCGCCGCGCGCCCCGAAGCCACCGCCTCGGTAACCGTCCCCGATCCGCTCGCGCCGGCGCGCGGGTGACAACCGCTGGTTTTCGCAAAGAATGAACCGCTGGCTGACCAGCGGCCTGCTGGTTCCCCACGCATCGCGCGGACTGCGAGCTTGCGCGCCAGCAGTCACCTGCTGGCAACGATTGCTCCGCCCGCCCTCGCGCACGCACAGAGCGCGCACTCCTCCTGCCTTGCCGACCCGCTGTTGATCTTTCCCGAGCGTACCGATTAGCGGATGCGGTGCGACGACTTTCACCACGGGCCGATGTCGAAACGCCGACACCCGCGAAGCGACCCTGCCGATCCTAACGCGTGAGCACCAAGGTTCCGGATCGCGCGATCAGGATGCAGGAAGCAACTGGATCGCGAACGAGGATCGCCCGGCGAGCCGCTGCGGGCCGACGGCCTCACGGTTCGCCCAAACCCATGGGCTCCAGCTACCGTGCAATCCAGGGAAGGAGACACGTCACCATGTGGCGTTCGCTGCGGACTTTCGCGCTGATGTCGGCCCTGCTGGCCGCGCCGTCAAGCGGCCTCCATGCTCAGTTCGAGTGGTCCGCCGAACAGTACCAGCGCGGCGGAAGCTTCCTGTCGGAGGAGACGCTGGAGACCTCGGCCGAACCTCCAGCAAACGTCGGATCCATCGACGCGGAGGCCAATGCGTCCGACGAGCCGCTGCCCACGCCTCAAGGCGTTCAGCCGCGCACGACCGACGGCCTGCCCATGCCTCCCGTCACCGAACCCGCTCCGCCCGACGCGTCGCTCGGACGCACCTACAGCCTGCCGGACCAGCTCACGGAAAACCGGTTCACGACGATGGGCTACGATGTCTATCGCGGGGCCGTG
>CAZUJM010000099.1:5679-5965 GCA_964620405.1 uncultured Pirellulaceae bacterium | reverse complement strand
ATCCACGGCATCACGCCCTCCTGGGTCCGCTCCGCGCACTGGCCTTGGGGACAGCACCACGGTCACGCCCCTCGGCCCTTCCAGGCATTCGGCGGAACCAGCGGCCTTAGCGACTTCACGCGGGAACACCTGAGCTGCCCGGCGGGGACTTGTGAGCCCGGTGCCTGCGGGCCCGGCGGCTGCCCGACGTCGGGACCGCTCGCCACGTCCCCCTGGTTCGGCGGCGTCCAGGCGTTGATGCTGCAGCGCAGCGATACCGACAATCGAACGCTCGCCGAAGCCGCCG
>CAZUJM010000099.1:2804-5669 GCA_964620405.1 uncultured Pirellulaceae bacterium | reverse complement strand
CTTCATGTCCACGCTCCCGATGCCGGTCACCGTCTGCGCGCCTTCCACGACACCGTGCTGTCCACCGGCGATGCCCGCACGGACCTGGGAGCGGGCATCGACGTACAGCTGGGCCGGTATCTGGCCAACGGGCGTGCCATCGAAGCGATCTACTGGGGAAGCTATCCGTCCAACCAGACCATGACAATTACGCCCGCCGATGTGACCGGTGCGATCGACACCGACCTGGCCTTCAATCGCCTCGTCTACAACAACGGACTCGGCACCAACCTGGTTTCGAACTGGTACGGCGACGCGCCCGGCGGAGCTCGGTTCCAGTCGATCGAACGCGGGTTCACCGCGCACAACCTGGAACTCAACTACCTCGGGAATCCCCACCGCCGCGGACAGCCCCTGCACTATGAGTGGCTCGTCGGTGCCCGGTACCTCAACCTCGACGACGACCTGAACTACGTGTCGAGTCCCACCAGTTCGGTGCCGGGCGCGAATCCGGCCAACGAACTGTCCTACCTGGTCGATGTCGACAACCATTTGATCGGAGCCCAGCTCGGTGGCCGTGTCGACTACTGCTTCACGTCCCACCCACGCCTGTCCGCACACCTGGGCGGGAACCTGGGACTGTACGGCAACCGAGTCACGCAGCGACAGCGCATCCGCGGTGGCAACGGGCTGGCCATCTCCAGCGTCACCGGCGATCCGTTCGACCTGGAGAGCAGCGAGACCACGGCCGCCTTCGTGGGCGACTTCCTGGCGGGACTTGCCTACCAGTGCCACACGAACTGGCGCATTACCGGTGGATACCGCGCCACCACGGCGGCCGGTATCGCCACCTCGACCGGCCAGATCCCCGATGACTTCACCCAAGCCTCGGTCATCGACGCCGACGACAGCCTGCTGCTGCACGGCCTCTACATCGGCGGCGAATACAACCGCTAAGCGGAGAGCAAGAATGCCCCGCTGACGTCACACCGAGACGTTCGTCAGCGCCTGGAACTCCGGGTGGCTTCGCAGGCCGTCGAAGTCGTGCTCCGCAGCCACCAGCTGGCGATAGCCGGCGTTCAAGTCGATCGCGCGGGACAGATGCACCAGCGACAGACCCACGTTGCCCAGCAGGCTCCAGTAGCAGGCCAGGTTGTAGTGCAGGATTCCCACGTCGCCCTGGATCTCCAACGCATCCTCAAGCGACTCGATCGCCAGATCCAGCCGCCCCAGTCGCTTGAAGCACCAGGCCTGCGCTAGCAGAATTCGCACGTTGTGCGGATCGTATTCCGACGACTTTTGCAATGCGTTCAACGCCAGGTCGTGCTTCTCCATCAGCCGATAGGCCTGGCCGCGGAGAAAATGCACGCGGCCGCTGGCGCAATCGTTGCGATCCAGCTGGTCCAGAGCCTCCAGCGCACGCTGGGCCAAACGCGAACAGTGCACGACACGCACCGTGTCCTGCTCCGGCACGGCCATGATCAGGTCCAGGTAGCCCTGGGCTTCCTGAAGCAGTTGCTGGCGACGGATTCGCGAATAGCCGGACACCCGAGGTCCCCCAAGGACCGGACCCCTTGAGCGGGCCCGGGCTCCTTCTTTGGTCAGTGTTTTGCCTGGAACGTTTTGCCTGGACCGTTTTGCTTGGACCGTTTTGCTTTGCACGCGTCTCTTCACACGCGTCTCTCATCACGGACGTCCGTGAACGCGTTCCGTGCGTTAGTCTGCTTGTGAGTCTGCCAGTGAGTTCCGCGCGACTCCCCCCGAAGGCAATGCGGTCGACTGTTCCATCCGGTGCCCAGCCTGCGGAACGGCCCTCAGTCTAACTTCCGCGACCGCATGCTCCCAGGTGCCGTGAGCCGTTCTGATGCGACCGCGCGTCTCCGTCGACTCATTCTAATCCGGTAATTTGGGAGGACAACATTCGTGTTGGCAACCTCTTCCAACGTCTCCCCGATTCGCCCGTGCATGTCTCGACCTTGAAACACGACGGCGTCGTCACGCCCCAGCGGGTAACCTCCAACCGACCGGCTCGATCCCAGTTCGCATCCAGCGCGAAGCGTGCCAACCAAGCCTGCGCGAGTCCCCGATCTTTCCCGCCGTTTCCGCCATGCCATGCGATGTAGGCCGCTCACCGGCGGTGAACGGGCAGCGGGAATGGCAAGCGGTGAGGCATGCGTCGTTTCCCGAAATCCCAAGGCGTTGAATTTTTTTGTACGGATATCGAAGCCCCTTGCCACCATTGCTGTGGGAGAAACACTTCCCCAAGGACACGCTAGCCCGACCGTTCTTGTCCCGCATGCGTGCTCGCACCCGGGTGCAGGCAAGGATAGCGAAATCGGAGTGACGATGATGCGATTAACGTTGCGAACGCTGCTGGCCTACCTCGATGGCATTCTCGCCCCTGCCGATGCGCGGGATCTGGAGCGGAAGATTGCGGAGAGCGAACTGGCGTCGCAGCTGATCGAACGGATACGAATCCTGCAGGCCAATCGCGACGCAAAGGCCGCTCGAATCGGCGGAGCGGACGCCAACGATGTCGCCAACTACCTCGACAACACCATGGTGCCCCAACGTGTCTCGGACTTCGAGCGTATCTGCCTGGACTCCGACGCGCAACTCGCCGAAGTGGCCGCCTGCCACCAGATCCTGACGCGTGTGTTGTCCGAGGAGATGAAGACGCCTGCCTCGCTGAGGCGACGCTTGATCCAGTTGTCCCAAACCCAGGCCGCTGCCTCGCGAGACCCGGCATCCCACGACCCAGCATCCCACGACTCGGCGGGCAAACCGGGGGCATCTTCCGGCGTTTCGGCGACTGCATCGTCGAGCGGCCCGGCCATTCGAGCTTCGCGCGAGTCTTTTCGCGTCGATCCTCCTGCTCGCGCGCCG
>CAZUJM010000099.1:0-2794 GCA_964620405.1 uncultured Pirellulaceae bacterium | reverse complement strand
CGCTGCTGCATCGGCCGACGACGGCTGGGATGCTGACGAACACTGGACCACCGCCCCGGACTATCTGAAGCAGGCGCGCAAACGCACTTGGAAGTCGCTGGCCACCATCGCGGGTATCAGTATCTGCCTGCTGCTGGCGGCCCTGCGAGGCATGGGTCCGTTCAACCACGATCATCCTTTGGCGCACTACGTCGAACCCCTCGCGGAACGCTGGGGATGGAAGATCTCCCCAAGCTCGCAGATGGCAGCCGTTCCGGAAGAGGCAGCGTCGCCAGCCACGGATTCGCGCGGCGGCGATGCACGCGGTGATGATGCACGCAGCGTGGATGCGCGCGGATCCGATCCTCGTTCCGCCCTGGCCAGCCCTGCGGTAGACGCGGACGACGAGCGGCCGGCAGGAAGCTCGCCCGCGATGGAATCGGCCGGCGGTGCCGACGCCAGCCCGGCCGACAGCGGGCAGGCCGACAGCGGGCAGGCCGCGCCGGAGACGATCGACACGGAGGTGCCGAAGACCGATCTGGGTTCGCCCGCGACTTCTGTTCCGGCCGATGAAGACTCCGCGTCGGTCGCTGCGCGGGACGAGGGCAGTCCCGTCGATACCCCTGCGTCGTCGAACTCCGAACCGTCCGAACCGTCCGCGACGGACATGACGGAGGCCGAGGCTGCCGAGGGCTTGCTACTGAACCCGTTGGCCGAAGAGCCGGCGGCGGCGGAAGACGGCGAAGCGTCGTCGGCTTCGCCGTCCGACGAGGTCGCCACCGAGTCGATCGAGTCGCCGGAGGGCGACGCTGCGGTGGCCGCTCGCGAGCGCGAACCGGGCATGGAGCTGATCAATCCGCTGGAGGACCCCACGGAGACCGACGGCGGCGAGCCCGCGAAACCCGCACCAGGCATTGCGGCTCCCGAGAAGATCACAGACGCCGGCGCGTTGGGCGCCGCGGACGGCAAGCCGATCCACTTGAAGCCCAAGGCTCCGGACGCCGCGACGGCCGACCTGGGACGGTTCCTCAACGAACAGCAAGTGCTGCTGCATGGACAGTCATCGGACGCGACCTGGCAGCGACTGGCTCCCGGCGATCGCCTGCAGGTGGGTCAACAGTTGCTTTCGCTGCCCACCTTCCGCCCGCCGATCCGGCTGGAGCCAGGACTGCAGGTGAGCCTGATTGGCGCGACGCGCGTGGAGGTGCTGCCGCCGAATGACGACGCGATGCCGCGTTTTGGCCTGCATTTCGGCCGCTTGGCCGTCGCCGCCTTCACCTCGGAAGGCTCGAAGTGCGGCCTGCAGTGGGGCGCGGATCAAAACGGCTCCCTGACGCTGGACGCGATGACCAGCGTGGCGATGGAACTGACGCGCCGCTACCTGCCCGGAGACAATCCGGAGACGTCCGAGACGCCGCCCTACGATGTGCTGATGCTGTACGTGACAAGCGGCAGCGCGGTCTGGGAGCGTGCGGGAGTTGAACCGCTGACGCTGCCGGCCGGCACGCGACTGGTGCAGGTGAACGACCGGGAACCGATCGTATCCGCCTTCAGCAGCACTCCCACGTGGATCGAGGGCCGCGATGCGCGGCCGCGCGATCCGATCGCGGCCCAGGACCTGGGCACGCGCGTGACGCTCGATCGCCCCGCGACGCAGACGCTGCGCGACCTGGCCAGTGACCGACGCCTGGAAGTCCGTTCGCTGGCCGCCTGCAGCCTGGCCTACACGGGCGACCTCGACCCGCTGCTCGACGCACTCGGCGACGCCAAGCTGCGTTCGTACTGGCCGGTCCAGTACGAGGTGCTGCTGCATCGCATGAACCTCGGTCCCGATTCGGTACGCGAAGTGCGCGACGCCCTGCGTCGACGCCACGGCAACGCGGATGGCGAAGCCCTCTACCGCATGCTTCTCGGTTTTTCACCGCAGCAGCTCGCGGAGGGTGGAGCCAGCACGCTGGTCGACTACCTTGACCATCCGCTCACCGAATTCCGCTTCGCCGCCAACGAAACGCTCCGAGCCATCACCGGCCTGCCTTCGCTGTACCAGGCGCACGCCAACGAGCGTCAGCGTCGTCCGGCCGTGGCCAAGTGGCGCACCCATCTGCAGCAGAACAAGATCGCCTACGTCGAGCCTCCGGAGCTGGTCCGTTTCTTGAACACGGAAGTGGCCCCGCCCACGCGCTGACCCGCCGGTCGCTCACTCACGCATCCCTCTCCGACGTCACCGATCCACCGAGCACCATGTCCACCATCCCCGAATCGCACCGCCAGCAAGCTCCCCGCGCTCTCCGCTGCGCCGTCCTGACGGTGAGCGATACGCGCACGCTGGAGACCGATCGGGGCGGGCAGGCGGTCGTGGAACATCTGGAACGAGGCGGCCACGAAATCGTGGCGCGAGCCCTCGTGCCGGACGAACCGCAGGCGCTTCGAGAGACGCTCGGGCGATGGCTCACGGAACTCGACCCGCACGCTATCCTGCTGACCGGTGGCACCGGCATCGGTTCCCGCGACCTGACCTGGGAGACGCTCGCGGAACTGTACACCAAGACGCTGCCTGGATACGGAGAGCTGTTCCGCATGTTGAGCTACCAGGAGATCGGACCGGCGGCGATGCTGAGCCGCGCGACCGGCGGGCTCGTGGGATCTGCCGTGGTCCTGACCATGCCCGGCTCACCCGCCGCAGTGAAGCTGGCCATGGAAAAACTGATCCTGCCCGAACTCGGACATCTGGTTCAGCAAGCTCGCTCGTGACCAACGCTTGCTCCGTTTCGACAGCGTAGTCGGCACACGCCGTGTGCCGAAAAGTACGGCCGCT
>CAZUJM010000098.1:17167-20038 GCA_964620405.1 uncultured Pirellulaceae bacterium | reverse complement strand
GGCAGGCGTCCTGGAAGCTCACGAAGTTGACGGGAAGGTTGCGTCGCTCGGGCGCGATCGAATAGGTGTAGCCGCCCGATTCCCCTGCACGACGGATGTCGCAGCGGGGACCCTCACCGGACGTCACGATGCTCATGTCGTTGTTCCAGAGCGTTCCGTCGGCCGACGCGCGTCCCTTCAGGTTCAGGAATTCAACGTACTGCGCGCAGGTCACCTCATAGCGGCCGATGCGATAGGTATATGGCACGGCGCCGCGGCCGTTCGTATCGGGCGCATTGCCAGGCGAACCCACCTCCACAAACTCCAGACTCGTCGTACCCGCCGGCTGGCTCATCACATCGGCCCGGAGGTGTACGCTCCCTAGGCTCGCGAGTAGCAGAGTCGACAAGACGACATGCACGAACGAACGTAGTGTCGATGAAAGGGAAAGGTGGATAGGCGAACAGGAGTGTCGAGGAAAACAAGGCATGGTTTGGTCCATGACGCTTGAGGCTAAGGATCGTTCGGGCCGTAGCGGGCGGCGATTTACCAAGGTGTGGAACGGCGGCATTTAGGGAGCCACGCGTTTGGGAATCATCCAGACGTTGATATCACCAAAGCACATCGTGTGTCGGGGAATGGTCCAGGTGTTCTTGTCGGGATGGTAGGTCAGCGGCCGGCTCCAGAACTCGTGCGCGACCGTCGCCTTCCGTACCAGGTCCGGCCGCTCCATGTTGGGCAGGCTGAGTTCGAATTCGACGTCTTCGAACGTACCGCTGTTGTCCGAGACGATCAAATAGTAGTGGTCCGCGTCTTCGAGTTCCAGGGTACTGATGTCGGGGATACTGTCGGTAAGGAAGTTGCGGCTCAGGCCCGTGTGGGTGTGCCGCACGGAGAAGGGTGGACTCTCGTACGACTGTTCCAGGGCGGGGATCAGCTTTCGAAACTCCTGCTGCACGCGCGCCACGTTCTGCTTGATGGGATCGCAGCTGGAGTTGCGGATCCAGTGCAGGAATCCCCAGCCGCCGGCGGTGAGCGAGGAGTAGGCCATGTAGCGGGTTTCGTCATAGGTCGGGTTGCGCCAGTAGTGCCCCGTTCCGTCGCGGTTCTCGTCGTGGCTCAATCCAATGCCCTGCATGACCGGCACCGGATTGAGATGTCCCGTCGCTTGAACCTGGCGGGCGCCATGGGAGATGGCCCAGGCCATGTACAGCGGACCCCAGTCGCCCTGTTGGCCCATGAAAGGCGAGTTGGCCCAGATCGGATAGCGATCGATCTGGAACCCGTCGATCGACGGCAGGAACCAGTGGTAGGCCGACATGGGCACGAGGTTGAAGACCACCTGGATGCTGCGGTGCGGGTTGTTGTCGACGGAGCGAATGAGGTCGCGCGTCTGTCCGATCGAACGGACGAACCGCGCGGTCTCCTGCTTCACATGTTCGTTCAGGCCGTTTTCGGTACGGTACTCGGGCTCGTCGTAGAGCTGGTAGGCAAGCAGCGCCGGATGGTCCTTCACCTCCGCGACAAAACGCTTCACGCGGTCGACGTACCCCGGGTCGGCATCGGCGCTGAAGGCCTCGCGCCAGCCGTTCTGCATGATGACCTTCATGTGGTGGCGGTGGGCGGCGTCGAGGTATTCCTTCATCGCGCGGAGGTGAACCTGGTACTGCTCCTCGCCACGATCGAGGTCGGTCGGGGAGCCCACGAACAGGATGGTGTTCGCGCCCTCCCGCTCGAGCTGCTCCAGGTCAGCTTCGTCGCTCTCCCAGGCGTACCAACCCATGGGAAAGAACGGCTTGCCGGTCTGCGGATCGCGCCAGGGACGGCGGGCGAACGACAGGAGCGGTGGGTTGGCGGGGGGCGTCGCGTCGCGTCGCGATCCAGTCGCGGGGTGCCCGTCGATGGCGGCCGCCACGCGGAAGCCGACGTACTCCTTTTCGGCGAACAGTCCCACTTCGTTGTTCACGGGACGCACGTTCAGCCCGCCATCCCGTGTGCAATAAGCGCCACCCCGCAGGCCGCGCTGCAGGAGCGCGACGGTGGTTTCGTTCCATTCCATGACGTTGCCCGCCTGGTCGAACGTGCCATAGGCGCTGGCGGCGTTGGGGAAACTGCCCGCTTCGAGGATGTAATAGGTGGTATCAAGGTACCCGGTATCGTCGTAGCGGTTCGAGCCGTGGGGGCTGTCGCGATCTCGATCGCCACGCTGGTTGCTGCGCGTCGGATAGTCCCAGTACCCCGCGCCGCCCGCCTTCGCCGCATCGTAGTAAGCGGCCTTGTACCATTCGTCTTCGTCGGGCACAAAGTAACGAGCGTCGGGATTGCGGACGATCTGGCGTCCATCGGAACCGCTGTATCCGTGGAGCGTGTAAGCGCCGGTTTCCGTGTCCCCGCTGCCCTGGCCGTTGTGAAGCCAGTTGCAGAAGCGGCAGGCGTCCCAGAAGTTCAAGTGGTTCACCGGGCGATTTGCCAGTTCCGGCTTCACCGAGTAGCGATAGTTGCCCTTCGTGCCCTCGCGGTCAACTCCGCACCCCGCCGTCTCTTCCATGTTGTTGCTGTACAGCCCATGTGGATCCTCCTCGCGCGCCACCGCGTTCAGGAATTCCACGTACTGCGAGGCCGTCACCTCGTACTTGCCGATCCGATAGGGATAGGGCACCGATCCGTAACCCGTGTCGTCCGCCGCATTCCTCGGATTGTCGATGTCGACCAACTCGAGGCTGCGCGTCCCTGCGGGCATCTGGAATACATCCGCCCGGAGCAGCGACCCGCGAAACGCGAGAAGAGCGAACAGGAGAACCACGGGGCGACGAAATCGCCCCAGCGACGACGCGATACGGACGAAACGCATGAGGTGCCTCTAGAGACGGGGCACAGGAGAGCCCCAGGAGA
>CAZUJM010000098.1:16764-17157 GCA_964620405.1 uncultured Pirellulaceae bacterium | reverse complement strand
GCTGGTCGGTGTACCCCGCGCCCGGGGGTGATTCTAGCTCTTGAAGTAGGGGGCTCGACAGGGGGTGACGGCGGTTGCCATCGATGCCGCGGTCCCTCCCTGGTTCAGGAACGGCAATCAGGTGCACACGGGCATGCGTCCGACCCGGGCAGGTTGCTGATGCCTTCGCGCGGCGTCAGTCGACCAAGGCGACCACGCGACTCCAGCCAGCACTGGCCGCCTTCATCTTTACGGGGAAGCAACTGACCTTAAACCCGAAGGGCCGCGGAAGACTGCGGAGGTTGGCCAGTTTCTCGATCTGGCAGTACTCGCGTTCGCGTCCAACGCGATGCGCTTCCCAGATGACCGACGGGTCGCCCGTGGACAGGAAACGGTCGCGCATGGCCCAGAAAG
>CAZUJM010000098.1:13101-16754 GCA_964620405.1 uncultured Pirellulaceae bacterium | reverse complement strand
GCCCCAGGCATCGATGCCCATCACGCGAATCCCCTGATCGATCAGCCAGTGCGTCGCAGCCGCCGACATGCCAGCTCCCGCTTCAAAGTAAGCCGGCTGGCCCCAGAGCAGATCGGCGTCGGTGCGGATCAATACAATGTCCATCGGTCGCAGCGTGTACTGGATCCGCTGCAGCGCTCCTTGCAGGTCGTCCGGTTCAATGCGCGCGCCGCGCGGCAGGTGGGAGAAGTCGAGGACGACGCCATCGCCAAAGAACCATTCGAGCGGCAGTTCGTCGATGCGTCGCGCGGGTTCGCCGCCACAGGTGGGAAAGTAGTGGTAGGGCGCGTCGACATGCGTACCATTGTGCGAGCAGGCCGTGAACACTTCGTTTGCCCATCCCATTCGTTCCGGCAGGTCGTCTGGCGACGCCGAGAAGAAGCTGGCCATCGTCTCGGCCGTGGAAGCATGATCCTGGTATTCCACGGTCACCCGCAGCGGTTCGCTGGGGGAGTCTTCCAACGGGACGCTCAGGTCGAGGATGCGCATGGGGCTTTCCGGGAACACCGCGAAGTGAAGCAAGGAGCAGGAAGTAAGGAGCGAGCATCCTACGTCCTGCGGCTTCCCTGCGGAAGGCGAGCGGGAGCGAATCGCGGGGAACGCCCGCACGGGACGCCTGAGTGGTCGCGTGCGCGGGGGACCTAAGTGGAAGCGTGCGCCGGCTGGGGCATCGCCGTGCGCTGGACTCGCGCGGCTTGGGCGGCCTTCCGACGCGATTCGATCGCGTCGCCGATCTCGGCGGCAAGCGACGGGGACTGGTTCAGCAGACGCGTGATGGCCTGGTTCTCGAAGACCAGCAACTTCAGGTCCTCGCGGGCCACGATGGAGAGATCCTGGTTTGATCCACCCGCCGTGAGTTGATCGCCAAAGCACTCGCCGGGACCCAGTTCCCCGATCTCCACCAGCTGTCCGGACGCGTCCGGGGAGAACAAGACCGCGTGGCCCTGCAGGACCAGGGCAAACCCCTGGAAGGGGCGTGTGGCGGACTGCACGGTTTCCCCGCGAGCGTATTCGAGGACGGGCGGCTCGGTGGCTTCGTCGCTTGGCGCGGCCGCTCGGAACTGTCGGTGTTCCCGCAGCCATTCCCGGGCCGACCGGGGCGCGGGTCCCGGAGTCTCCCCGGGGCTGTATTCCATCTGGATCGGGAAAGGAATGTTCAGTCCTTCGCGCCTCGCCACATACCAGAGTCGCGTCATGATCGCATCGCGGGTTTCGCCCAGCTCGGCTTGGGAGGCGACGGAGAAGATCATGCGGTAGGTCACCGAAAAGTCCGCGTAGTTCACGGTCCGCACCAGCGGGCCGGGGTCGGCGAGCACTCCCGGAGTCGACCGGAGGAGATCCAGCAGGATTTGCTTCACGCGGTTGGGTGCGTCATCGTAACTGAAACCAATCTCCAGGACGTCCGTGCGGACGTCGGTGGGCCGGGAGAGGTTGCTGAAGGCACTTTTGTACAGCGAGACGTTCGGGACAATGTACAGCTCACGCGTTGGCGTCTCGATGTGCACGGACCGCCAGTTGATCTCGATGACACGTCCCGTGATTGAATCGGCGATGATCCAGTCGCCCACGTTGAGCGGTCGCTCGAACAGCAGCATGAGTCCGGAGACGATATTGCCGAGCGGTTCCTGCAGGGCGAGACCGATGACGACCGACCCGACGCCCAGTGCCGTCAGCGCGCCGCTGACTTCCCGGCCCCAGACCTGCGAGTAGATCACCATGCCTCCGACGGCGACGAGCACCGCGCGGACGAGGTCACGGAAGAGCTTCGGCACGCGCTCCCGCACCGTGTCGCGTCGTGCCAGTCCGAAGATCAGTTCGTTGATGACGCCCAGCAGCGTGTACAGCAGCAGGACCCAGAAGATCGATTCCACGATCCGCGACCAGGTCCGGTCGGCCGGCAGCTCCAGGACGTAACGCACGAACAGGACCAGCGCGAGGCTGGGCACGACCAGGGTCCGCAGGTGGCGCAACGTCCGCGCCAGGGGAGTATCCCGGCCCTCGCTGCGGTTGACCAGTTCGTTCAGCAGCACCAGGGTGACGGGGAAACCGATGGCCAGCAGGACGGTAGGCCAGAAGTTCGAGAGGCCGATGTCGGGAAGACCGTTCATGATTTGACCACCTCCCAGGCCTCCAGCGACTGCTTGCCGCCCAGGTCGACCGAGATCGGGCCTCGCAGCTGGAATCGATCTCCAACCCGTTCCCGCATGGGGCCCGTGAGGCGGATGGCGGTCGAGTCGCTCACGGCAAGCTTCTTGGCGATGGTGACCGTATCGCCCCAAAGGTCGTAGAGGAACTTGCGGCGCCCGACGACGCCGCCGACGACCGGTCCGGAGTTGACGCCCACGGCCAAGTGCAGCTGCGCCTTGTGGTCGCGATTGAAGATCTCGACGATCCGGCTCATCTCCTGGGCGAACTGGATGACGCGGCTGGCGTGGTCGGGGCGAGCGACCGAGAGCCCGCAGACGGCCAGGTAGCTGCCGCCGATCGTCTTGACTTTTTCGATTCCCAGCTTTTCCGCCGCTTCGTCGAAGGTCGCGATCAGGTCGCCCAGCACGGACAGGGCCTTGGCCTCGCCTACCTTCGTTCCGAACTCCTCCATGCCGATAATCTCGGCGAAGAGCACCGAGACATCGGCGAACTGACGGCTGGCCCGTTCGTCACCTTCACGTCTCTGCTCCACGGCCGACGCAGGCAGGATGCTTAGCAGCAGGTCCTGGTTCTCCTGCACCTGGTGTTCGAGCTGTTCGCGCTGGGTGCGGATGTTGTCCACCATCTCATTGAAGACGCGTCCCAGCTGGCCGAACTCATCGTGGGTGTTTGCATCGACGCTGACGGAGGTATCGCCGGCTCCCAGCCGGCGAGCCGCTTCGGCGAGCCGGCGAAGCGGACTGGTCAGCAGGCTGGAGAAGACCAGGGCCAGCAGCGTCACGGCCAGCGCCGTCGCACTGCCGGCGATCAGCACTCGTCGACCGAACTGCCGGATCGGCTCTTCCGCCTCCTGCTTGTCGAATTCAGCCAGGACGCCCCACCGCAGCGAATCCAGTTCCAGCGGACCGTACGAGCTCAAGACGGGCACGCCGCGGTAGTCCAGGGTCTCCATCATGCCCGAGCGACCCTGCAATGCTTCTCGCGCGCTCGCCGACGGTACCGGCAGCACGCAGAGCACGTTGCCCTGCCGCTTGATCTGGTCCACGATCTTGGTGGCCACTCCCTGGTCACGCAGCAACTCAAGGAACTGATCGGGATTCTCGTACATGTTGCGGGATCGGCTGCGCATCGTCAGGTCCGGCCCCACCAGATAGCACTCTCCCGTCTTGCCGAACCCCTCGCTCTCCCATTGGAAGTTGCCGGTCAGCACTTCGGTGAACTTGTCGATCGGGAACTGCAACGCGAGGATGCCGATCATCTTGGGGCCGTCAAAGATCGGACTGAGCGCGAAGCCCATCGGCTTGCCCAAGCTCGGGCGGTACGCTTCGAAGTCGACAATCCGGAAGTCGTCCCGGTCGCGCTGCCCACGGATCGAGCGGACCTTGGTGCCCAGCAGCGTGTCGGCATAGGGGCCCGACTCCAGGTTCGTCGCGAATTCGGAGGTCTTTTGATACGAGTAGACGATG
>CAZUJM010000098.1:0-13091 GCA_964620405.1 uncultured Pirellulaceae bacterium | reverse complement strand
GTCGCCGCGATCAGCGGCTCCAGGTCCACCTGATGCGGATCCCGCGGATCCAGCAGCAGCGTCGTCAGCCCCGTGTCGTTCGGCACGCCGAAAATGTCGTGCTGCCGCGGCTTCCGCGTGTCCGCGTCGATCAGCATCAGATCTTCGAATGCGAAGATCTCCACGATGCGTTTCATGCCGGGGTGAAAGCGAGCATGGACGCGACCGTAGGGGGATTTGTCGCTTGGCTGTTCGTCGAGGTCGCCTTTCTGGCCGTACGCATGGGTGTTCTTCACGAGATACTGGTACTGGAGGTAACGCTCGGCAGGACCGGCGGGCAGATACTGCTCCAGCACGGGAGAGACGCCGAGCTGCTTGGCAAGCGGCTCCAGGAATTGGCCGGCATAGAACGCACGGATCTCCGCCAACTGCTCTTCGTTGGCCGTCTGGTTGCCCAGTTCCCGAAAGGCTTGGCGGAAGCCGCGGGTGCTCTCTTGGACGACCAGGCTGTCGGAGAGCGAGATCACCTGGTCGCGGAGCGAGCTGAGCATCGCCTGCAGCGTGGTAGTCTTGGCCACGCGCATGCCGTTCAACTGGTTCTCGATGCTTCGGCGCATGGCGGTCTTGCCCGACGCATAGCCAATCCACACCATGACGGCGATCGAGAACAGGCTGACGGCCAGCAGGAGCAGGATCAACTTGGACTGGATACTGAGTCGGCTCAAGCCAGGCATGGCGGCACGGTCTCCCAAGGGACAGAATCGGCGGAGGCAAGCGGGCCGCGAGTCCGGCGTGAGTCCGAATTCGGGCGGCCCCCCAGTATAGCTTCCCGTGAAGCGGTCGTTCAGGCGAAATGGAGCCCCGGTCCAGACCGTCTCATGGGGCCGGTGACTCCGAGGATGGAACTCCCGGGATGCGGAAGAAGTAGACCCGGGAGCGGGCGTCGGTGGTGCTTTCCGGCGCGACCTGGTCGGTCACGGTGCCGACCAGGTCGCCCTCGTCGGTGGTCCAGCGGTATCCGCCGATGGAATAGAGTGACAGCCGGATGTCACTGCGGGCGTGGTCCTGCCACGTCTGGCCTCCATCGTCGCTTCGCAAGGCCGCCAGTTGGCCATTGTCGTTTCCGACCACATACAGGCGACGGGAGTTCTTGCGGTCGGCGACGAAGTAGCCATCGAGGCCCTGCAGGCGGATCGAGCGGCCGCGCAGTTCGGGCTGCCGGTCGAACTCCTTGCGACCCGTGGCCAGATCGTAACGCACCAGATGTTGACGCGGCGGCTGGCCCTGGGCCAGGTACAGCCCATGCCACTTGCCGCCACGAGCCAGGCTGCTGGAGAGCCAGGTGTGGACCTCGAACTCGTCGTCCAAGCTGACACGCGTCGAAGGCCCGGTATCGTCGGCGACGATCGGCAGTTCCAGCGGACGGCCTTCCATGGTGCGGAACGTCGCGCCGCCATCGGTGGAAAGGATGTGGTGGATGTCCCAATACAGGTAGACGCCGTGCTTCTGCGTGGTCCACGACAGGTGCAGCCAGCCCTGCTCATCCAGGGCCAGTTGCGGATACTGCAGGATGGCGTTGGGGCCTTCCTTCAGCAGCGTCACGGAATCGACCAGGGTGCCGTCCGTTCGGAGGCGGTGGAAGCTGTTGTTGTGCGAGAAGAAGTAGATCTGGTCGCGCGGTTCGTCCAGCATCGCCGCGTACTTGCCCGCGGCCGCGTGCGGGATCCGCGTCGTGGTCCGACCGGAGGCATCGCGTGCAGCATCGTGGTGCCAGCGATCCAAGAAGGCAGCCTGGCTGGGGAAGTCGACCCGGATCAAGAATAGATGGCCCTCGTCGTCGATCTCCAGCACCGGCGGGTTGGTGCCGAGCGTCTCCTCGCACATCACTTGGAACGTTTCGCCGCCATCGTCGCTCCGCGAAAGCCGCCACGTCTGCGCCGTGTATTCTTCGTTCCGCGTTCGCAGGTGCGCCGTGTAGACGTCGCGGCCGCGTACCACCACTTTCTGGTTGTGGCTCTGGAAGGTCGCGTAATGGATGACGCCTTCGTCCAGCAACGTCAGGCGCACCGGGGCGATCTCCGCTGCATGCGAGCATTTGCTTCCGAACACGAAACACGGAAGCAGGGTGCTGCTCAAAAGGGCAACCAGCAGAACGGCTGGCGATAAGAGGGAGCGACGCCGCTGGTTGCGCGGGCCAGGGAACGACCACACGTTTGCCCGCGTCTGTTTCCGGGCGATCGGGCAAGGCTTCGGCATGGGGATCCTCCAGAATCAACGCATACGCGGACAAACGGTGAGCCTTACCAGCGAACACGGCCGACGATGGGCTCGAGCCCAAAAAAACCAGGCGACCGGATGCCGGCCGCCTGGCTGGGTTGTCATCGTTCCGCCGCACAGGGCGGAGCCAACAGGACTCACAAACCGTTACCGGCCGGAGCCGGGATTCGCCATCACAGATTCCATGACGCGTTCCAGGTTGAAGCTGCCCGGCTTCTGACGAGGCGGGAACTCGCGGAAGCTCTGCAGCCACTGGCCGACATACGCGCCCGCCGGAGCAATCGCGAACATGTGCTCCAGGTACCAGCGCTGGTAGTCCATGCCGATATCGGTCGCCAGTTCGAACGGATCCATGCGGAGGTTCGTCAGCAGCGGCGCTCGCAGCACCTCGAAGGGTTCCTGCCAGACGTGCATGCCGTGCGCGTTCTGTCGCAGGAAGGTGACCTTCCAGTTCTCGTAGCGCAGGGCGGCCACGCTGCCGTCGTCCGTCCAGTAGATGAACTCCTTGCGCGGCCAGGCGGCTTCGCCCTTCAGCGCCGGGATCAGGTTGTAACCGTCGAGGTGCACTTTGTAGGTGCGGTCACCCACCGTGCGGCCCTTGAGAAGATCTTCCTTGACGGTCGTGTCGCCGGCGGCGGCGAGCAGCGTCGTCAGCATGTCCTCATGCGCGCCCACGTCGTTGATGACCGTCCCCGGCTTGATGACGCCCGGCCAGCGGATCGCGCACGGCACGCGGTAACCGCCCTCCCACTGCGTGTTCTTCTCGCCGCGGAACATGGTCGTGCCGCCGTCCGGCCACGTAAAGGCCTCGGCGCCGTTGTCCGTCGAGTACATGATGATCGTGTTTTCTTCCAGGCCCAACTCCTTGAGCTTGGCGAGCAGTTCGCCGATCTGGCGGTCGTGCTCCACCATGCCGTCGGCATAGATGCCCAGGCCCGTCTTGCCCGCCACGCCTTCCTTCAGGTGCGTGAAGATGTGCATCTTGGTGGAGTTCCACCAGAGGAAGAATGGCTTGTCGGCCTTCTTCGCACGCTCCATGAAGTCGACAGCTCGCTCGTTGACCTCCTCGTCGAAAGTCTCCATGCGCTTCCGAGTCAGCGGGCCGGTGTCCTTGATGCGGCCATCGGCGAAGCTGTGGATCACTCCGCGCGGTCCGAACCGCTTCTTGAACTCCGGATTCTTCGGATAGTCCGGATGCTCCGGCTCCTCCTCGGCGTTCAGGTGGTAGAGGTTGCCATAGAACTCGTCAAAGCCATGCGCCGTCGGCAGCATCTCATCGCGGTCGCCGAGATGGTTCTTGCCGAACTGGCCGGTGACGTAGCCCTGCGCCCTGAGCAGCGTGGCGATCGTCGGATCTTCCTTTTTCATACCCTCCGGGGCACCGGGGAGGCCGACCTTGGTCAAGCCCGTCCGGATCGGCGACTGCCCGGTAATGAAGGCCGCGCGGCCCGCCGTGCAGCTTTGCTGACCGTACCAGTCCGTAAACAACGCGCCCTCGCGCGCGATGCGGTCGATGTTGGGCGTCTTGAAGCCCATCATGCCGAGGTTGTACGCGCTGACATTGAACTGCCCAATGTCGTCGCCCCAGATCACAACAATGTTCGGTTTCTTCGCCGTCTGGGCCGTCGCGGTTCCGACCGCGAACAGCAACGACAGCGCCACGGCGATCGCCGTGGCCAGGGCACGAGGCCAGGTCGTCTGGTGCATGAACAGGTCCTCTGAGACTGTGGGTACAAAAGGATCAAGAAGTCGGATCGGCTGGCCAAGCTTCCAAGCGTAGGCGAAACCGATCCACGGTGGCTGGGGTGCGTCCGACCCCCAAGGCCCGACCGCCACCGGCCGCAAAGTATGACAGGTCGACGAGAATCCGACGAGGAGTGGAGTATTAGTGCGAGTCAGCGAAAACTCGGTGTTTTAGTGCGAAACTTGCTGCGCAGGCAGGGCCGCTGGAGCGGACGACGGGGCCAGCCGGACGAGGGGTCGGCTGGCTGCTCGCGTCAGGGCCGGAGGAGTTCGCGGAGCATCCGGCCGGGGTTTTCCAGAAAAGCGCGGCTCACTCGATAGTGCTCCGTATCCTCGTACCGGACGGCGCACAGGCCTCGATCGGAACATTCGTAGATCGTCGCGCGGGGAAAGGCCAGCAGGATGGGCGAGTGGGTGGCGATGACAAACTGCGACTCCTGCCCCGCCAGCTCATGGATGCGTGCGAGGACGGCCAACTGCCTTTGGGGCGAGAGGGCCGCCTCCGGTTCGTCCAGCAGGTACAGGCCCTCTCCGCGAAATCGGTTCTGCAGCAGGGCAAGAAACGACTCGCCATGCGACTGCTCGTGCAGCGACGTACCGCCGTAGCTTTTGATCAGCGGCGGTTCGGTGGGGAACTCCTCATCCAAGCGGTCCACGTAAGTGGCCGCATTATAAAAACTCTCAGCCCGCAGGAAAAAACCATCCCGGGGCCGACGAGCGCCCTTGGCGATGCGCAGGTAGTCGTGCAGTTCCGAATGCGAGTTGCGGGTGGCGAAGTTGAAGTTCAGGCTGCCGCCTTCCGCGTTGAAGCCGAGCGCAACGGCCATGGCTTCGAGCAGCGTGGACTTCCCGGAACCGTTCTCGCCGACCAGGAAGGTGACGCGCGGATCGAACTTCAACCGATCCAGATGCCGCACCACCGGCAGGCAGAAGGGATAGTGATCGAAGGAGTTGACACGGTCGCGCAGGAGTTCGAGTTCCAGCAGGAAGTGATAGTCGATGGCCATGGAAAATCTCGAAGGCGTGACGATGCCGAGTCAGCCGGCGGGGGCTCGGTGTGTTGGCCCCCCGGACTGAGGCGTCGGGGTCCATGATAGCCCATCGGAACACCCGCGGAAAATCGGCCGGTTGTCGCGGCTTTCCCTGCGCGAGTGGACGGTCGTTCGGAGGTGAGCGGACTGCGGGCGAATGCGCGTGACACCCGGTTGTCAGCGAGGCTACAATGGGGATCCGCCTCCAGAACCCGCCTGCCGCCCTTGGGCGATCCCGCCCCGCACGCCCCCCGTGACTTTGTCGCTTCCGCGACCATCTCGGGAGTCTCATCGCTGCTAACTGGGAATCGCCTTCGTGCGCTGTACTTCCGGGAACGGTGCAGCCTCCCTCGGGTAGCTGAGCGGGTCGAAGCCGCGGTGGGTGGTGGGAGCGAGTGGGAGTAGGAACATGGAACGACTCCAGAGAAACATGGCTCGATGGTGGCCGCTTGTCGGGCTGCTTGCTTGGTTGCTTGCGCGGCCCGTCGGGGCCGCGGATCCTGCCGGCGTGGAATTCTTCGAGAGTCGCATTCGACCGGTGCTGGCGGAGCATTGCTACGCATGTCATTCCAGGCAGGCCGAGGCAGCGGGGGATCTGCGTGGAGGTTTGCGGCTGGACGATGCGGCCGGCGTGCGTGCCGGCGGTGACTCGGGGCCGCTTCGGTCGGAGACGCTGCCAGCCGACAGCGTGTTGCTCCGGTCGTTACGTTACGAAGACCTGCAGATGCCCCCGCAGGGCCGTCTCGACGAGGCGGTCATCGCCGACTTCGCCCGCTGGTTGGAATTGGGCCTGCCGATGCCTGACGACGACTCCGGGGACACGCCGGCCGCGCGTGACGCGTCGCGCCCGCAAGCCACGGCGTCAGCTCGCGAGAGGGCCCGCGACTTCTGGGCGTTCCAGCCGCCGCGTCGGCATCCACTGCCGCGCGTGCAGGATGGCAGCTGGCCGCGTCAATGGATCGACCATTTCGTGCTCGCCGCGCTCGAGGAGCGTCAGCTGAGTCCATCGCCGCCCGCCGATCGCAACGCGTGGCTGCGTCGCGTCACGCTGGACTTGATTGGACTGCCACCGACGCCCGCAGAATACGCCGCGCTGGAAAACGATTCCTCGCCAGAAGCGCTGTCGCGCGTCGTGGATCGCTTGCTGGCATCGCCGCACTATGGTGAGCGCTGGGGACGCTACTGGCTGGACCTCGCCCGCTACGCCGACGACCAGGGCAACTCGTTCCTGAGTCCCGCGCCGCGTGCGTATCTGTACCGGGACTGGGTGCTGTCCGCGCTGAATCGGGACCTGCCCTACGACGAGTTCCTGCGGCTGCAGATCGCAGGCGACGAGATGCCCGAGCCGCCGGCGGACGGTGACTATCGTACGCGACTGGCGGGGCTGGGTTTCCAAGGAGTGGGACCGATCTTCCGCAAGGGCGCCGCGGGCGAAGCGAAGGCCAAGGCGGACGAGCTGGAGGACCGCATCGACACGCTGTCGCGTGGCATCCTGGGACTGACCGTCTCGTGCGCGCGATGCCACGACCACAAGTTCGATCCAATCCCGACGCGCGACTACTATGCGCTGGCCTCCGCCTACAACGAAGCGGTATGGAGCGACCGCATCCTGGATTCTCCGCAGGCCATCGAAGCGCACCGCGCCTGGGAGGCTGCGGTGGTGGGCGCCAAGAGCCAACTCGACGAGCAGCTTGCCGCCTACGGCCAGTCGGCAGCGCATGCAGCACTGGGCCAACTGGATCGCTATCTGGTCGCGGCCGCCGCCATCGTCATCGCTCGCCGCGGGGCCTCCGCGGACTGGACCGAAGATGCGGTCGCGTCGCGGGCCAACCTGCATCCGCAGTTCCTGAAGAAGCTCGTGGCAAACTGGGAGCAGGGGGCGTCCGATCCTCGCTGGCAGGAATGGCTTCGAGCCGTCGAGTCGGTGGAACGCGTGGAGTCGCTCGAGCAGTTGGCGGCGACGCCGTCGGTCGGCTCGTTGAGTGTTCGCTGGCGGGACGATCTAGCAGCGGCTCTGCGGGCGCACGAAGCGGCCACGGCGGCCGCGAAAGAGACGCCCGCTGCGGGTGCCGATCAACCCGCGCCCGCAGGGCCGGATGCCACGCAGCGCGCGTGGCTGGACAGGTTCCTGCTGAAGCCGGAGGCGGTGTTCTTCACGGATGCGGCGTCCGGCGATGCCTTCGTGCCCCAGGAAAAGATGTCCGAAGTGCAGGCCGCACGCGCGGATTTGGAGCGGCTGGAGAAGTCGCCACCGCCGCTGGGGCCGAGCATGCCCAGCGTGCAGGGAGGAGGCGCGGCGCTGCGGATCTTCGTGCGAGGCAACCCCGAGCACCTGGGTGACACGGCGCCGCCGGGCTTCCTGCAGGCGCTTTCGCCCCCGTCCTCCGATCGTCAGGAACTTTCCGCAGCAGAAGCAGCCCCTGCGTCGGAACGGTACTCGCGTTGGGACCTGGCGCGGGACGTGACGCGGGCCGACAATCCGCTGACCGCGCGCGTGTTGGTGAATCGTGTCTGGCACTATCACTTCGGCCGCGGCATCGTCCAGACACTGGGCAACTTCGGCGCGCTCGGCAGCCGCCCCACGCATCCTGAACTGCTCGATACACTGGCGGTCGAATTCATGCGTAACGGCTGGTCGCTGAAATGGCTGCACCGCCAGATCGTGCTCTCGTCCACGTACCAGCAGTCCAGTCAGCCACGGCCGGATGGCTTGGTGGTCGATGCGGAAAACCAGTGGCTGTGGCGCATGACGCCGCGGCGACTGGACGTGGAAGCGTATCGCGACGCGATGCTGGCGGTGGCCGGACAGCTCGATCGCAGCCTGGGCGGACCTTCGTTGGACCAGCAGGAACCGGGCCTCAAGGAGCAGCCGGACTTTCCGTTCTTCACGCGACTCAACGGCCCCGATCCCGACGATCCCGCCAACCGTCGCCGGACGCTCTACAGCGCCATCAGCCGCTATTCACCCGCGCAGACGCTGCTGCTGTTTGACTTCCCGGAGCCGAATGTGGCCAGCGATCTGCGAGGCACGACGACGGTTCCGCAGCAGCAGTTGTTCGTGCTAAACGGCCTCTTTACCCTCGAGATGGGACGTGCCTTCGCGGCGCGCGTGACGCGGGAGGCGGAGGGGGAGGATGCTCGCATCGAGCAGGCGTGGAGGCTGGCCTATGGTCGCCGGCCGACGACGGCGGAGCAGGACGTGGCGAGACGGTTTCTGGCGGAGGCGCGGGAGGAGCGAACGCCGCAGGGCGACGCGGGCAACCCGGCCGACGCGGGCGACGACTATGGTGCGTGGGAACGACTGGCCCATGGGCTGCTGTCGTCAAACGAGTTTGTGTTCACGCCTTGAGGACGGTGGGGAGACGAGCGGCCAGTTAACGCGAGCCAGTAGCGGCTGGCGAGGCAGCGAGTCGGGGGAGGATCACGATGGGTGGCGAATCGCACGATCTCTGGCAGTCCGGTGGCTCGCGCCGCGCGATGCTGTCGCAACTGGGTGCGGGCATGGGAATGATCGGGCTGGCGGCCGTCTGGCCGCGCGGTGTGGCCGCGGCGTCCGACGTGCCCGCAGGGGTGGCCGCCGCCACGAATCCGCTGGCGGCGCGCGTTCCGCATTTCGCGCCTCGCGCGAAACACATCATCCACCTGTGGATGAACGGAGCGCCCTCGCAGGTCGACACGTTCGACCCGAAGCCGATGCTGACGCGTTACGCCGGGCAGCGTCCTGAGGTGACGAAGTCGTTGGCCACGGAGAACGCCACGGGGGGACTCATGCCGTCGCCCTTCCGCTTTCGCAAGTACGGCCAGTCGGGGTTGCCGATCAGCGAGTTGCTGCCTGAGACGGCGCGGCATGCCGACGACCTGTGCGTGATTCGTTCGATGCACACGAACGTCCCGGTCCACGAGTCGTCCAACTGGATGATGTTCACCGGGAGCATCCAGCCGAACCGGCCGTCGTATGGTTCATGGCTGCTCTATGGATTGGGTACCGAGAACGAGGACCTGCCGGGCTTTGTCGTACTGGGCGATGGCCAGCCGGTGAACGGGCCGTCGAACTGGAGCAACCGGTTCCTGCCGGGGATCTACCAGGGATGCCAGGTGGCGCTGCCGCGAACCTACGAGGCGGAGCAGGTGATTCCGCACCTGAAGAACCGCTACCTTCATTCCGCGGCGCAGCGTCGCGAACTGGACTTCGTGCAGGAGTTGAACCAGTTGCACCGGGAGCGGCAGGGCGCGGAGAACGCGCTGGATGCTCGCATTGAATCGCTCGAGTTGGCGTTTCGGATGCAGGCCGCGGCAGTGGAAGCATTCGACGTCCGCCAAGAGACGGCGGCGACGCGGGCGCTGTACGGGCTCGACGGGCCGGATGGCGAGTTTATCGGGCAGGGCGCGGATTCCAAAGTGGACCGGGCGTTGTTCGGCAGGAACTGTCTGCAGGCGAGGCGCCTGGTCGAACGCGGCGTTCGCGTGGTTCAGGTTTATACCGGGAAGAGCCAGCCCTGGGATACGCACAGCAACAACAACGCGTCGCATGAAAGCCTGTGCCGCGCCGTGGACAGGCCGATTGCCGGACTGCTGCAGGACCTCAAACAGCGCGGACTGCTGGACGAGACGATCGTCCTGTGGGGTGGCGAGTTCGGCCGCACGCCGACTTCCCAGGGAAACAACGGTCGCGACCATAATCACTACGGGTTCACGGTGTGGATGGCGGGCGGCGGCGTTCGCGGCGGGCTGATCCATGGCGCGACCGACGAATTCGGCTTCACGGCCGTTGAGGATCGCGTGCACGTGCACGATCTTCATGCGACCATCCTGCACCTCATGGGTCTGGACCATGAGCAGTTGACGTTCCGCTACAGCGGCCGCGACTTTCGGCTTACGGATGTCCACGGTTCGGTCGTGAAGCAGATTATCCGCGGTTGAGGAATGAGGAGTCGGTTGATGACGTGGAAGCGGAGCAGGCTTGGACGGAGCGGCGGATGCGCATGGCCGCGCGTGGCAGGTTGGTTGTGGCTGTTGCTGGCCATGGCCGGGACGGCGCAGGGCGATGAGTCGTGGACTCGGTTTCGCGGCGCGAACGGAGCAGGACACGGGACGGGCAACTCGATTCCCACGCGTTGGGAGGCCGTTGACTACAACTGGCAGGTGGCGCTGCCGGGGATCGGGCACTCCTCGCCGGTGGTCTGGCGGGACCGCGTGTTCGTGACGACAGGCGACCCGAAGACGGCGGAACGCAGCCTGCTTTGCCTGGCGGCCGGCGATGGCCGCCTGCTGTGGCGTCGCGACTATCCTTCGAAAGCCTATGGCCAGCACAGCAGCAACAGCTTTGCCGCGGCGACGCCTGTCGTCGATGAGGCCGGGGTGGTCTGGACATGGACAACGCCGGAGCAGATGATGGTCGTGGCCCATTCGCTGGAGGGCGAGGAACTCTGGAAACGCGACCTGGGGCCGTTCGTGGGCGCGAACGGCAGCGGTGGATCCCCGGTACTGGCGGGCGGGATGGTCATCCTGGCGAACGACCAAGACGACATTCGTTACCTGTCGCGGCTGAATGGCAACGAGGATCCCAACGCGGCCGTGGGAACCAGCGCGATCGTCGCGCTAGATCGTCGCAGCGGGGAGACGCGCTGGTCGTGTCCGCGGGAGACAGTGCTGGCGTCGTACGCGACGCCGTGCGTGCGGACTGCGGCCGACGGACGCGAGGAGTTGGTGATGACCAGCACGCGTCACGGGATCTATGGTGTTGATCTGGAGACGGGGGCACCGCGCTGGGAGATCTCCGGCATGTTCCCGGAGCGTTGCGTGGGTTCGCCCGTGTTGGCGGGGGATCTGGTGCTGGCCAGTTACGGGCGTGGCGTGCACGGCTCCTTGCTTGTGGCGGCGCGTGCGGGCCGAAGTGGTCCGGCGGGGCCGGATACGATCGCCTACGAAGTGAAGCAGTCCGTGCCGCTGGTGCCAACGCCGGTGGTCGTGGGCGACTTGGCGTTCCTCTGGGCGGACACGGGGGTGGTGACCTGCATCCGCGCGGCGACGGGCGAGGTGGAGTGGCGGGAACGCGTGGGGGGCGAGTTCTATGGTTCGCCGGTCTGCGTGGGCGATCGCCTCTACTGTGTCGCGAAGGACGGGGAGGTGGTGGTGGTGGCGGCGTCCGCCCGGTATGAACTGCTGTCGCGGATTGCCCTGGGCGAGGACTGCTACAGCACGCCGGCGGTGGCGGCCGGCACGATGTACCTGCGGACGCACGCGAAGCTGTTCTCGCTCGGTGGCCCCTGAAGGGCATCCCGGAGCGCGGCCGTCCCGGCCGCACTGCCATGAGACCGAGCACCCGTCCCGGCCGCACTGCCATGAGATCGATCATCCGTCTCGGCCTCAGACGAATGGAGCACGCCTGTCCCCGGTCGCATGGCCTCGTCCCCGCCGCCAAGCCGCGATTCCGGCAAGTTTGACTTGCTGGAGTTGTTGACGTTCACTCCGATGGCTAGAAAGTGTGCGCCTTCCGGAATGACTGACGTCATTCGGGCACGGTTCGACGGCATGACCGTGCTAAACTCCACCTGCCCGAGGTCATGGGGCTTGGCGGAGGGCGGCTTGGTGTATCGTGCGACAGACGTTGGGCTTCGACGCTGCGGATCGCTTGCGGGATCGAGGAGTTGATGTGAAATCGTACCTGCCCGAGGGGCGTTTCGCGAAGAACCTGGGGAAGCTGCTGAGCGGCAATGTGGTGGCGCAGGCGCTGCCCGTGCTGTGCACCCCCGTGCTGTCGCGTTTCTATTCGCCGGCGGAGTTCGGTGAGTGGGGGATCTTCGTCGGTCTGCTGACCATCACGCTGGTTTTCGCGACGGGCCGTCTGGACATGGCGATCGTGGTTCCGAAGGACCAGCGCCGCGCGAGGGAACTTGCGTTTGGGCTGCTGGCCCTTTCGTTCACCTCCTCGTTGCTGGTCACCCTGGGTACTTGGCTGGTGGGCGTCTGGCGCCCTCAGTGGCTGGGGATTGGCGTCGAGCGTTCCATCGTCCTGCTGGCGTTTTTGACCGGGGGATCGTTGTGGGCCACGAGTATCCGGCAGGGCCTGAACTACTGGTTCTATCGAGGACACCAGTTCGGCGCCGCCTCGATGCTGAACATTGTGCGCTCGGTGGCCTATGTCCTCGCGGCCTTGGTCTGGGGACTGGCCCGTGAGCGTTTCTCGTGGGTGAACGGCATGATCGCCGCCACGATCGCGGGCGAGATCGCGGCGATTGTCTACGGTTGGCGAGTGGTGGGGCCGCAGGTAGGCCATCATCGCAGGCCGCGGTGGAAGTCGGTGAAGGCGACCGTGTCCCGGTTCCGACACTTCACGGGCTGGGGCATACCCGGCGACCTGCTGAACAGCCTCACGCACCAGGTGCCGCTGTTGGTCCTGAGCCGCTACTTTGATGCCTTCAGCGTGGGGCAGTTCGTGATGGCACGCCGAGTCATCTACACGCCCCTTGGACTGCTGTCGAAGTCAACGGGGGATGTGTTCGTGGCCCATGCCAGCGAGCAGATCCGCGCGAAGGGCGAGTGCCGTCGGCTGTTCGTGACGACCTTCCTGATGATGTCGGCCATTTCGCTGCCGCTGTTCCCGCTGCTGGCCTGGCTGTCCCCGACCGTGTTTCCGATTGTGCTCGGGCCCAACTGGGACGTGGCCGCCCAGATGGCGCAGCCACTGTCGATCTGCGCCGGACTGGGGTTCGTCTCCAGTACCATGTCTCGTCTGCTGCAGATCACCGGACGCCAACGCCTGGACTTCTACTGGCAGGTGTTGCTGTTCTGCCTGGTGGCCTCCGCCAGCGCCTGGACGATGTGGAAGGGAGGCGATGTGCTGGCGGTCACCTATGCGTTCGCGCTTCCCTACGCGGCCTGCTATGTGCTCTACCTGATGATCTCCTACTCCGTGTCGCGGACGCCTTACATCGAACCGCACCATGACGAAACGACGCCGATGGCGGAAGAGGTGGGCGTTTCGTCTTGAGTTGATGCGGGTCGTAGTCTGACGTAGTCGGCACACGCCGTGTGCCGATCGGGTGGCGCGGTGGTGCGAAG
>CAZUJM010000097.1:0-20090 GCA_964620405.1 uncultured Pirellulaceae bacterium | reverse complement strand
TTCACGATTCCGTCACTCCGCCCAGGCGAAGTGACATACCTCGGGTTCGTGAGCACGAGCGCTCCGTCGGCTGGCTTGTTCGCAATTCATTGCTCGGATTTTTCAACTTTGGTGTGGAGAGAAACTGATGAAAATCGCCCGTCGGTTCGCTGCCGTCTTGGCAGCCCTGTCCGTCTGCTTCGCCGGTGCCAGCGCCTTCGCTGTTACGCCGGGTTCGGCCACCAGCGGGGTGGTCAGCAACGCCGTTGTGCTCACCTATGACCCCGCCGACGGAAGCCTGTCGGCCAATGGTGGTGGCCTGAGCATCTCGTCCCTCGAAATCAAGTCGAAGGGCAGCAATTTCATTGCCGCCAACGCGACCAACCTGACCGGCCTGTTCGACGTGAAGACGTCGGCCAAGCTGTTCAAGCTGGAACCGTCGGGCTTCGGCTCGCTGAGCCTCGGCAAGGTGCTGCCGGTTGGCATGAACTCGGCCAAGGTCATCGCCGACCTGGACGTCAACGGTTCCCTTCTGCCGTCGGGCAGCCTGTCCAGCGGTGGCGGCGGCGGCCCGTTCCTGTACACGGTTCCGGAACCGTCGAGCCTGGTGCTCGTCGGCCTGAGCTGCTTGGGCCTGCTCGGCGTTCGCCGCAAGTAGTCTCCAGTCTCGCTTCTTCTTTGCTTGCTTAACCGGGAACGGGGAGTCGCTTGCGGCTCCCCGTTTTCGTTTCTCCACGGCAAAAACCGACGGCCTTCCGGTTCTCCATCTCTCCCGCGGCCGAAACACGGCACGGCACCGTGGGCCTCCGGCTCCCGCCCATCGCCCCGCCCCTGTCCTTTGCACCGCTTCTCTTTGCCCGCGGGCCGCCGCGAATAGAATGGCGGGTAGATGTTCTTCCCCTGAAGCGCTTTCCCGGGTGGGCTTCCGATGCTGCGATTCCCGCGTTCCTCCGTCTCTCGCCTCGCCTGGGCGGCGTGGTCGGTCCTTTCCTGGCACGGGACCGCCTGGGCCGGACTGCAGTTCCAGTTCGATTACCGTTACGACTCCCGCGGCTTCTTCAACGTGCCGGAACGCCGCGAGGCCCTGGAGACCGCCGGGCGGATGGTCAATCGCTACGTGGACACGCTCGAGGCCATCATCCCGTCGCCGCCGACCAACACCTGGTCCTCGTTCTTCACCCCCCCCGACAACAGTTCGTCGATCATCCTCAGCAACCTGGAGGTTCCGGCCGACACAATGCAGATCTTCGTCGGCGGTGCCGACATCGACGGCCGACTGGCCCAGGCCATCGATACGGCCCCCGTCGGCTTTGGTTCCCCCGAATGGAAGGCCATCGTCTCCTATCGAGGTGAACCGGGCGCGGCCCTCCGCCCCGCCACCGACTTCGGACCCATGGGAGGCACCATCACGTTCAACGATGACCCCAGCGAGTTCCAGTGGCACTTCAGCGACTCGACCGTCGGCCTCGAGTCGAAGGAGTTCGACTTCATCACCGTCGCGATGCACGAGATCCTGCACCTGCTCGGCGTCGGCATCTCCGTCTCGTGGAACGACCAGGTGAACGACGTGCGCCAATTCACCGGTCCCGCGGCCCGGCTGGTGGGAAGTCCCACCAACCCGAATCTGGAACTGGACGCCACCGAAGCCCACTGGAAGTCGGGCACGAAGAGCACTTGGAACGGCAAGGTGCAGGAAGCCCTGCTGGCTCCCGGTATCTTTCCTGGCCGTCGCGCCTTCGTGACGGCCCTGGACCGCGCCGTGCTGCGCGACCTCGGCTGGGAAGATGCCTTGCCGGGCGACGCCAATCGCGACCGCGCGTTCGATTCCGGGGACCTGCTGGCCGTGTTCCAGGGCGGACGTTACGAAACCGAACGCCTCGCTGGCTGGTCGGAGGGCGATTGGGATGACAACGCGGTGTTCGACAGCAGCGATCTGATCGCCGCCCTGCAGACCGGCACCTACGAACTGCCGCCGGCCGCCCTCGACGGCTCCGATGCCGACTTCACCACACAACTGTCCGATCCTTCGGGTCCCCTCGAAGTCGCCTACGATCCCGTCTCCGGAAGGGTCTCCGTCCATACCAACGGCGACAAGCTCACGGCCCTCCAGTTCGCCTCCGCCTCCCATCAGCTGCGACCACTGCTGGAGACGGCCGACGGTCCGTTCGACCTGCGCCGCGACGACAAATGGTTCCACATGGATGTCCACGGTTTTTCGGACCTGGACCTCGGGGCCCTGTTTCCCCGCGACGCATCGCTGCTCGACCTGCAGTCCGATATCACGGTGACCGGCGCGTGGTTGGGCGGCGGAGCCATCGAGGACG
The DNA here is from genome assembly GCA_964620405.1 of uncultured Pirellulaceae bacterium. Classification (GTDB taxonomy): domain Bacteria; phylum Planctomycetota; class Planctomycetia; order Pirellulales; family Pirellulaceae; genus CAZUJM01. Next base: position 17,787 of record CAZUJM010000097.1, on the reverse strand, counting down.
TGGCGTGGCGCGTCGTGCCCGAGCCCTCGGCGCTGATGCTGGCGATGCTGGGCACGCTGCTGCTGCCCGCTGTCCGGCGTCTAGGGGCAACTCCCAATGCGGATGCACACAAACGTTGACGCATGCAGAACTGGTCGGTGCGGCAACTGGCCGGCGTGCAGCGTTACGGCGAGCGTGCCAAAGACCTGTCACGGACAGACGTTGGTCACTTGCCCTCGGGCGATCCTTCGCGATCGGCCCCACCAGACGCCTGCCAGCACCAGGAATCCGGCCAGGCCGGCCCAGCGGATCGGCCCCGTCTCGTAGACCACGGTGCCGTTGAACACGATGAACAGCATGAACGTGTGCAGCGTTGCGTCCACCCAGGCAGGTCGCCGACCGTAGGACCGGGCGTTCCACCACCACCAGAGTGTGTCCGCGCACCAGGCCAGCGTGAACAGGTACGACACATAGACGCCCTCGCCGTAGCCGCTCACCTGGCGAGTCCTTTCAAACGCCCGCGCGTGCGACCAGCCGTGGTAGAAGTGAAACGCCATGGCCAGGTGGACCAAGAAGACGACTACGGCCCAGGTCCAGCAACTGCGGGCGAGGACCAGCCTTGCCGAATCGCCCGACGCGCCCCCGGAATCCAAGGCGGGCGTCTGCCAAGCTCCCGGCGGCATTCGCCAGCGGAAGCACAGGGCGGCCAGGTACCACGCGAGCGAAAGCCGCACGGTGTTGCGCACCAGTGCCTCGCCGGGATGCTCGTAAGCCCACCGCGATAACGCCAGGACGACCACTAGCGTCAGCAGACCTGCCACGAACATCGCCGCTCCTCATGCCTCGTGTTGGCCGACCGCTGGCGCGATCTCACGCTCGCCCGTCTTTCCTGCTCACTCGCCTTTCCTGTTCGCGCCGGTGCACCCGCGTTGCCCGGTCGAGCGGCGCGGCTACTTCAGCGTACCCAGGTATTCAACAAGGTCGACCAGTTCCTGCTCGGTCAGGTTCCGATGCAGGTCGGCGGGCATGAGGGAGATCGGCTGCTTCACCAGCTGCTCGATCTCCGACCGCGGGATGCGACGTGACAGGCCCTCGGCATTCTTGATCTCCACGGCCTCCGTCGACTGGCTGACCAGGATGCCCGTCACGACGTTGCCGTCGTTCAGTTCCGCCGTATACGTTTCGAAACTGTGGCTGATGCCGGCACTCGGATAGAGGATCGACTCGAACATCGCCTCGCGGCTCAGCTTCTTGCCGATCTCGGAAAGCTCGGGGCCGACCGCCTTGCCTTCCTGCCGCACGACGTGGCACTTCGCGCAGGTGCCCGTCGTGCGGAATACCAGGCCGCCATTCGCGGCGTCTCCGCGAAGTTCGGCCAGCGTCTTCAACCCGGGCAGCAGGCGATCCGCGCGAGCGGAGGCCATCACGGGCAGCAGGCCTGAAGCCCGATCACGCAGGTCGTTCCAGTGAACCAATTGCAGCGCGGCGGCCACGGCCTGCAGCGATTCGGCCGGGATCTCCTTCTTCTCGACGCGCTCCACCAGATACTCGGCCCCACTGCGGATGCTCGCCAACGCGTCGAGCACTTGGCGGCGTTCCTCACTCGAATAACGGTCGTTGCCCAGCAGGGCCACCAGCACGGGGACAGCACGGTTGTCGGCCGAGTTCTTCAAGGCTCGCAGCAGGTTGCGCTGCGCGTCCGTCCACTCGGTCGGGCCCGCGTCACCGGTCGAGGCGTCGCCGGCGTTGAACACTTCACTCAAGCGATCCTGCTGGTTCGCGGCCAGCAGCAATCGCACGGCTTCGACGCCTTCGGCCGAATCCGGCTGGCTGCACGCCAGCGCGACGACTTCCTGGTAGCGACCTTCGAGGCCCAAGCGGCCAATCAACGCGATGCGACGCGTCGAGTCGTCGACGGAACCGACGAGGCGATCGACCGCTTCCCGATCGTCGGGATGCGAGCGAAGCCAGTCGGCGTCGAGGCGAGCCAACGACTCGGCGAGGATCACCTGCCCCTTGGCATCTTCGCTCGGTACCTGGAGGGCGAGGTCGCGAACCACTTCCTGGCGACGCTGCTCCGCGAGGAAGTCGAGCGCCCGGAGGTAGCGTGGAGCTTCCTCGGCGGTAGTCGCCGGATCGAGCAGGATCTGCCGGAGCAGGTCGGGCGTGGCCTGCGCGCGAGAACGCCACAGGAGGTCGCGGCCCGCAGCAGTCGTCCACGGTTGGGAGGACTGCCCCTGCATCCAAGCGGCCAGGCACGCATCCCACTGCTGGTCCGCTCCAATGCCCAACGCCTCCAAGTACCAGCGATCCTTGCCGTCGTAGCTCTGGGCCAGCTTGGCCCAGAGCGCGGGCACGCGTGGGTCCTGCACATGCCGCAGCGCCAACGCGCATTCGCGACGCACGGCGGGGGAGGCATCGTCGGCGAGCCGTTCGGCCCAGGCGATCGCGTCGATGCCGGCGAGCTGCTTGGCGGCGAGTTCCTTGGCAAGGCGAATGGCTTGGCAGCGGATGCGCGGGTCGCGATCCGCCGCGGCCGTTTCGACGGCGGCAGCTTCCTGGCCCGGCAGGTTGCCCATCAGCCACAGCGCCCGCGCGCGGTAGACGGGATTGCCATCCTCGGCCATGGCCTTGACGCCGGGCATCGCCCGCGCGCCCATCCCCAGCAGCGCCTGCCACGCCAGGTAGCGAGCCTCGTTGTTCGGATTCTTCAGCGCCTGCACGGCGCCCGCCACCGTCGTCAAGTCGAACTTCGGCATCCGATAGGTCGCCGGAGCTTCCTGCGACGCGAGCCGGAACAGCCGGCCTCGCTCCAAGTCGCCCATCGCGTGGCCACCCACTCCCGGATCGTACCAGTCGGCGACGATCAAGGAACCGTCCGGCGCGGTCCTCACGTCCGACGGACGGAACCACGCATCCCGCGCGCCGTGCAGCAGGTTGACCATCTCGGCGCGATAACCGGCCCCGTCCTCCACCACCGGATACGCGCGCGTCACGCTCGGACCCGCGTCGCAGTGGATCAACTGCCCATGCAGGAACTCCGGCAGCGCGTTACCCTCATAGACCATGATCCCCGTGGGCGCGCCCGCTCCGGTCAGCAGCAGGTTAGGCACCACGCCCGGATCGTCCTGGTGCCACTGCCGGCGCTGCATGTCCGGCGACATGCCCGTCCGCGACGACTGCCAGCCCGCGCCCGTGACTTCGTCGCGATAACCATAGTTCCCGAATGGCATCACATAGTTGATGCGCACCCCTCGGTTGCCATCGTCATCGTTGTCCGACTGCCAGAGCGTACCAAAGGAGTCGACGGTCACCATCCAGTTGTTGCGGAAGTTCCAAGCCAGAGTCTCCACCTGCGAACGATCGAGGTTGCAGCGGAAGATCATGCCCTGCTGGTACGGCTTCGTGCCCTCCGACACAACCTTGCCGTCGAGGTCGACCACCGGCTTGCCGTCCGGATCGAGCAGTTGCTTGCCTTCGTTGCCAAAGTTGAAGTACAGCTTGCCATCGGGCCCAAACATGAACGCATGGATGCCGTGGTCATGCTGCACGCCGGCGATGCCGCTGAACCAGACCTCCTTGCGATCGGCCTGGTCATCGCCGTTGTCGTCGATGAGGCAGAGCACCTGGGAGCCGGCGCTGACGATGACGCGGTTGCCCAGCACGCAGACGCCATGCGGCGAATCGATGTCGCGTCCCTGGTAAAACACCTTGGTCGCGTCCACTTCGCCGTCTTCGTCCGTATCCTCCAGGATCAGGATCCGATCGCCCTCGGCGCGTTTGCCGGCATGGCCGCGGTAGTTGATCACTTCGCAGACCCACACGCGCCCGCGATGGTCGACATCAATACTCGCCGGACTCATCAACAGCGGCTCGGCGGCGAAGAGCGACGCCTTCAGGCTGGGATGAACATCCAGGTGGTCGACCGCCACTTCCGGTTCGCGCTCGGGTCCACCGCCCGCCGCCAGACGCGGGCGTTGCGTGTAGACGAGGAAGCGGACCGAGGAGGGAGGGCCGGCCTGGTCGGAGCCCCCGTTGTCGATCCCCGCCCGCGCCACGAAACGCTCGTAGCCCTCCGGCAGCTCAAACTCGACCAACGAGGCCGAGTGCGTGCCAATCCCGTAGGCCACCGGCTCGCCGTGCACGCGGAGCGGACCACCGCCCACGTTTTGGTCGACGCGAACCTCGCCCCAGCCTGTCGCCGCGGACTTCCATTTCAGGTCCGTCAGCTTTAATTCGCCGGCCGGGCCAACCAATCGCGGCTCCATCCAGTCGGCCCAGTCGCAGGAGTAGCCATCGCCACCATCCTCGACCACCAACGCCAGATACCGTGATCCGTCCAGAGGAACGTCGATCGACACGGCATGGCCGGGCGTCTCGGTCGTCACCACCGGAGACGCGAACAGCGGTTTAGGAGCGGGACCGCTTTTCAGCGGACGTTTTTTTTTTCGTCCGCGCGAGCCTGGTCGGCCGGCTTCGGCTCGTCCTGGTTCGCTTCCAGCTCGTCGCGCGACGGAGCGGCTCCACCCACGCCCTCGGCCGGCACATCGTCCTTTGCCGTCCAGACGATCGCGTTCAGCATCACCTTGCGGAAGTTGTCGTCGCCCCAGTTCCAGTGCACATGGCCGCCCGTGAATCCAAACGAACGACCGCCGTCACCGCGTTCGCTGGCCCAAGCCACATGCTGGATCTCCTTCCGCGCGATCGCCGCGCGGACATCCGGGTTGCCGCTGTGCGGACCATCCGGTCGTTCCAGCGTGCTGACGGGAGGCATGGCCGACAGGATCGGCGTCACATCCTTCATGTTTGGCCGGAAACGCATGTGGTAGTACCACTCGTCGTTGATCTCAAACGGCTTCACACCTCGCGTGATTGGATGCTCCGGGAGCTTGCTGAAGTTGGCCGTCCAGTGCGGATTGACCGACCAGTGCGGTTCGAAGTAGCCGCCGAGCCAGTTCACAAACAGGTCGCCATCAGCGCCCTTGGGCACTTCCACGGCATAGTGGATGCACACAAGCCCCACGCCGCGGTCGAGCACCTTCTGAAACTCCTCGCGATGCGGCAGCAGCAGGTGCCCGCCGCCTCCGTCACAGTACACCACCACCGCGTCCGCGCCTTCGAACGCTGCCAGCCCCTCGGCCGGCCAGCCCTCGCGATGCACTTCCGCTTCGTACCCAGGCAGGTTGTCGCGCAGGTAGCGAGCCAACAGGAGGCACCCGGCGTTGTGCTCGTGCGAACCATAGTCATGGCTCGGGCCGCCGGGCAGGAAGACGATCTTCTTCTTCGCCGCAGGAGCCGCCGTCGACTTGTCGCCTGCGACCAGTTGCTTCAGCTGGACATCCTTGAACTGGACGATCATCGGCGGTCCCGCGTGCAACTGCAGCGCCAGCAGTCCCTTCATCGCGCGAGCCGACGCCTGCTCGTCCGTCACATCCACCGTCACCTTGCCGTTGATCGACTGCACCAGACGATTGCCCTCGGCGCGAATCGTATACTCGTTCCAATCCTCGCTCTTCACCGCATCGAGGATGGCTTGAGAATCGCGCCCGCTGCCCTGGGGGCGGATCTGGCCATCGGCCTGGATTTTCACATCCTGCCCGCGCTCGGCGAGAATCCCTCGGCCGCGTTCCTCATACAGGATTCCCATGTACCGCCCCGTGGCGTCGATGTCGGCCTGGTATCCGCCGATCACCCACCGGCCCATCTCCTTGCTGCGATACTGGATGCCCGAGTTCCCGCCCATGATGCGAAACTTGGCTCGCAGTTCGAAGTCGCCGACCTCCCCCTTACGCCAGATCAGGAACGTATTTCCCTCTGTTGGATTTTGGGCCGTGGTCTGGCCCGTGATCGTGCCATCCTCGACGCGCCAGAATTTGGGGTTGCCGTCCCAGCCATCCAGCGACTTGCCGTCGAAGATCGACTGAAACCCATCCTCCGCCCGCGCGGTCGCGCCGCTCCACTGCCATCCCAGCAGCAAGGCGAACATCCAGAGGAGACCAGCGAGAAGGCGCGAAGGTCCTGACAATCGTGGAGAAAGCATCTGAGAGAACTCCGAAAGGCGGGCGAAGGTTGGGCAGGAGCGAGTGAGACGGCCCCTGGGAAATCGGGCCGCATCGATCGTCTGGTGGGGACTGGATGACCGTGTGCTGGGTCGCCGGGAAATCCCGGCGTATCGCGAGGAGCCAGCCTCTCCCGCGGGCCCGTAGTTTAACCGTTTCGCCGGGGCCGGTTCAATCGTTCAGCCCTCCATTTTCACCGGTTCGCCCTGCGTGGTCCGCCGCGAAAACACGCAAAAGCGGGCCGTTTTCACAACCGGGCGACCGCCCAGTCCGCACGGTTCTGAGGAGACACGGTCGCATGGCCGACTGGTATACTCCCGGGCGCGTCGAGCGTCGGCGTCGTAAGCCAGGAGGCGTACACCCGCGGTCGCAACCCCGTCCCTGCCGTTCCCGCGGCAACCAACTCCCGCGATCATCACCAGTTCCGGAGCCCCCCATGCACCAGTGGTATCTCAGCTACGACGGCCAGCAGATTGGTCCCCTGGACGCGGAACAGGCGATCCTGCGAGCGCGCGTCAATCCGAAGGGGCTCTGCTGGCGGGAGGGATTCGCCGAGTGGATGCCGATCGCGAAGGTGGCCGAGTTGAGTGGCGGATCCAAACAGCCCGCGAGTCCGCCACCGACCAGCAGTCGCATCTCGGACGAAATCGACTTCAAGATTTTCGGCGAGGACATGCAGTACGTGGAGATCGAACTGGATCCGGGCGAGAGCGCGGTGGCCGAAGCGGGCGCCATGATGTTCAAGGACTCGGTCGTCGAAATGGAAACCATTTTTGGCGACGGCTCGCACAAGTCGCGATCTGGGGGGTTCCTCGACAAACTCGTCGGCGCCGGCAAACGCCTCGTCACGGGCGAGAGTCTTTTCACCACGGTGTTCACGCATGGAGGAAGCCATGGCAAGGCCAAGGTCGGCTTCGCGGCGCCTTACCCGGGCACGATCATCCCGCTGACACTCGCGCACTTCAATGGCCGCATCATCTCGCAGAAGGACAGTTTCCTGTGCGCCGCCAAGGGCGTGCAGATCGGCATCTTCTTCCAGCGACGGATCCTCACCGGCCTGTTCGGCGGCGAAGGCTTCATCATGCAGAAATTGGAAGGCGACGGCCTCATCTTCCTGCACGCGGGCGGCACGATTCGTGAACAGCAATTGGGACCTGGGGAGAGCCTGCAGGTCGACACGGGCTGTCTTGTCGCGTTCACGGACACGGTGGACTTCGACTTGCAGCAGGTCGGCGGCGTCAAGTCGATGCTGTTCGGCGGCGAAGGCCTGTTCCTGGCCCACCTCACCGGACCAGGCCACATCTGGCTGCAGTCCCTGCCCTTTTCACGACTGGCAGGCCGCATGCTGAACGCCGTGCCGGCTCGCGGCGGTCGCGTCGATGAGGGCTCCTTCCTGGGAGGCCTCGGCAATTTGCTCGACGGCGACGGGTTTTAGCGAAGCAGCGAGACCTACCCCTCACGCCATTCAGCGCAGGTCCCCGTTCAGCGCAGGTCCGTGGTCGAGGCGTAGTGTGGAATGAGTACATCCCACTGGTGCGTGGCGCGCAGTTCGGTGGCCAGCGATTCGGCCGCCGACTCCTCGCCGTGCGTCAGGAAGACGCGGCGCGGCGGCTTCTCGAAACCACTGGCCCAGTGCAGCAGTCCGGCCCGATCGGCATGGCCGGAGAACCCATAGATCTTGGCTACCTTGGCCCGCACCGGACACATCCTGTTGTGGATCCGCACTTCGGGCTTGCCGTCCAGGATCTGTCGACCGAGGGTGCCTTGCGCCTGGAAGCCCACGAAGAGGATCGTCGATCGAGGATTGGACAGGTTTTGCCGCAGGTGGTGCTTGATACGTCCGGCGTTGCACATCCCCGCCGTCGACAGGATGATCGCCGGTCGTCGATCGCCATTGATGGCCTTCGATTCCTCCGTGGTCCGCGAGAAAACGAGTCCCGGGAAATCCAGCGGCGGCACCGACTGCTGGATGCGCTTCCACATATCCTCGTCAAAACGGTCGCGATGCCGCTGGAAGATGTTCGTCACATCGGCTGCCATCGGGCTGTCGACGTAGACCGGCACGAGCGGTATCCGCTGGGCGTGCACCAGTTGGCTGAGGAAGTAGAGCAGCTCCTGCGCCCGCTCGACGGCGAACGTCGGAATCACCACGTTTCCGCCGGCGGACAGCGTCGACTGGATGACGCGTTCGAGCTGGCCGAGGATGTCTCCCGCCTGTTCATGGTCGCGATCGCCATACGTGGACTCCATCACCACGTAGTCGGCCGCGGTGAACTGTGTCGGATCCTGCAGGATCGGCTTGCCGCGCTGCCCGATGTCTCCGGAGAACACGACTCGCAGCGTTCGCTCGTCCTCGACGATCTCGAAGTCCAGCATGGCCGACCCGAGGATATGCCCCGCTTCGCGAAAGGTCACCGAAATGTCCTTGGTCACCTGGACGCGACGATCGTAGGGCGCGGACTTCAGCAGCGGAACCGTGCGATCCACGTCTCGGTCGTCGAACAGCGGTTGCGGTTCCTTCGCGTCCACGCGTCCTTCTTTGCGGTGACGCTTGATCTTGTACTCGACATCCTCGCCCTGGATGTGCGCGGCGTCACGGAGCATCACCTCGGTCAATTCCGCGGTCGGCGGCGTGCAGTGGATGGGGGCCTGGAAACCGTTGCGTACCAGTCGCGGAATTAATCCGCAGTGATCGATGTGCGCGTGTGTCAGCACCATCGCGTCAATCGATGCCGGGGGGATGGCGGTGTCTTCCCAGTTGCGTGACTCGAATGGACGCTCCTGGAACATGCCGCAGTCCACCATCACGCGTGAGCGTCGCGTCTCCAGGCAGTACCGCGATCCCGTCACCTGCCGGTTCGCCCCCAGAAAATGCAATTTCGCCATCGACTACGTCCCTTTCTCCCGAGAACCACCACCCCGCCCGAGCCCATCCCGATTGCCGGGAACTCATCCGCGCCGCGGAACATCCGCCGCGCTCCGCATTTAAGACCTGCCGGCGCACACGCCGGCCGTTTCACAGAGTGCCCGCATGCAGCCAAACTCCTTCAGCTCATCCAGCTGCGCACGGTCGCCGACCAGGATCCCACCGACGAAGGCCATGGCGTTGAGCGAGATGCCGACCGCGTGCTCGCGGCAACGCGGCACGAACAGCAACCAGTCGCGCGTCGCCAGCAGATTGTAAGGCGTATCCGCGTTCGGCTCATTCCAACCGCAGGCCACGACGCACCGCTGGTAGGCTCTCAACAAGTCGGCGGCGAGCGATTCAGGCGAATCGGTGGCAGTCGGGGTATCCAGCCGCACCAGCTCATGACGGAACGGCAGTCCCGGCGCCTGCGTGCACTCGCCCACCGGCAGTGAATGCCAAGACAGACACGGCCAGAACGGTACCGGCGTGCCGTCGGGGTCGAGCGGCAGCGGCACAAGCTGCAGGTGGCGATGCGGCTGGCTGGCTCCCGCCAGCATCCCCGCGTTGTAGAAACCGAGCGAATCGAACTCCCGCAGGCACCGCGCCAGCGCGAGAAAGTCGACGATCCCCAAGGCCTGCGTCTGTGGCACGAAGTCCTTGGTCACCAGCAACAGATGCTCGTCCACCACCTTGTACTTGTTCAGTACGCCGACATAGTCGTCGGTGATGTCCGAAACGTACAACGCGGACTCGTAGGGCAGGAACGGATTGCGTGGCGAGCAGGCAGATGCATCGGCCGAAGGATCGGCGGGCACGCGCCGCGGCTTCCTCGCCAGGGAATCGATGACGCGGATCGCGAACTCGGCATCGCCGTCGTGGCAGTGCGTACCCCAGGTCCGCAGCGGCTGGAGATGGCCGCTGGCCAACGCACGCTCCGAGACTTCGCGAATCCGCTGGCGAAGCTGGCCCGCCACGAACGGCACGGCGTCCTGCCGCCCCCGATTCGTCAACACGGGCATCGGCGTTTCGCCAGCGGCACTGGAGCCCTCGTCGTGCATGGCGGATTCATGCTTCCCGGATGCGGTTCACAGGGAGACGATCCGGCGGAGTCCACCCCCGCCGGACAAAATCTGGTGCCAATCAGTCCTCGTCCGTGCGCAGGCTGGCGAGCACCGAGTAGTCTTCCAGCGTCGTCGTGTCCCCGCTGGTGGCGCGGCCGGCCGCGATATCACGCAGCAGCCGACGCATGATCTTGCCGCTGCGAGTCTTCGGCAGTGCACCCGTGAAGCGTACATCATCCGGCTGTGCCAGCGCGCCGATTTCCTTTCGGACATGCTTCTTCAGCTCGTCGCGCAGCGCCTCCGATGGCTCGACCCCCTTCAGCGTCACGAAGACGGCCACGGCCTCGCCCTTCAGGTCGTCCGGCCGCCCCACCGCCGCTGCCTCCGCCACGGCCGGATGGCTCACCAGCGCACTCTCGATCTCGATCGTGCTCAAGCGATGCCCCGACACGTTGAGCACGTCGTCGATGCGTCCCATGATCCAGTAGTATCCATCGCCGTCGCGCCGCGCGTTGTCGCCCGCCAGGTACCGATTCGGCACCTTGCTCCAGTACTGGTCCTTGTAGCGAGCGTCATCGCCCCAGATGCCGCGCAGCATCCCGGGCCAGGGCTTGTTGATGACCAGCCAGCCGCCTTGGTTGGTCCCCACCGAATGCCCCTGTTCGTCCACGATGTCCGGGATGATACCCGGCATCGGCTTCGTGCAACTGCCGGGCTTGGTCGGAATCGCGCCGGGCACGGGCGACATCATGATGCCGCCCGTCTCCGTCTGCCACCACGTGTCGACGATCGGACAACGCTCGTTGCCGATCTTCCGGTGGTACCACATCCAGGCCTCGGGATTGATTCCCTCGCCGACCGTCCCCAGCAGCCGCAGGCTTGACAGGTCGTGCTTCTCCACGTGGTGGTCGCCCCACTTGATGAACGCGCGAATGGCGGTGGGCGCGGTGTACAGGATGTTCACGCGATGGCGCTCGATGATGTCCCAGAAACGATCCTCGGCGGGAAAGTTCGGAGCGCCCTCGTACAGCATGACCTTCGCGCCCGCGGCGAGCGGACCGTAGACCACGTAGCTGTGGCCCGTCACCCAACCGCAGTCCGCCGTGCACCAGTACAGGTCGTCTTCCTTGTGGTCAAAGACCCACTGGAAGGTTTTCTTTACATAGAGCGAATAGCCGGCCGTCGTGTGGCGGATCCCCTTCGGCTTCCCCGTCGAACCGCTCGTATAGAGGATGAAGAGCGTGTTCTCGCTGTCGACCGGTTCGGCCGGGCAGTCGTCACTGGCCTCCGCCGCGAGTTCATGCCACCAGAAGTCGCGACCGGCCTGCATGTTCACCGGGTTGCCGAGTCGACGCAGCACGATGCACGACTCCACCGTCGGCGACTTCGCGAGCGCCTGGTCGACCGTGTCCTTCAGCATCAGCTCCTTGCCGCGCCGCCAGCCGCCATCGGCCGTGATCTGCATCTTCGCTCGCGCGTCCTGGTTGCGGTCGGCGATCGCCTCTGCCGAGAACCCGGCGAAGATCACCGAATGCGTGGCGCCGACGCGGGCACAAGCGAGCATCGCAATCACCAGCTCCGGCACCAGCGGCATGTAGATGCTCACCACATCGCCCTGGCGGATGCCGCGTGCCTTGAGCACGTTCGCGAAACGGCAGACCTCGCGGTGCAGGTCGCCATAGGTCAACGTCCGCTGGTCGCCCGGCTCGCCCTCGAACACAATCGCCACGCGATCGCCACGTCCGGCCGCCAGATGCGCATCCAAGCAGTTATACGACGCGTTCGTCTGGCCACCCACGAACCACTCCGCGAACGGTTCGTTCCAGCGCAGCACCTGCTCGAACGGCTTGAACCAGTGCAGTTCCTGCCTGGCGAGTTCGCCCCAGAACGCCTCCGGATCGGCCGCCGCGCGATCCCACAGCGCCTGGTACTGCTCCGGCGACGCGATGCTGGCCTTCGACACAAACTCGGCCGTGGGCGGAAAGACCCGTCCCTCCTGCATCACCGACGAGATCTGGGAGGATGAACCACTCATAGAACCACACTGCTTCCTCTAAAGGAACTTCCGGAAAGACGCTGCGATCTCGGCCCATTGGGGCCCACCTCGGGTCAGGCACGGGGCAAGCAGACACCAAGTCACCCCGCGCGCAGCCCTGGAGCAGACCGGCCGCGGAGACCGGCGAGAACCCGGAAAACAACGCACAACACGCCGCGGCAAGCCCGGAATTCTAAACCCGGCCAAGGCTTCATGTCAACGAACGCCCGACGCCCGGCGAGTCGGTTGGGAGCCTCTCGCATGCTGCCCGGCAGTCGCGACGCGCGAGGGAGCGCGACGCCCATGTGTCGCCCCGCAAGGCAACGCGGCGTGAGTTCACCTCGAGGCCTGCGGCGATGGGGCGGCTACTTGCCAAGCAACTCTGCGACCCGCCGCTCGACCTCGGCATGCGGAATCAGGTCGCCATCGCCGAAGGTCCTGTCCAGTTGCCCCGAACGATCGAACACCTTGATGGCCGGGATCGTTCCCCGCTCAATCCCGAACGCCTTCATGCCCTGCGGATCGGTGCCCAACGACGACAGGAAGTGCGTCCCCGCACCGCCGGCCTTGCCAAGCAGTGATTCGGCCACCGACTGGTTCTCGCCATCGTCCATCGCCACCGTTGCCACCACCAGCCCGCGGTCTCCATACTTCCGCTGCAACTCCAGCGTGTGCGGCAGCCCCTCCACGCAGACCGCGCACCAGGTGGCCCAGAAGTCGACCAGCACCACCTTGCCTCGATGCTGTGACAGAAACTCGTCATAGTCGGCCGGCGTCATCACCCGCAGCTTCACAACCGCCGGCTCCGCCTCCGTGACGGCGGCTGACACGCTTGAATGTGGTGCCGCAGTGGAGGAATCAGCCTCGCGCGAAGCTTCCCTCGCGCCGCACCCCACCATCAGCAGCACCGGCAGCAGCAACGCCGGCAGCAGCACTCCGCGGGCGAAGGCCCACGCTTTGACACCACGGCCCGATAAGCCGTCCGCCGCATCCGAAATCGACATGCTCGCAACTCCCCTTCATCAACGCGAACCACTCGATCGAGTGCTGCGCGGGAACAGACCTTCCCACGCATCCGCGGCTTGGCCAGTTCCTGGCGTCGACGAAATCCGTCACCGCTGGCTGCCAACCCCGGACTCGACCGATGCCCGCGCGGAAACTTCCCCCTCGACGAACGCCTCGCGGAGCGTCCCATCCGGTTCAACCTCGCCCACGGTCGCCTGCACCAACTGGCTCGGCTCGCCGCGGTGCAGCCGGATCGGCAGGTAGCGGCACGACGTGCCAATCCCGGGCATCTGCGCGTTGGCTGTCGGCGCCTCCACCAGCACCTGCAGCCGTCGTCCCCGCAGCGATCGCGCGTACTGCAACCGCTGCTCGCGTTCCACCTCCGCCAGCCGTCTCGATCGCTCGGCGATCACACTGCGGTCGACCTGCTGTGGCATCGTGGCGGCCGGAGTGCCGCGCCGGGCGCTGAAGGGGAAGACATGCACCTTCGAGAAACCCACGTCGCGCACCACGTCACACGTCTGCTCAAATTCGGCTTCGGTCTCTCCAGGGAACCCCACGATCACATCGGTCGTGAGGGCCGGCTGGGGCAGGTAGTCGCGCACGAGCCGGCAGCGGTCGATGAACCGTTGAGCACCCCAGCGGCGATGCATGCGGCGCAACACGCTCTCCGAGCCACTCTGCAGACACACATGCAGGTGCGGGCAGATGCGATCCTGGTGGTCGGCCATGACCTGCAGCAGTTCGCGCGTGACCTCCGTCGCCTCAATGCTCGAGAGCCGCACGCGAAAGTCGCCCGGCAGGTCCATCATGCGTCGCAGCAGGCTGGACAGTCGGTTCCACTGCTCCTTGGGCACGTGGCGATTGTGGTCGACGCCGTAGTGCCCCAGATGGATTCCCGTGAGCACGATTTCCCGAAAGCCGTTCGCTGCGAGCCGCTGCGTCTCCGCGAGGACCTGGTCGGCCGCGCGACTGCTCATCTCGGGCCGCACCTGCGGGATAATGCAGTAGCTGCAGCGCAGCAGGCACCCGTCCTGCACCTTGACGAACGCCCGGTGCCGATCGCCGAACCGCGAGATGCCGTCGGGCACGTCCACGACACCAAACCGCCCCAGCAGATCGGGCAGTTCGCGTTTATCCGTCACCACCTCGACCACGTTCGGCAGCACGGCCAGTTCCTCGGGCGCGCGCGTCGCGTAACAGCCCATGACGATCAGGCGCGCGTCCGGATTCTCCCGCGCCAGCCGTCGCACCACCTGGCGGCTCTTGGAATCACCCTCGTTCGTAACCGTGCAGGTGTTGATGATGCACAGGTCGGCCGCTTCGTCGGCTGCGGCGTCGCGAAAGAAACCCGCCTCGACCAGCCCCTGCCGCACATACTCGGTCTCGTACTGGTTGACCTTGCAACCGAGAGTCACCGTCTTGAGCTTCGCGGGAGTCATGTTTCAACACCGGACAAAGTTCGAGGAGATCGTTGCGGCCAAAAGCTCGTCGCCCGAGACCAGCGGCGGGCCGGACCGTCCCGGCGCGAACCCGCGTCCCACGACGCCAGCGGTTGGTGACACCCCGACGGGAGCGACCGCAGACGGAAAGGGCATGGCCGGAAAGCACCAGCCGGCGACCCTTGATCCGAGGCAGCCTTGGTGGACTGGCAGTATACTCCGAGCGAACAGCGGGCAGAAAGGGTCGCTTGGCGGCCGCCCAAGCGGAGAGGGGCGGCGAGCGGCGGCAGAACCGGCTTCACGGCCGGCCGGTGCGTCCGTCGGTGACGCACTCCACGCGGCGGTTAGCGTTCGGCCTCGATCGTGCAGGTCATCGAGCCTTTGCAGCGAGCAATGAGGCGATCGCGGCCAAAAGCGTGCACCTGGTCGCGTTTGAGTTCCGCATGTTCCAACGTCGTCGTCAGACAAACGGTACGGCCCGCAGTATCGACTTCCCGCGCCAGTTCGTAGCCCTTTTCCGCCGGATGGCCGAAAAGATCCTTCAGCATGCGAATGACATAGTCATACGAATGATCGTTATCATCCCAGAGAATGACGTGGTACCGGGGCTGCTTCTTGGGACGCTGGTCGCGGCGGGTTTCGGCCTTCTCGACCGTCTGGTCCTGAAGGTCCGTATCCGGCTTGGCGGTCGCGGTGTTCGACATGGGGAGAACAGTGCCTTGGGTCTGGTTCGAAGGCGAGGAACCTGAAGTCGCCCGTCGCCGCACACCGATTGCGGTGCGGGACTGGGGTGACCGAAGCGACACAGGCGTCGCCAGGCCCGCCGCCTTCGAGAGGCTCGGACGGAACGGAACCGGCATCCAGACCACCCGCGAAAGCCTCCGCGGGACAAGGCCTGGAAGGGAAAATCGGTGGCAGATCCGCTACCGCCGCTTCATTCCTACCGGGGCCCCTCATTATATTTGGCCCAAACGGTCCGAAAAGTAGGAATCCCCCCCGCACCGCAACCTCGAAACATTTTTTAACCCGAATTGCATTGCCTTCATCGCCGCGCGAACGCACCTGCGGGCTCTAGGCAAAGTTTAAGGACTCATGCATGTCCAGTCTGGACAACCACCTCCAGTCGCAACGTCCCCGATACGAGGACGACCTGTGTGAGCTGCTGCGAATTCCCAGCGTCAGCACCGACAGTCGCCACAAGGCCGATGTCGAGCGAGCGGCCCAGTGGGTGGCCGATCAGTTCCAGCAGTTGCGCTTCGAAACCGAAATCATCCCGACCCAGGGACACCCGCTGGTGTACGCGCAGTCGCCGCCACGGCCCGGTCGACCGGTCGTGCTCGTGTACGGACACTATGACGTCCAGCCGCCCGACCCGCTGGGCGAATGGATCAGCCCGCCGTTCGAACCCACGCGGCGCGATGGCAACCTGTACGCACGCGGCGCGACGGACGACAAAGGCCAGATGCTGACGCACGTCAAGAGTGCGCAGGCCTGGATCGAATCGCAAGGCGAACTGCCCGTGCAGATCAAGTACTTGATCGAGGGCGAGGAGGAGGTGGGCAGCGCGAACCTGCACCACTACCTGGACGACCCGGCGGCGGCCGAGAAGCTGGCGTGCGACATCGTCGTGGTCAGCGACAGCAGCCAGTTCGCGCGCGGCAAGCCAGCGATCACCTACGGCCTGCGCGGATTGGCTTATTTTGAAGTCGTCCTGCAGGGACCGCGGCAGGACCTGCATTCGGGTGTGTTCGGCGGTGCCGTGACCAACCCGGCGCTCGCCCTCTGCCGGATGATGGCCGCGCTGATCGACGACCGCGGTCGCGTCACCATCCCCGGATTCTACGACGGCGTGGATCCGCTGCCCGACGACGAACGAGACCAACTGGCATCGCTGCAGTACAGCGAAGACGACTTGAAGCGGCAACTCGATGTCGACGCGTTGTCGGGCGAGGAAGGATTTTCGGCGTTGGAGCGTCGCTGGGTGCGTCCTACCTACGACATCAATGGCCTCACCAGCGGCTACCAGGGCGAGGGCGCGAAGACGGTGCTGCCGGCGCGAGCGTCGGCCAAGTTCAGCTTCCGGCTCGTCCCCCACCAGGATCCGGCCCGCATCGCGGCCAGCCTGCGGGAGATGCTCACGCGACTCTGCCCGCCCGGCATCCGCATGGAATTGCGGGAGATGAGCCACGCGCCGGGGATCGTGATTCCGCGCGAAAGCCCTTTCGTGGCGGCCGCTCGTCGCGCCATCGCCAAGGGCTTCGGCCGCGAACCGGTGATGATCCGCGAAGGCGGCTCCATCCCCATCGTCGGCCACTTCGCCGAACGACTGGGTGTCGATACCCTGCTGCTTGGCTGGGGCCTCGACGACGACAACACACATAGCCCGAACGAAAAATTCTCGCTGGAAGACTACCATCGCGGCATCCGCAGCAGCGCCTGGCTCTGGGATGAGATCAGCCGGATCGGCAACGTCGCCTAGTCGAGCAGTCCGCGGACTGCTCGCGCCGCCGAAGCCATTTGCACCACACACGGAACGGGAATCAGGATCATGCTGGACCGGAAGTTCATCGTCGACCACATCGAAGCGGTCAAACAAAACTGCGCCAACCGCGGCATGCCCGCCGACCTCGACCGCTTCGTCGAGCTTGACCGCCTGTGTCGCGACAAGCTCCAGGAGCTGCAGGACCTGAACCGCCAGGCGAACGAAGTGGCCAAGTCGATCGGCAAGGCCAAGGACGCCGAGGAGCGTGAGGCACGCAAGGAGGAGGGCCGGCGGTTGCGCGAGGCGAAGGATTCGTCGGAGCACACGTTGAACGCATGGCAAGCGGAGTTGGAGACGATCCAGCGCGGCATTCCCAACATGGCCCATCCGGACGCGCCCATCGGCTTCACCGACGCCGAGAACCTGGAATGTCGGCGCGGCAAGCACGCGCCGCGCGACTTCGCCTTCAAGCCGCAGGACCATGTCGAAATCGGCCAGCGGCTCGGCCTGTTCGACTTCGAGGCCGGTGCGAAGACCACCGGACACGGCTTCTACTTCCTGAAAAATGACGCGGTGCTGCTGGACCTCGCCTTGCAGCGGTTCGCGGTCGAAGTGCTGATGCGCGAAGGCTTCATGCTCACCACCACGCCCGACCTGGCGCGTCGGGAGATCCTGGAGGGCATCGGCTTCAACCCGCGCGGGACCGAAACGCAGATCTACAGCATCTCGGACAGCGACCTGTGCCTCGTGGCGACGGCGGAGATCACGCTGGGCGGCTACCTGGCGGACGAGATCCTGTCGGTGGAACAGTTGCCG
>CAZUJM010000096.1:15519-20209 GCA_964620405.1 uncultured Pirellulaceae bacterium | reverse complement strand
ACTACGCGGGCCGTGCTGTAGCCGGCACACGCCGTGTGCCGGGCGTGACCCCGCAAACACCCCAACGGCACCGAACCAACGGAACACACCCCGCCGAACGAATATCGCCCGCTGGCAGGGAACCTTTCCTCGCGCGAGGCTCGATGCGCGATGGGCAGGACAGGTGCGGCACACGGCGTGTGCCGACTACGCGGGCCGTGCTGTAGCCGGCACACGCCGTGTGCCGGGCGTGACCCCGCAGACCAGGGCCAAGAATGGCGAGTCGGACGACTAGAGGTGGAGATAAGCAAGGAGTATCCGCCCGCCATCCTTGACCCCGTGAGCGGAAGCCGTGCGGTGCGGACGCTGATGCATGTCCCGCCCGCTTCGACGTCTCCGGATAACAAGGCTCGCTGTTCGAGCCACGGAAAGCCCCCCTCGTGACACCGGTTCAAAAACTGAATCGAACCGACCTCGCGAGAAGAAGAGCTGCTCCAAGAATGGCCCGTCGAGGATAGCCACCGCCATATCCGCGATCGTGAGCGAATCTACGCAGCCGGCCTTGAAAGCACGGGCATGGGGTGTGCCGCACGCTACTCGTTGCTGATGATTCCATGACGAAGCGCGTACTGCACGAGGTCGGGGATGGATCGCAGCTTGAGCTGGTCCATGATGCGTGCCTTGTGATTTTCGGCAGTGCGTGTGGAGATCCCCAAGGCGACGCCGACCTCCTTCGCGGAGTTCCCTTCGGCGAAAAGTTGCAACACCTGGCGTTGGCGGGCTGTCAGCGTCGTGCCCTTCTCCAGCAGCTTCTCACGCCCCTCCCAGCGTTCTGCCGCGGCGGCGATCTCCGGCGACAGGAAAGACTCTCCGCGCAGAGCCGCCTCGATGGCGGTGACGAGTTCATCACCCGCGGAGTGCTTCAAGACAAATCCCGATGCGCCCAGTTGCAGGGCGCGCGCGGCATAAGTGGCGTCTCGGTGCATCGTGAGAAAAATCACCTTGCCGCTGTAACCATGTCCCCTCAACTGGCCGACGGCCTCCAGGCCGTTCAGACGAGGCATGGTGATATCGACGAGAATTACATCGGGCTGCACCTTGCAGGTCGTGGCCACAAGATCCTGACCATTGGGCACGATGTCGATCACCTCATAACGTGACTCCAACAGACACCGCAGGCCCTCGGCGACGATCCGATGGTC
Source organism: uncultured Pirellulaceae bacterium (assembly GCA_964620405.1). GTDB lineage: Bacteria > Planctomycetota > Planctomycetia > Pirellulales > Pirellulaceae > CAZUJM01. The sequence continues at coordinate 19,028 of CAZUJM010000096.1, read as the reverse complement.
ATCGGCGATCAATACACGCACGCTGCTCATGCTCATTCCTCTAGAATTGGTCGCCCCGGCCTCAGCAGCCTCAAGTCGACGGTCGGCGGACGGCCGCTGCCACGGAGCATCCTGCCGCATTTCCAATCGTCGCGTTCCGCGACGACTTGACGAAAACCGATGGGAAGATCGAAGGTGCTGGTTCTGCTCCGAGCAGGTGCAGACAGTGCACTCAGACAAGACCTCTCACGATATCCCAGCACCTCCCCATTGAAAAGCGTCTAAGTAGAATCACCCCAGCACTCCATGTCCAATTGTCACACAGCGATGCGCGATCCATCGCGAGCTACGCGAGGAGTGCGACACGGGTGGTTGATCGCGTTTCCCACTTTCGCGTCAGCAGGGAAGATTCCATGAGCGGCTGCATGGGAAAGGCCCGCCGGGCGTGCGCAGTTCCAAAAGCAGGATCGACGCGAAGGCGGTCGAAAGACCGCAGGAACGAGGAGATACGCCGCACCGATTACGGCAGTTCAAAGCGAACCGGCAGCAGTTCCTCCGAGGCGACAGGACGCCCATCGCGGCGGGCCGGTTCGGCCCGCCATTGCCGCACGGCGTTCACCGCCTCCGCATCCAGCACCGGATAGCCGCTGCTCCGCGCGACCTCCACGCCGACCACGCTGCCAGCGGCGTCGATTCGGATGCGCAAATAGACCGTTCCCTGCCAGCGTCGCTGCTTGGCGGTCTCGGGATAGGCGGGTGGGCGGTTGTTGACGAACCGTGGCGCCTCGCGAGTCCCCGCCCCCGCGTCGCGTGAACTGGCGGCGGATGGAATCGACACCAAGCCATGTGCGGGCGGAGGCGGCAACTCGGGCTTGGTTCGTCGCAGCGGTTCCACATCGCGGGCCACTTCCACCGCAGGATCATCGGCGGCCGAGGGTTGCTCCACCGCCGGCTGACGAGCGGTTCGAGTTCGTCGCGCCGCCTCCCTATCGCTTACGGGCGCGGGCCGAGGCTCTTCAGCATCCGGCAGCACCCGACGTTCCTCGACCGCAGATTCCAACTCCGGATCCGAGGGCGCGAAGCGATAGATCCGGTCGGCCACCTGGGCTTCCGCGGGCTGCACAATCACAGGCGCACTGGCCGCGTGCACGGTCACGGGCGCAGCGGACTGGGGAGGCGGCGTCCAATGCGCCTCCACCGACCAGGTCCGCGACTCTCCCGCAAACTGCGCGCGATGCGGCACGGACGGCCAACGATCGAGCGAAACGGCGAGCGTTGCCAGGGCCACGGCGTGCACGCCCAACGAGGCGGCCAGCGAACCCGCGGCCAGCGGCCAGCGTGGACGCGAGGCCCCCCGGGGCGTGAACGCAACCACCGCCCACGGCGCCCGCTGCCGATCGTCCACCGCTCGCCTGCTCACCCCACACCCCACCTTCGTGTCACCCTAGTTTCCTCGCAACGAACGCGTGCCCGTTCGGGACGCCCGGCTACTCGATCAACTCAGGCCCTTCACCTCGAACCCGGCACGATAGCTGCTGCGCAGCAACCGGTTCGCCTCGGGCACATTCGTGACCGCGAACTTCTCGCTGTCCCATTCCAGTCGCTGACCGGGGAATCGATTGGCGACCACTCCAAGCACCAGCGACTCGGTGAGCGGTCCGGCGTATCCGAAGTGGGCACTCGTCTGCGTCTTGCCGAGGCACGCATCGACGAACTGGTGGTAGTGGTCCAGCGGCGGCAGGTCCGGCAACTGCACCGAAGCGAACTTATCCTGCGGGAAGAGGATGGGCCGTCCGACGTGCGGCAGCAGCAGCGTGCCGGCCTCCCCCACGAACAGGGCGCCCTGGTCCGGCACGGCCGTACCGGCGGGAAGCCCCAGCTTGTCGGCCGCAGGCGGTGCGTACGCGCCGTCATACCAGACCCACGTCAGCGTCTTCGTCGTATGCGACGTCTGGGGAAATTCGTACGTCACGATGTTCTTTTCCGGATGGCCAAAGCCATTCGGCGCGCGGCAGGTGGTTTCCACCCAGTTCGGCGCCGTCAGCTGCAGCGCGCGATAGGGCGTATCGAAGATGTGTACTCCCATGTCACCCAAGGTTCCGGTGCCGAAGTCGATCAGCTTCCGCCAGTTCGCGGGGTGGTAGAGCCCGTTGACGTAGGGACGTTCGGCGGCGGTCCCGAGCCACAGGTTCCAGTCGACTTCCGCGGGAGGCGTCTGGCTCTCGCTGGGCGCCGGGCCATCGTAGCCCCAGTTCTTGCTGGACCACGCGTGCACCTTGCTCACCTTCCCGATGACTCCCGACTGCACCAGGTGCGTCGCGGCGCGATACTCGTAGCTCGCATGCACCTGGACGCCCATCTGGGTGATCAGTTTATTCTCGGCCGCGACGAGGCGCAGCTGCCTCGCCTCATGCACTTCGTGCGTCAGAGGCTTCTGGCAGTAGACCGGCTTGCCTGCCTGCATGGCGGTCATCGCGGCGGGAGCATGCGTATGGTCCGGCGTGGACACGATTACCGCGTCGATGCGATCGCCCAAGGTGGAGATCATGTCGCGGAAGTCGCGAAAGGTCTCCGCGTTCGGATGCCCCGCCTTGGCCTGCGCGAGGTTCCTGGCATCGACATCGCACAGCGCGGCAACTTCGACGGAGCCATGGGAGGCGATCGACCCCAGGTCGGCACCGCCCATGCCGCCCACGCCAATGTGCGCCGTCCTCAGCTTGCCGTTGGGTGAAACGGCCCAGGCGCGGCCGGGAAGCGACCGGACGGCGGTGCCAGCGACGACGATCTGCAGGAAGCGGCGTCGAGGCAGACGCAGGGGGGCAGGCAGGGGAAACGCCATGGGCCGGAGCCTTTCATCAGGGGAGGAAACCACAGAGACAAGAGGAAAGAGCGGAGACGGCGAGCGGAAAGTCCGCACGTTTTCTTGACGCGAGGGATGGAGAAGCAACCGATGCCTCGCGTCGGTCCGCAGTGACACGATGCTGTCACCGTGGGATCAGGCGAGTTCGCGCCAGCCTTCGCGGTACTTGCGGGCGACCAGTTGCTGCGCTTCCTCGGAGTTCTTGAAACGCAGGTTCTCGGCGTCCCAGGCGAGCGTCTGGCCGGGCACGCGCACGGCGATCGAACCCAGCAGCGTGGCCTCCGTCAGCGGCCCCGCGTAGTCGAAATTCGAACCGGTGGTCCCGTTCCCGAGGCACGCGTCCACGAACCCGTGGTAGTGCGGAATCGACTCCACGCGTTGGATCGGCTCGCCGGCGCGACGGCTGCCTTGCAGCAGTTGCGGCTCGCCAATATGCGGCAGCAGCAGGCGTCCCTCTTCGCCGATAAACAATGCGCCGCTGCCCGGCAGCGCCTTCGACGCGTCGGCGTACTCCTCGCCGAACACCTCGCGCGGCGGCTGCTTGCCACTGTCGTACCAAGTCACCGGCAACGTCTCGCCCGTCGTGAATTCCGTCGGCTCAAACTCATAGTGGATGATCTCCCAGTCGGGCCACGCCTCGCGCCGACGCGCCTCGTTGTCGGCCCACTCC
>CAZUJM010000096.1:0-15509 GCA_964620405.1 uncultured Pirellulaceae bacterium | reverse complement strand
CGGCACCTCGGCGCGGATGGTGCGCGGAGTCTTCAGGTCGAGCGCCTTGAAGGGACTGTCGAGGATATGGCAGCCGAAGTCGCCGATGGATCCGGTGCCGAAATCCTGCCAGCAGCGCCAGTTGAACGAGTGATAGACACCCGCCTTGAAAGGACGCATCGGAGCCACTCCGACCCAACCGTCCCAGTTGAGCGTCGCGGGCACCGGATCTTCGCCGGCCGGCCGCGGACCCTGCGTATACTTCGCGCCCGTCCACGCGTGCAGTTCCTTGACCTTGCCAATCAACCCGTCACGGACCATTTTCACCGCCGTCCGATACACCGACTCCGACTGGATCTGGTTTCCCATCTGCGTGACGACCTGCGCCTTCTCGCGAGCCAGACGCATGGCCCGCGCCTCGGCCACCTCATGCGTCAACGGCTTCTGGCAATACACATGCTTGCCTCGCGCCATGGCCGCCATGCTGATCGGCGCGTGCATGTGATCGGGGACGCTGACGTTCACGGAGTCGATACGATCGCCTTCCTTTTCCAGCAGCTCTCGCCAATCCTGGTACACACGCGCCTGCGGGAACTGCTGCCTCGCTTTCTCGGTGCGGGCAAGATCCACATCGCACAGAGCGACGATCTCGATGCGCGGATGCGAAGCCAGGCTCGTCAAGTCGGCCCACCCCATCCCATCCGTACCAATGGCCGCGTGACTCAGTCGGTCACTGGGCGCGTTCGACCAGACCCGTGCAGGAATGAAGTACGGCGCGGAAACGGCCGCGGCGAGCTTGAGGAAATGACGTCGCGATGCGTGCGAAGGCCGGGTCTTCATGAAGTGGGTGCTTTCTGGGAATGCCTGGAAGCGAAATGAAATGGGGCCAGGCAGCCTTGCCCTCTGCAAGCGGCAAGGCGACCTGACCCCATTTTCCGTTGGGACTACCCGAGTTCGTGGATCCGGTTCATGTCCACGAGCGGCTGTGGACGTCCCGCCTGGTCGATGATGGGTTTGCTACCCGGATCGATGCCCAGGTTGTGGTAGAGCGTGGCGATGACTTCCTGGAAGTGCACGGGGCGCTGTTCGGCGAATTCGCCCAACCGGTTGGTCGAGCCGATCACCTGCCCGGCACGGATGCCGCCGCCCGCCAGCAGCGCGCAGCTCACATTCGGCCAGTGATCGCGTCCTGCATCCTTGTTGACCTGCGGCGTGCGCCCGAACTCGCCCCAGGCAATCACCGTTACATCGTCCAGCATCCCCCGCTCGTCGAGGTCCTCGACCAGCGCGCTGAAACACTGGTCCAGCTTCGCGCCATGGTCGCGAACGAGCGCGAAGTTCTGGCCGTGGCTGTCCCAGCGTCCGTAGCTCAGCGTCACGCAGCGGACGCCCGCCTCGACGAGGCGACGAGCCATCAGCAGCTGCTCGTTCACCGTCGGCGCGCCGTCATACTGGAACTGGTAGGGCTTGCCGTCCCCATAACGCTCGCGCACCTTCGGATCTTCCTTCGAGATGTCGAGCGCCTCCAGCAACTTGCTGCTGGTCAGCACGTTGAAGGCCTGCTGCGTAAACGCGTCCACGCCATTCATGATGCCCGTGGAGTCGATCGTGCGCCGCATGCGATCGAACCCCGCCAGCAACGCCTTGCGATCATCCAGCCGCTCCGTGCTGACGCCCTTGAGCTGCATGTCGGCCAAGCCGGGGCCTTCAGGGCGGAAACAGGAGAAGGCCGGACCGAGGAAGCCGGGCGAGCCCGGATCGGACCACGGCATGTGCTGTGTCTTCTCGGCGAGCCCGACGAACGGAGGCACGGACGGGTCAACGGACCCCAGCACCTTGGTGGCGACAGCGCCGAGACTGGGCCGACCGCCCAGGAACTGCAGTTCGCGCGGCCCCCAGCCAGTCATGCACTGCCATGCGTCGTGGCCTCCCGTCGCACCCACCACCGAACGAATGATCGCGCACTTGTCCATGATCGACGCGATGCGAGGAAACGTCTCACCGATGCGAATGCCCGAGACATTCGTCGGTATGGCGCGGAACTCGCCGCGAATCTCCGACGGCGCGTTCTCCTTGATGTCCCACATGTCCTGGTGCGGAGGCCCGCCCGCCAGGAAAATGTTAATGACCGCCTTGTGCGACTTCCGCTGCTCCGGCCTTACCAGGCTCTCTGCCTGCAAGACCTGGTTCAGCGACAACGCAGCCGCTCCCATGCTGAACGTGCCGATGCGCAGGAACCCGCGACGTGAAACGCCGTCGCAATAGCCGCCCGAGGGACGTCCGAGAATACTGAGCATGGGTACCTCCTGGGATCCGGAAGGTCTTGGATGGAAGGCGGGGTCCGCGGACTTCCTGCGGAGTCGCCTGTTACGACTCCGTCCCCTCGCCCACGGCCCTCCCAATATACCTGCGTCGCGCGCCACGAATCAAGCGCGCCGTCCGCCCCAAGACCGACGCATCTATCCCAGCTTACGCCGACGATCCAGCGGGAAGACCGCCCATGCCGAGGATTTGGGTCGGGCAAACTACCCCCACTCGGAGGCATCCACCCGGCGTCCGGTGTCACGATCACTTGACAGTCGGGCGGTAATCGGACGATTGCCCTAACCTCGGTCAGCCGCCTGGAACAGCGACCACGTAAGGTATCCGCCGCTGACGTTGCTGACCTGGAAGCCTTCCTGAGCCAGGATCCGCGTCGCCACGTAGCCGCGTTGCCCCACCCGGCAGTAGACCACCAGCGGACGATCGCGGGGCAGGTCCTGCAGGTGGTCGCGCAGGTCATCCACCGGCAGGTTGCGAGCGTCAGGCAGGTGGCCCTCCGCGAACTCCGCGGGCGTGCGGACATCCAGCAGCAGCGCCCCCTCGGCGACGCGCGCGGCGACCTGGTCAGCGTGCACGACGGGATGATCCCCTCGCAGCACCGCGGCCGCCACGAACCCGGCCATGTTCACCGGATCCTTCGCGCTGCCATACTGCGGAGCGTAGCAGAGTTCGGCTTCCTCAAGGTCAAAGACGGTCATCCGCGCCTGGATCGCCATGGCCAGCACATCAATCCGCTTCTCAACGCCTTCGCGTCCAACTGCCTGAGCGCCGAGAATCCGCCCGTCCCCGGGAGCGAACAGCAGCTTGAGCACCATCTGCTTCGCCCCTGGATAGTAGCCGGCATGATTCATGGGATGGATGTAGATCTTTTCGTAGGCCGTCTTGGCCTGTCGCAGTAGTCGTTCGCTGAGGCCCGTCATGGCGGCGGTCAGTTCGAACACGCCCAGCACGGCCGTGCCTTGCGTGCCGCGGTAATTGGGCGAGCGCCCGACCGCATGTTCGGCGGCGATGCGTCCCTGGCGGTTCGCGGGGCCTCCGAGTGGAATCTGCGTCGGCGTCTCCGACACATAGTGATTCACCTCCACGACGTCCCCTACCGCATAGATGTGCGGATCGCTGGTCTGCATGTGCCGATTCGTCTGGACTCCGCCGCGTGGACCACAGGCGATCCCCGCGTCGACGGCCAGTTGATTCTCGGGCCGCACGCCGACGGCCAGGATCACATAGTCGCAGTCGATCGTCTCCTGATTCGACAGGTGGACGCGTGTGCGTCCCGCCTCGTTCGTCAGACGCTCGGCCGACGCGCCCAACACCAGCCGCACGCCGTTCTCGCGCAAGTGCGCCGCGACGGCGGCGGCCATCTCGGGATCGGCCGGAGGCAGGACCTGCCGCGCCAGCTCGACCAGCGTCACCTGTTGCCCCCGACGCACCAGGTTTTCGACCATTTCCAGGCCGATAAAACCGGCGCCCAGGATCACGACCGATCGCCCCGACTCGAGGGCCAGCGCATGCAGTCGATCTGCATCCGCGAGCACGCGCAGCGTGTAGACCGATGGCAGGTCGGCGCCGGGAAACGACGGCCGCAGCGGCGCCGCGCCGGGAGACAGGATCAGTTTGTCATACGACTCGTCGTACTCCCGTCCCGTGTCCAATTCCCGAATCCGCACCGTCCGCGCCGCGCGGTCGATCGACACCGCTTCGCTGCGAGTCCGCACCTCGATGCGGAAGCGACGACGAAGCTGCTCGCTGGAGGAGACCAGCAGCTTCTGCCGCTGCTGGATCTGGCCTCCGATATAGTAAGGCATCCCGCAGTTCGCGAACGAAGGCTCCGCGCCGCGTTCGACCATCACGATCTCCGCGGACTCACTGAGCCTTCGAGCCCGCGCGGCAGCGCTGGCCCCTCCCGCGACGCCTCCCACAATCACCAGTTTCATACACCTTCTCCTAGGGTTCCCCGGGCCATCCCGGCCCTGCTCGCCAGGTCGTCTCTTTCTCGTCCTGATCCACCATCCTATCGGTGGCCGTTGCCAGGGGAATACCGAACGCCTTCGTCGCCCTCCCGTAAAGGCCCGGGGATGCAGCGAGCTGTAAGCTCGACTCCCATCGACCGCACCTGCCTCGGCGCACCATCCGCCGGAACATCTTTGGCCAGGGAGGGCTGCGGCACGAAGTCCCGCCACGGGCGGCGGCGATGGCGGCGACAAAGCGTCGCAGTCCCGGGATACCAAGGACGAACGCCTGGCGGGGAAGGCCCGGGAGCACCGCGCGGGCGACCGTCGACTTCACCCACACACCGCGGGCCTGCCCCACTCACGGGCCGACTGGCGTTCTAACGCAGCGACAATTGCGTTAGAACATCGACTCCCTGTCCACAGGTCGTCCCCGGGAAACAACGACGATGGCTCGCAAACACCGCAGCAACCGCTCGAATAAGCCCCGCATCCGGCGTCGATCCCATCCGGGTTCCATGCCCGGCGTCGTCTCACCGATCCCCGATTCCCCCCCCACGATCCTGCGCGTGATCGCCTACAACCAGAACGAACTGGTGGAGCAGACACTTTCCGACCCCGAAGAGGTTCGCCCCTTCCTGCAGAAGTACAAGACGACGTGGCTGAACATCGACCACCTGGGCGATGAGCGAATCATCCGCAAGGTGGGCGAGATCTTCAGCCTGCACAACCTCGCGCTGGAAGATGTGGTCAACGTGCACCAGCGAGCCAAGGTGGAACCCTACCCCGACCACCTATTCATTGTCGCCCGCATGGTCCAACTGGAACCGGAATTGGCGGACGAGCAGTTGAGCATCTTCCTTGGCCAGCACTTTCTTATCACCTTCCAGCAGCAGCCGGGCGACTGCCTCGACAGTGTCCGCGAGCGACTGCGGATGGGCATGGGACGGATCCGTTCGGGAGGCTCGCCGTATCTGGTCTACGCCATTCTCGACGCGGTCATCGACTCCTACTTCCCCATCGTGGATACCTTCGCGGACCGGCTGGACAAAGCCGAGGAGATGGTCGCCTCCCAGGAGACCCAGGGCATCACGACCGACCTGCACCATATGCGCAACCAACTGCTGATCTTGCGCCGCAATATCCGGCCGCACCGCGACGCCGTCAACGAACTGATACGAGACCAGCATCCGCTGATTGATGACGACACGCGTGTCTTTCTGCGGGACTGCTACGACCACACCATCCAGCTGATCGACTTGCTGGAGATCTACCGGGAAATGTGCAGCGACATCCGCGACTTCTACCTGTCACTGGTCAGCAATCGCATGAACGAAATCATGAAGGTGCTGACGATCATCGCCACGATTTTCATTCCCTTGAGCTTCATCACGGGCATCTACGGCATGAACTTCGACACCGAATCCCCGTGGAACATGCCCGAACTCGGCTGGCGTTTCGGGTATCCGTTCGTCTGGACGCTGATGCTGCTGGTGGGCGGGGCGCTGGTCCATTATTTCTGGCGCAAAGGCTGGTTGCGCGACCAGAGCCTTTAACGGGTCGCCGGAGACGTTTGCCTTGACGCTGCCCCGGCGCGGGGCGATGATGATCGCGGTGCCCTGGCCGACTTTCCGACGTGCTGGCACCTCACGCCCGCGCCTGCCACGCTTCCCCTCGGCAGTCTACACCCACCCCGCGCACCTCGCCTCTTGTTTCGCCACCGGGAGCCTTCCCCATGCACGTCGCCTGTTGCCATCGCTCACCCCGACGCATCGCGTCTCCATCCGTCAGGGCAACGCTCGTCTGCCTGCTCCTCTTGGGGCTCGTGAGCGATCGCGCCGCGGCGCAGCAGGAGGCCGCGCCGTCGGCGACGGCCGAGCAGCGGGACTGGTTCGAGTCGAAGATCCGGCCGGTGCTCGTCGAACACTGCTATGAGTGCCACAACTCGCATGAGAAAAGCGAGGGCGGCTTGGTGCTTGACGCGCGCGACGCGATGCGGCGAGGAGGCGACGGCGGCAAGGGCGTCGTGCCCGGCGATCCCCAGGCCAGCCGCCTGCTGCTCGCCATGCGCCATGAGCTCGAAGGCCTGGAGATGCCGGAGGGCCGCCCCATCCTTCCCGCCAGTGTGCTCGCCGACTTCGAAACTTGGATTCGCCAGGGAGCGTACGATCCGAGGGATACGCCCCCGACGCGCGAAGAGATCGCCACGGCCACCTCCTGGGAGACCGTGCGGGCGAAGCGGATGCAATGGTGGAGCTTCCAGCCGATCACTCGTCCTGCGGTGCCCGACGCCCTGGGTGACAACTCCTCGTCACATCCGATCGACCGCTTCATTCGCGCGCGACTGGCCCAGGAGAAGATCGAAGCGTCACCACCGGCCGATCGCCGCGCACTGCTTCGACGCGTCTGCCTCGTGCTCACCGGCCTGCCGCCCAGCGAGAAACTCACGCGGCAGTTCCTGACCGACACCCGTCCCGACGCTTACGAACACCTCGTCGACCAGTTGCTGCGGTCGCCTGAGTTTGGCGAATGCTGGGCGCGGCACTGGATGGACTGGGTACGGTATGCGGAGACGCATGGCAGCGAAGGTGACCCGGCGATCCCCTTCGCCTGGCAGTACCGCGACTACCTCGTCCGCGCGTGGAACGCTGACATTCCCTACGATCAACTGGTCCGCGAACATCTGGCGGGAGACCTGCTGGAGCAGCCGCGCATCAACGCCGAACTGCAACTTAACGAGTCGCGGCTCGGAACGGCCCACTTCCGTTTCGTCCAGCACGGTTTCTCCCCCACCGACGCGCTCGACGAACTCGTGCGTTTCACCGACAACCAGATCGACGTGGTCAGCAAGGCGTTCCTCGGCGTAACCCTGTCGTGCGCTCGCTGCCACGACCACAAGTTCGATCCGATCAGCCAGCGCGACTACTATGCCCTCTACGGCGTGCTCGCCAGTTGCCGGCCCGCGACGGTGACCGTCGACACCGGCGCCAGCGCCGCCGTGGTGGACAAGGATCTCGCGCAGCAGAAGGCCCGGATCAAGGCCGAACTGGCCACCCTCTGGGCCAGTCGTACGTCGGGGATCGCCGAACGCCTGCTCGCTCCGGACGAAGCCGCGCGGGAACGCATCGCCGCAGCAGCTCCACCCACCCATCCGCTCTCTGTCTGGCGCGACCTCCATCCCTTGTCGGGCGAAGCATTCGCCTCCGCATGGCAGGATCGCGTTCGTGCGTTCGAGGAGAGCCGCGCTCGGCTGGACTCTCGCGAGGATGCGTGGCGGCAGACCGACGCGCGACGCCTCGATCCCCGTCGCTCGCCTTGGTACACGCAGCAGCGCACCGACACTGCCCAGGAAAGTCCCGCCGGCGAATTCATCCCGCTGCTCGAAGGCGACCGCGTCCTCGATCGCCTGCAGCCCGCCGGTTTCTATTCCCATGCACTCAGCAGCAAGCAGGCGATGATCTGGAGCTCCCCGCGCTTCCAGCTCGACATGAAACAAGTCTTCGTGCGCGCGATGGGCGTCGGTGGAGCACGCGCGCGGTATGTCGTACAGCACTATCCGCGCACGGGCACGGTCTATCCGATGGCCACGCTGCAGGACGCCGCGCCGCGCTGGGTGTCATGGGACGTCGAATACTGGCGAGGCGACCTGGCCCACCTCGAACTGACGACCGCGGCCGACCAAGCCGTGGAAGGCTCGTTCGACGTCCAGCGCAGCGGCATCGGCTTCTCGGAAGTTCTGCTGCTGACCGATGAGCAGGTACGCGCCGGGCTGGTGCCGCAGGAGGAGATGGCCGAGTTCCTGGCGCCGCTCTTCGACGCGGAACTGCCGCCCCCTACGGATGCCGACAGCCTTGCACGACGCTATGCGCGGGTGCTGGCCGAGGCGATCGACGCTTGGCAGGAGGGCACGGCCAGTGACTCGCAAGTTCGATTCCTCAGCGCGTTCGTGACCGACGATTGGCTGCCGACGCGCGTCGACACCAGTTCCGCGCTGGCGGATGCGATGGCGGCTTACCGCGCGAGAGAAGCGGAACGCCCGGCGCCGATCCGCGCGCCCGGCGTGCTGGAGGCCGATGTAAGCGACGCGCCGCTGTTGCAGCGTGGCAACCACAAGCAGCCGCTCGATCCCGTCCCCCGTGGCTTCTTGGAAGCACTCACCACGGCGCACGCCGACGCGTCAACTCTCGGCGAGTCTCCCGCCAGCGACTCTGCTCTCATCGCGCAGGCCGAGTATCCTGCGCGTGAAAGCGGTCGGCGCGAGTGGGCGGAAGCGATCCTCGACGAACACAATCCGCTCGCGCGCCGCGTGATTGTCAATCGGCTCTGGCATCACGTGTTCGGACGAGGCCTTGTCGAGACGCCCGACAACTTGGGCCATCTTGGCGCGCAGCCCACCCATCCGGAACTGCTCGACTATCTTGCGAATCAACTGGTCGCCGAGGACTGGTCCCTGCGGCGGATGATTCGCCTGATGGTGCTTTCAGACACCTTCCAGGCCAGCAGCACGGCCACGCCGTCGGCGCTCGCGCTCGATCCGGCGAATCGCTGGTGCGCCCGCGCGCCGCTGCGGCGGCTGCCGGCTGAATCGCTGCGCGACGCGCTGCTCGCCACCTCCGGTCAGCTCGATCCCGCGCGGTCCGGCCCGCCGGTCGACGACAACCAGCCGCGACGCAGCATCTACCTGCGAGTGCGTCGCAACGCCATGAATCCGCTGCTGTCGGTCTTCGACGCGCCCACGCCGTTCACCACGCAGGGGCGACGCGACGTCACCAATGTGCCCGCGCAGTCACTGACGCTCATGAACGACCCAGCGGTCACGCAACTGGCAGCAGCTTGGATCGCGGATGATTTTAAGACCTATCCCGCCGATCCGCCGGCCGCCCGGGTGCGCCGCATGTTCGAACTTGCGATGGCGCGCCCGCCTCGTGACGATGAACGGCAACGCCTCCTGCAGTACCTGGACACCAGCAGCGAACGCCATCGCGAGGAAGTGCAGGCAATCGCGGCCTCCGAGCGGGCATGGAACGAAGCGATGCAGCAGCGCACAATGCTGCTGGAGACGGTGCGGACGCGGCTCCGCGAGCAGTCCGCCAACCAGCCGTTCGACCCGCTCACCTTCGAACCGCTGGCCAGTTGGAACTTCACCTCGGGGCAGGACCTCAAGGACCAGCGCGGAGGCCTGGCGCTGACGATGCACGGCGGCGTGCGCTGGACTGCGGGCGGCGTGGAACTGGATGGCAGCGGCTATCTGGCCAGCGAGCCGATCGCCCAGGAGCTGCGCGCGAAGACACTCGAGGCCTGGGTGCGGCTCGACAATCTCGCGCAGCGCGGCGGCGGCGTCATTTCGCTGCAGTCCCTGGATGGCTCAGTGTTCGACGCGATTGTCTTCGCCGAACTTTCGCCGGGTCAGTGGGTGCCGGGCAGCAATGTGCTCGCGCGGACGCAGGCACTCGGCGGCGCGGAGGAGAAGTCGGCGGTCACCGAACCGGTGCATCTGGCCATCACCTACGCCGAGGATGGCCAGATCCGTGCGTTCCGCGACGGCGAACCCTACGGGCAGGCCTACCAGAGTTCCGGGCCGGTGGCCTTCGGCGCGGGACAGTCGGTGGTCACGCTGGGATTGCGACACCTTCCCGCGCTCGAGGGCCGGTTCCTCAAGGGCACGGTGCTGGGCGCGCGACTCTATTCGCGCGCCTTGCCGCCCGAGGAAATCCGCGCGCTGGCCACGCAGGACTCGACCATCGTGCCGCTCTCCCGCGTGCTCGCGCATCTCGACGAACAGGAAAAGAGCCGCTTCGACCAGCTGCAACGCGAGATCGAACGGTTGGACAGCGAACGTGCCCAGTGGACGGACGAGGACCGGACGGCCGACCCGCATCGATCGTGGCGCGACCTCGCCCTCGCGATCTTCAACCTCAAGGAGTTCCTCTATGTCCGCTGACCTGTCGAGGCTCGACCGTCGATCCATGCTGCGCCGCACCTCCACCGGTTTCGGGGCGTTGGCGCTCGCCGGCCTGCTGGGCGGTCGCGGCGTGAACGGCGACGAAACGGCCGGAGGGTCGAAAGCTTCCCGGACCCATTTCGCGCCGCGCGCGAAGCATGTCATCTTCTGCTACATGTCGGGCGGCGTCTCGCACGTCGACTCGTTCGACCCCAAGCCACGGCTCGCCAAGGAAGCGGGCCAACCGATGCCGATGAAGGTCGAGCGGACGCAGTTCAACGACAATGGCAGGATCTTCCCCAGCCCGTTCGCGTACGATCGTTATGGCGAATGCGGTCTGGAGGTGAGCCGCATGTTCCCGCACCTGGGCGGCTGCGCCGACGAACTGGCCGTCATCCGTTCGATGACCAGTCCGCTCAACGAACACGCCCAGGGCAACTACTTCGCGCACAGCGGGTTCCCCTTCCTGGGACATCCGTCCGCGGGTGCGTGGGTACACTACGGGCTGGGCGACGAGAACGAGAACCTGCCGGGATTCGTGGTGCTGCAAAGCGGCGGCGCGGTTGCGCCGCACGGCGGTGTGGGACTGTTCAGCAGTGGTTTCCTGCCTGCCCAGCACCAGGCCTCGATCATGCAGGTCGACCAAGCCGCGCCGATTCCGCACATCCGTCCGCGTGAGCGAGCGGACAGCCAGCGGGCGCGACTGCAACTGATCGATGAGATGGATCGCCTCTTTGCCCAGCAGCTGACGGAGCAGGATCCGGTCGAGGCGGCGATCCAAAACTATGAGAAGGCGTTCCGGATGCAGACCTCCGTGCCCGAGCTGTGCGACCTGCGCGGGGAGTCGGCGGAAACGCTGCGACGTTATGGCGTAGACCGCCCCGATCGAGCGCACGCCGCGTACGCGCGGCAGTGTCTTGTCGCGCGGCGGCTGGTCGAGCGTGGTGTGCGTTTCATTGAACTCAGCTGCCTCGCCTACGACCTGGGCGGTGGCAACGGAGCCAACCCCTGGGACCATCACGGCAGCTTGGAGGAAGGGCATCGCCGCATGGCCGAGCAGGTGGACCAGCCCATCGCGGCGCTGATCCAGGACCTGAAAGCGCGCGGCTTGCTCGCCGAGACGCTGATCATATGGGCGGGCGAATTCGGGCGTACGCCGTTCTCGCAAGGCTCCAACGGCCGCGACCACAATCCGTTCGGTTTCACCGTATGGATGGCTGGCGGCGGTATCCGCGGCGGCACGGTCCATGGAGCGACGGACGAGTACGGTTACCACGCGGTCGAAAAGCCGTGCACGTTCTACGATATGTGGGCGACCGTGCTGCACCAGTTGGGGCTGGACCATGAGCGACTGACGTACCGCTATGGCGGCCGCGACTTCCGCCTGACCGACGTGCATGGCCATGTCCTGAAGGACATCCTGGCTTGATCGCGTATCTTGAACGCGTGACCTGTTGAAGAACGGCCCCAAAAGCATTCACGCATGAACGACACACCGCCCCCCGCCTCACTCGAACCGGACCCACCCGTCGCAGACCACGATGCAGGGGAGCGCGAACCACGCAGGGTCGAGGCAGCGCACGCGATTCCGGACTGGCAGCGGGTGGGCATGCGGCACGTGTGGATGCCGTACACGCAGATGAAGTCCGCTCCAGTGCCGCTGCCGATCGTGCGGACGGAGGACGTCCACCTGGTGCTGGAGGACGGGCGTCGGCTGATCGACGGGCTTGCGTCCTGGTGGACCGCCTGCCACGGTTACAACCATCCGCACCTGGTGCGGGCGGTGCAAGACCAACTGCAGCAGATGCCGCATGTCATGTTCGGCGGGATCCACCATCCGCAGGCCGTGCGGCTCGCCCAGCGGCTGGCCCGCATCCTACCCGGCGACGTGGACCATGTGTTCTTCTGCGACTCCGGCTCCGTGGCCGTGGAAGTCGCCATGAAGATGGCCGTGCAGTATTGGCGGAACCAGGGCGAGCGAGGGCGACACAAGTTTGTCAGTTTCCGCAACGCGTACCACGGCGACACGCTGGCCACGATGGCGGTCTGCGACCCGGTCAACAGCATGCACGCGCACTTCGCGGGCTGGTTGCCAAGTCACCATTCGCGGGAGATCCCGGCAACGCGCGACCAGCAGGCCGACTGGGAGCGTTTCCTGGCGGCGCACCGGGGCGAAGTTGCCGGCGTGCTGATTGAGCCGCTGGTTCAGGGCGCGGGCGGGATGAAGTTCCACGACGCGAGCGTCCTGGCGTTCCTCCGCGCGTCCTGCGATCGACACGGCGTGCTGCTGCTGGCCGATGAGATCGCCACCGGGTTTGGCCGCACCGGCACGATGTTCGCGTGCGAGCAGGCGGAGATCGTGCCGGACATCATCTGCCTCGGCAAGGCCTTGACCGGAGGCATGCTGAGCATGGCCGCGACGGTGGCGACATCGCGGATCTTCGCGGGTTTCCTCAGCGATGAACCGCTCACCGCGCTCATGCACGGCCCGACGTACATGGCCAATCCCACGGCGTGCGCGGCGGCGAACGCGTCCCTCGATCTGTTCGAGTCCGAACCGCGGCTGGAGCAGGCGCGGGCCATGGAGTCGATGATGGGCGAGCTGTTGGCTCCCTGCCGGCGGCATCCGGAGGTCATCGACGTGCGGTGTCGCGGTGGAGTCGGCGTAGTGCAGGTGGCAAGCCTTCGCGACCTCGACTGGCTGCGCGCGGAACTCGTGCGCGTCGGCGTGTGGCTCCGCCCCTTCGGCGACATGGTCTACATGACCCCGCCACTCACCATCCAGCCAGGCCAGTTGCAGCAGCTCTGCGAGGCGACCGTCGACGTGCTGCGACGCTGGTAACCGTCGCGAGCCTGAGCCGGTTAAGGCAACTGCTGGCCGACCGCTGCGAGGATGCGTTCCTCCACCTCGTCGGACCATGACGCGGGCAGGCCGTAGTAGACCATCGCGCCGGCGCCTTCATAGCCGCCTTCGCGGAGCACGCGTCGCGACGGGATGTAGGCCATCACATCGTTGGCGTAGCCGGCCACCCAGGTGCGCACCCCCTTACGCTCGCTCTTCAGACGCACGGCGTAGTCGACGACCACTTCGCCTCCCAGGAAGATCCACTCCGGTCCGTCGCCCAGCACGACCGAGGCGACCGGATAGGGATAGCTGGCGGGAATCGCCTGGCCCTCATCCAGTTGCTTGAGCATCCCTCGCGCTCGGGACGCGGCGTAGCGATTGTCGGACCGAGCGTCGTCCTCCCACTGCGTTCGCGTGGGCAGCGGACCGAACGGCAGGTCGATTTCGTCGTAACGCGAAACGAGGTTGCCACGAATGGGCGTGCGTGGCGCGTCGAGCACCTGTTTGACGGATCCGGCGAGTTCATGGCCATATTGCTGAGCGAGCGTCACGAGGCGGCGCGGCAGCGGGTTCTGGTCGCCGCCGCACCCAGCCCAGAACAGGGCGACGCAGCCGGGATAGTCCTGCTCCAGCGTCTGCTCGGCGAACCCCGGATAGTCGCCCGACCACTGGAAGCCGCTGAGCACCGTGGCGTGGCAGGCGTAACCAAATACGACGGCTCGCAGCGTTCCTTCCGGGGAATGCACGGCCAGCACGGGCACGTCGTGGTCCTGCGGTCCCGCCAGTTGTCCGGCCGCGCGCCGCGCCGGCACCTCCGCCTCCGGATTGGTCCGGCGATTCACGGCGAACGCCGCTCGGCCGTTGCCCCAACTCAGTTCGCAGGGTGCCCGTGAATCCAGCGCGCTGGCCGCCGCCTCCAGGATCCGCTGCTCCAGGAACTTTTCGTAAGCGTCGATGCGCCACTGATGCTCGGGAGGCAGCATGCGGTAGTGCAGTGACGAAAGATTGTCACCCACGACTGGACCGGAATGCGTGTGCGAGGTGCAGAAGACGACCTGCCGGCGTTCCAGCCCGTGCCTGGCGGCTAGGACACCGGCCAGCGATTGCGACAGGTCGCGGTGGATGCCGACGAGGTCGAGCGTGACCAGCAGCAATCGCTCGCCGCGCGCGTCCTCCAAGTAGAGCGCGCGAGCCCAGAGATCGCACAAGGTCCCGTCCGCGGGGCGACTGCGGTCGGCGTATCCGGCCATCCATACGGGTCCTTCCGGCGTGATGCGACTTTTGCCCACGCCCGCCAGCCAGCCCTCGGCCCGCAACGGCCCGGCCATTCCTGCGAGGATCAAGACCATCAGCAGCGTCAGGGACTTCCCCATCGTTCGATTCTCCTTTCGCGTTTCGCCCGACCAATGTAGCGGCTCACGCGGCCAGTCGGTAGCATGAGCGAAAACCTCCGTGACCCTCTGTGCCATTCTCCGTGCCCTCCGTGGTTGAAAAAGAAACTCCCCAATGCCGGGGGGACTTCACCACGGAGGACGCAGAGGAGGCATGGAGTACCACGGAGTGAATCTTCGCCCCAACTCGTTCTCAGGAGCCATCCGCATGATACGACGCGTAGCCTGGACCACCTTGTTGTTTGCTGCTGTGTCGATGCCAACGTCCGCACGCGCCGACGAATCCACGGGCCTCGCCAAGCACCTGACTTTCCTCGCGACGTTCGACGAAAGCACCCAGGCCGATTTCGCCAAGGGCGACGCGGCATCCTACATCGGCGAGGAGATCCCACCGAAGAACTCGCAGCCCGGCCTGCCCGCGCACATCACCCACGTGGCCGGCCAGGGCAAGTGGGGCGGATCGCTGCAGTTCAAGGACGTCTCACCCAAGGTGTTCTTCTATCGCGGCAAGGACAACGTGCCGTACTCGGCCCAGGGGTTCGACCTGACTGTCAGCTACTGGCTGCGTCTGACTCCGGAAAAGGACCTCAAGCCGGGCTACGTGGATCCGCTGCAGATTACGGACAAGGCCTGGAACAACGCGTCGATTTTCTGTGACTTCAACGATAAGGGCGAGCCGCGTCTGTTCCGCCTGGGGGTAATGTCCGATCTCACCTTCTGGAATCCCCAAAACACCGATTGGGAAAAAATCCCCGACAGTGAACGACCCTTGATTGTCGTCCAGCAGCACCCGTTCCGCGCCGACGAGTGGACGCATGTGGCCTTCACGCTCCAGGGCGTCAACCGCTCCACCCCCTGCGTCTCGACGTTCTACCTCAACGGCAAGGCCCAGGGTTCGCGCACGGGCAAGGAGCAGTTCACCTGGAATCCAGAACAGGTCGCCATCATGCTGGGAATTCAGTATATCGGCGGCATGGACGAACTGTCCATTTTCGACAAGGCATTGACCGCCGAAGAGGTCGTGCGATTAATGAAACTGGAGGGCGGCGTCAAGTCGCTGCGGAAGTAGTCGCTCCGGATCC
>CAZUJM010000095.1:9959-20331 GCA_964620405.1 uncultured Pirellulaceae bacterium | reverse complement strand
CGCGGAACCCTCCGGGCGCGCGGAACCCTCCGGGCACGCGGAACCCTCCGGGCACGCGGGCCGGGCCTTCCCGCGTGCTGGCTCAGCACCGCCATGCCGACGCTAGCAACGGCGTGACAGATTCGTGTTCGCGCCGTGGAACGAATGTATTAAGGTGCTCGTCGTGGCGTCCCGCCGCCGCCCAGGCAAGGAAGTGATGGTTGTTTACGAAACAGGAGTTCGTCCCGTGAAGCTCATCTCCATTTCCATCGAGCGATTCGGAGCCCGGTCGAATCTGCACTTGGAAAACCTGTCCGCGCACCTGAACGTGGTCTATGGGCCGAACGGTTCGGGCAAGACAACGATCACGCAGTTTGTGCGCTGGATGCTGTTCGGCAGCGAGGATGCCGGCAGCCAGCGATACCTGGTAGCGGGCGATCATCGCGTGGGCGGGATGTTGCAGATCGAGGACGGTCGCGGCCGGCGCAGGACGCTGGCTCGACACCTGCAGCACATGCACCACGACTACGTGCGCGTCATCGGCTCCGATGGCGAGGAAGGGTATGCGTTCGACGCGCGGCGGCTGACCGGCCTCGACCTGCCGGCGTGGCAGCACGTGTTCAGCTTCGGCTTCGACCAGCCGCCGGTGGTGGAGCAGTTGCTGCGAGCCGCGCAAGGCAACTCGTTCACGGTCACGTTTGATGAAAGCCAGTTGCAGCGTCTGCGGGAGATGCTGCAACGACTGGAGGAGATGCGGCGCGACGATCCCTGGTCGGCGAGCGATGACCAGGCCTATGCCTCGCTCGCCGAACGTCGTCGGCAGTTGCGTTCCGAACTGGATGCCTGCGAACGGCGACGAGTGGAACAGTTGCGGGAGCGGGACCGCGAGTTGGAGATGCTGTTGGCGGAGATCGCGAGCGAGCAGCGGCGGCTGCAGGAAGCGCGGGACGTGCTGCAGCGCACGGAGTCGTACCTGGCGGCGCGGGCGCGGGAGGCCGACCAGGCGGCCGCGGCGGCTTGGTCGCAGCGCGAACGCTGGCTGGCTTCGCGTCGCGAGGAGCTCGCCAAGCTCGACGAACAGATCCAGCAGTGGCACCAGATGCTGGGACGGATTCGCCAGCGGCACGAAACGCTGCAGGCGCAGCTGGCCCACGGCAGTCCCGCTGCCGTCATGGCCGGACGGCTCGACGAAGCCGACCTGCGCGCGGCCCTGCTTTCGCTGGGCCATGCCCTGAACGACATCGACGAAGATCTTCGCAATGGAGGCGTGCATCGCACGTTCGCCCCGAACGCTGGTGCCCCGGGTGCCGGTCACCAAGTGGGCGATTCCCCGGGCATGGACCGACCGTTCGCCGACTTGCATGCCGACCGATCGCGGCGGACAGATCCGATCGCGGAAGGCTGCGACGCGGCGGGACGAGCGGACTACTATCGCGAGATTCTCTCCGCTGCCTGGCAGTCGATGCGCGACGATGTCCACCGACTCTGTCGCGAGCTGCAGAACCAGCAGGAGCACGCACAATACGCCGAGCAGGCGCGGGAGCTGGATCATCTGCGCCGCTGTGACGCCGAGTTGTCGTCGTTGATCGAGTCGCTGGATCGTCGCCGGGTTTCGCTGCGTTCGACGCCCGAACTGCTGCTGCGTCCCTGGGGTCGATCGGCTCCGCGGTCCTTCGATGGGCCCACGTCTTTCGATGGGCCCACGTCTTTTGGCGGGGCCATCTCCTTCGATGGTTCCGGGATTTCCTCGCGGCGTTCCTCGCATCGCGAGACGCACTGGTTCGACGAGTACACGCCGTCGTCAACGCCTTCGACGACTCCCACGTCTTCGACTGCGCCGCGGGATGTCTGGACCGACTATCGCGAGTCGCTCGGTAGCCTTGACGGACGCGATTCGCGTGCCGCGAGTCTTTCGGATGTTCCGAAGTCGCCGTGGCCGGCCCCGCGAAGCGAAAGCGAAGTCGACTACCGCGACGCCTCTCGGAATGACGATCTGGGGCTTCACCGTGATGACGATCGCGACGTGCTCCGCTCGCCGTACCACGCTCACTATCGATTCGATGTGATGCAGCATCGGACAACGGCCACGGATGCCTGGACGGAGGGTGTCGGGGAGGGGCTGGCCGAGGGGAATCGCTCGGCGGCTTCCGCGCGCAACGGACACGCGCGCTGGACGACCCCGTCCGCGACGCCGGTCGCCGCAGAGGCCGCGGTGCGGGAGCACGATCCCGTCTGGCAGGCGCGGCTGCTGCACCTCGCGCGGCGGCGCGACTACTTGGCGACTCGTGTTCGCGAGCTGGAGGGAACGGTGCGGTCGCTGGAAATTCGACGCGAATCGTTGCAGGCCAGCCGTCTCGCCGCGGATGTCGAGCGTTCGCTGGAGGTGTTGCGGCGGGAGTTGGCATCGGTCGAAGATCGGATGCGGCAGCTGGAAGTTTCGCAGCGGCGGCGCGAGGAGATGCAGGTCCTGGAGCGGCAGATCGAGCAGCTTCGCCAGCAACTGGCTCCCTCCGAGATCCTTCGCGACGCATCCGCGTTGCTGGCTCGCTTCACGTGCGGGACGCACCGCGCGGTTCGTGTGAGCGAACGGCTGCAGGTGACGGTCGAGGACGACCGTGGTCAGTGGCTGGACCAGGCGGCCTTGAGCCGCGGGACGCGCGACCAGACCTATCTGGCGCTGGCGCTCGCGCTGGTCGGCGCGTTCCGGCGTCGCGACATCGAACTGCCGCTCGTGCTGAACGACATCTTTATCCACATTGATGGCGACCGCGCCGAGGCGACGGCCGAGGTGCTGGCCCAGTTCGCCGCGCAGGGCCACCAGGTGCTGCTCTTCACGCACCAGGAGGAGTCGTTGCAGCGGTTCGGCGCGCTCGGCGCGCGACTCTATACGCTCCGCGAACGCCCCCGGCCGCTCGATCCGCCGGCCGCCCCGGCTTGGAATGCTCCGCGAGGCTACGCCGAACGACTCTATCTGGACACTTCCGCTCCGCTGCCTTCGTCGCGTCCGCTGACCTATGCGCAGCAGCCGGAGGTTCCGGTGGTTCGTCCATCCGCCGAAGTGGGACGCGTCGCGGAGCACACTCGTCTGTCGGAGCTGGAATGGCTGGACGCGGCGGTCGTCGATCGCTGCGCGGCGGCGGGAGTGCACAGCGTGGGTGAGTTCCTGGCGCTGGATGCGGACGAGGCGGCGCGCCGTTTCTCGCTGCGGGGCTGGGACGCGGCCGAGCTGGTCCGCTGCCAGTCGCGTTTGGCGCTCCAGTCCTTCGTGGGCCTCTCGCCTTCCGACGCCGCGCTGCTCGTGGCCTGCGGCGTCGACGATCCCGAGGATCTGGCCTACGTGGACGTAAGCGAACTCCATCGCCGCATCGAGATGTTCCTGGCGAACAGCGAGGCCCGCGCGCGATTCGGGTCGATCGCCCGCTTCGAACGCTCCCGCCTGGCCCGCTGGATCCAGGCCGCTCGCCGTTCCCACTACCGCCGACACCGTCCGAAGATGGCTTCCCCGCGCCGCGTGGAAGCTGCCCGTCCGGAATCGCCCCGAACGCAACCCGTCGCGGAATCGAACCTGCACGAGGCACCGCGGGCCGAAGTATCGCGGGCTGAGACGCCGCGAGTCGAAGCGTTGCAGGCGGAAGTGCCGCAGGCGGTGGTGCCTCGAACGGAGACGCCGCGGGCCCGCGCGGCCGCCGACTCGCCGGAACTGCGAGTGGCCCGGCCGCGACGCACGGAAGCGGCACCCGTCGTGCGTCCGGTTGAGCCCGTTGCGGAAGCGGCGGCAGGTGGCGAGACGCCGCGCGAACCGCTGCGTTTCTTCCTGGCGGCATCCGATCCCCTCGTCGACGCTCCCTCCATCGGACCGAAGACGGCGGAACGCTTCCAGGCAATCGGCCTGGAAACGGTCGGGCAGCTGCTGGAGGTCGAAGCCGGAGAGGCTGCGCGGCAGATCAACTACCGCCGCATCACGGCCGAACTGGTGCAGTCCTGGCAGCAGCAGACGGAACTGGTGTGTCGGGTTCCGAACCTGCGCGGACATGACGCGCAGATCCTCGTCGCCTGTGATGTGGTGAGTGCCGAGCAGTTGGCACAGCAGGATGCGACGACGTTGAACGAGCGGGTGCAGGCCTACATCGGCAGCGTGGAGGGAAAACGTACGCTTCGCGGCGCGAAGACTCCCGAACTGGCCGAAGTGTCGGCCTGGATCCGGTGGGCTCGCCACGCTCGCCAGCGGACCGCGAGCAGCGTCTGATCGCTCTCGACTGAAAATGCCTGAAGTGCGAGACTAGGGGGCCAGCTGGAACTGCTCCGCAGCCGCCTTCAGGTCGGCGTCGATGCCGCGGCGGACGATCACGGAGAGGTCCGTTTGCCGGACCAGTTTGTCAACGGCGTCGCGGACCGGCTGCATCTGCTCGACCGGCAACTGTTTGGCCAGCTGCACGGAGGCTCGCAGGCCGTTGCCCAGGACGGCCGTCTGTTCCAAGATCCCCGCCCCGGCGCCGTTGGTCGCTTCGGTGGCTTTGCTGGCTTCCGCGATGGCTTGCGCGTCGAGCATTTCCACGAGCCGGGGCACACAGCGCGGGTCTCCGTGTCGGGCCAGGCCGGTAGCCGCGTTGAAACGCACGGAGGCATCGGCGTCGGCCAGCAGCGGAGCGAGCAGGTTGAGCGCCCGTTCGCCGCCCAGGACGCCCAGCGCGTACGCGGCTCGGGCTCGCAGCTGGGCGTATTGCGGCGCGAGGACGGGGTCGTCACGACGAGCGGCGGCCGCTTCCTCGATCGCTTCCCAGACCGATTCGTTGGCGGCGATCGCCTGCCGGGAGGCCGCCGAGATGTCGGCCCGCCGTGTGATCGCCTCCAGGGCGGTCTTCCGCACTTCCAGGTCGACAGGCGTTTTCTCCTGCCGCGCGGCCTGCACCAGGGCTGGCAGGCCTTCCTCCACTTCGAACACTCCCAACGCCAAGCACAGGTAGACCCGCAGCTTGACCCGCTCCGCCGCTTCGCTCGACTCCTTCAGCTGCTCCGTCAGGACGTCGGCCAGCTGCTGGGCCATTTTCGGGTCCCGTCGCAACTCGTCATGCCGACGATCCGTCAGCAGGTTGGCGATCGTGAGCGCCTTTTGCCAGCTGCCGGCGTTCAACCTGCGGAGATCGGCCACCAGTTCCTGGGGTTGCGAGCCGAGGTTGGCGACCCAGCTGAGCATCAGGCAGAGGAGGACGATCACGCCCACGATCAGCAGCGGAATGACAAAAAGCTGGACCAGAAAACTGGCCGAGGGAGGCTGGACCGGCGGGAGGTTATCTTCGGGATTCGACATGGGGGTGCGACTGCCTGGGATCTGCGGGAAAGGCGTCCGGACGCCCGGCCGGCCGGGCGACGGCTCGGGGAGATGGCCTTCAGGCCAGCTGGGCAGTATAGCGGGCCGGGCTTTTCCCGATGACCGGGTGTGACAAAAAACGCCCCGGAGACACGGGTCGGAGGCACTGCTGGTCGGCGGGGACTGGCGGCGGGGAGCGGGCTGGTGGATGATGGCCGGCTGGCGTGGCCGGGGGCTGGTGGGAGAGCGGTGGATGCGATTGCTGGAGACGGAACTGTCGGGACTGTCCGAGAACCTGGCGCTGGATGAAGCCTTGCTGGAGGGAGTGCAGGAGACGGGCGACGTCTTTCGCACCTGGGAGGTACTCAGGCCAGCGGTCGTGCTGGGCCGCGCCTCACGGCGGATCGACGAGGTGCAGGAAGCGTTCTGCCAGGTCGAGGGGATCCCGGTGGTCCGCCGCTGCAGCGGCGGCGCGTCCGTCGTCCTGATGCGGGGCTGCCTGCTCTACTCCGTCGTGCTCCGTCTGGAGGATCACCCCGAACTGCGGGTCATCGAGCGGGCACATGCGTTTGTTCTGGAACGTATCCGGGAGGCGATCGTGAGGCTGGGCCGGCCCGTGGAGTTGGCTGGCACGAGCGACCTGGTGCTCGGCGGGCGCAAGTTCTCGGGGAACAGCCTCCGCTGCCGGAAAGACGGAGTGCTCTACCACGGCACGCTGCTGCTGGAGGCTTCGATCGAGCTGATCGGCCGCTGCCTGAAGATGCCGCCGCGCCAGCCCGACTACCGAGGCCAGCGTCCGCACGAAGAGTTTCTCACCAACCTGAACCTGTCGGCCGACGATCTGGACGCTTCGCTGCGGCAGGCCTGGCGGTGTGAGGGACGCCTGGAGGACTGGCCGCGCGGGGAGGTAGAGCGGCTGGTTGCGGAACGATACGGTCAGGAGAGCTGGAACGCGTAGCGACCGCCGAGCCCACGCGGCCCCGTTGCGGTCCGAATGGTCTTGAAGGACGAAGCCCTACAGGAAGATGTGATGACCGAGCCTCGTTTTTTTTCGTTTGACGGCGTGGATGGGGGCGGCAAGACAACGCAGATCCAGCTCTTCTCCGAATGGCTGCGGGAGCAGGGCCGGGAGACGCTGCTGTGCCGCGATCCCGGGTCCACCGAACTGGGGGAACGCGTCCGTGACCTGCTGCTGAACTCTACCGACGTGCCGATCGGTTTCCGCGCCGAAATGCTGCTCTACATGGCCGCGCGGGCGCAGCTGGTGGAGCAGGTGGTTCGGCCGGCTCTGGAGGCGGGGAAGGTGGTGATCTCCGATCGGTTCCTGCTGGCCAACGTCGTCTACCAAGGCCATGCGGGGGGGCTGGAGCCGGAGCAGCTCTGGCAGGTTGGCCGTGTGGCCACCGGAGGCCTGCTGCCCGACGTGACCTTCGTGCTGGACATCGACCCGCAGCGCGGAGCCGCTCGCCGGACCGGCAAGCCGGATCGGCTGGAACAGCGGAGCGTCGAGTACTTCGAACGGGTGCGGGCCGGGTTTCGCCGGGAGGCGGAGGGCCAGCCGGAGCGTTACGCGGTGATCGACGCCGACCAGCCGTTGGAGCGGGTGACGCAGCAGATTCGGGAAGCGGCGGTCGCTCGCGGACTTGCTGCGGGCTGATTTCAGCCAGATGATTGAGCGAGGAGAGAGGGGCATAGGCGACAGGAGAGCGTGGATGGCTTGGTGTGGACTGGAGGGGGTGGAGAGTGTCGTGGAGCGGTTTCGCCGCGGGCTGCGCAGTCGGCGGCTGGGCAGCGCCTACCTCTTCTGCGGTCCCCCGGGCGTTGGAAAGCGGCTCTGCGCCCTCCATATGGCCAAGGCGCTCCTGTGTGAGCAGCATGAAGAGACAGACCTGGAGCCGTGTCTGGAGTGTTCGTCCTGCCTCCAGATCGCGGCGGGGACCCACCCCGACGTCGATCTGGTCGGGCTGCCGGAGGGAAAGAGCCAGATTCCGGTGGAGCTGTTGATTGGGGACCCGGAGCATCGTATGCGGGAGGGACTCTGCCACCGCATCTCCTTGCGTCCCCTGCGGGGGCGTCGGCGGGTGGCGATCATCGACGACGCCGACCATCTGAACGTGACCGGCGCCAACGCTCTGCTGAAGACGCTGGAGGAACCGCCGCCGGGAGCTCTGCTGTTCCTGATTAGCTCCAGCCCCCAGCGGCAACTGCCCACCATTCGTTCCCGCTGCCAGATCTACCACTTCCAGCCTCTGCCGGACGCGTTTATCCAGCGGTACGCGCTGGAGCAGGAGTGGGTGGCGAACGCGGCCCAGGCAACGCAGGTGGCCGAGTGGGCCGAAGGCAGCTTGGACCGCGCGAAGGAGTTTTCGGATCCGGCGATCGAGGAGTTCCGGCGCGGGCTGGTGCGGCTTTGGGAACAGACGCCGCGGATGTCTTGGGAGCTCGCGAAATACGTCGAATCGTTCGTGGACGCGCTCGGCAAGGACAGCCGGTTCGCCGCGCAGCGACGCAGCCGCCTACGCGTCGCCATGCTCCTGATGGTTCACCACCTTCGCAAAGCATGGCACGGCTCCGGGGAGGACCGGGCGACGCAGGGGATCGCCGCAGCGGAAGCCACCTGTGCTCGCATCGAACGCAGCCTGCTGGGGCTCGAGCAGATCGAGGCGAACGCGAACTTGGCCACCCTGGTAGCCGCCTGGATGGACGACCTCTGCCAGGAGCCGCCGCTGGCAGCTCCCCACGACTGGGGAGTTTACTGATGCGGGCCGGCTACTTGCCCAACGGGTAGTCGGCACACGCCGCGTGCTGGTTGCGACCTGACCGGGTAGTCGGCACACGCCGTGCGCTGGCTGCGACCTGAACGGGTAGTCGGCACACGCCGTGTGCCGAGCCGTGTTAGCCCGTCGCTGATCCGCGATCGCGCGGGGATACGTTCCCGGCCTTGGGCCCTCGGTCGACGGTCGTTCCACGGGGTGCGGGATCGGGCCCCTGGACTTCCGTGGCCTCTCCCCGGCCCACGGCGTGTGCCGGCTACGGAGATGGGCTGGAGCTGGCGGCTCCGAAAGCGGTGAGGACCAACTGCCGCGCCTCGGCCCGGTTGCGGTGTTCGCACAGGTAGATGCCTTGCCATGTCCCGAAGCAGGGACGTCCCCGCGTGATCGGGATGGAGAGCGAGCAGCCGAGCAGCGAATTCTTGGTATGCGCCGGCATGTCATCCGGGCCCTCCAGCGTGTGGACGTAGTCGAGGTGCTCCGGGGCCACATAGGAAAGCCCCATCTCGAGGTCGATGCGTACGTCTGGGTCGGCGTTCTCATTGATGGTGAGTGAGGCCGACGTGTGCTGGATGAAGACGTTGAGCATGCCGACGGACAGTTGGGACAGTTCCGGGATCGCGTCCAGGACGCGGTGCGTGATCAGATGACACCCCCTCGCCAGCGGCGGAAGGCGTAGCGACTTCTGAATCCAAAGGGTCTCCATGGGAATCTCCCGCAGTCGGCGTTGCGAAGTTTCGCCGATTGTACACGCGCCAACTCGGTGATGCGGTGGGGCACGCGGCCAATCCGCAGTGGCTGCTTCGAGGTGAAACGTTAAGGCTCGGCAACCTCGTTTTCGGTGGGGTGGTTTTGTGGGGTGCGGAAACTTTCATGAACACGGCGTCTACGGCGTTTGGAGGTGTTTTGGGGAGGGGTGTTGAGAATGCGAATCGTGACGCGTCTGGTGCCTTCATGGTCACAGAATGCCGAAAACCCCAGCGCTGGATTTCCAGCGAATGTGCGGTTGGAAAATGGCAAATTCCAACGGTGAATCGTTGACTTTTATGTCGGCAGGGGAATAATCACGTGATCCAGCGATCTTTCCGTCCGTTGTGGGACCAGTTTCGTTGACTGCTTCACTCGCTCGCGCCAAACGAAAAGAACGCGGTGGATATTTCGCCGCTAGATCTGACGCCGAGAGTGACGCCGCGAGTGACTTGATACATCTGTGGTAGAGCGACCGGTTAGAAGGCCACGTCGAAGCATCGACGCTCCCGGTTGATCTGCCACCTCCTGGCGGTGCTGAGGTTGAGCACCGCGACTTATGAACATCTTCTGGAGGTTGGACTGCCATGTCCCAAAAAGTGCGTAACGTTTTCGAGGCGATTCTGAAGTACGGCCACGACGAAGATTTCTGTCCGGACGAAGCGGACGACTTCAACTATACCGATGCTCCGGCCGGTTCGGCGGAGAAGATCGAGATGCTGCGTCGTCGCGTTGAGCTGGGCCATCCGCTTTGGCACAAGAACGACCGCAAGGACTACACCGGCCTGACGGGTGCGGTTCGCCCTCGCGAATAGGTGCCACAGGGTCAGGGGAGATTGCTCAGGCCGCGAGTGATGCACCGGGGAGTACACCGGAGCATCGGGTCGAGCAGCTCAGTCGATCGACTCTTGAATTCGATTCATGAAAAGAGGCCTCTGGGATTCCAGGGGCCTTTTTTCATGCGCCGTGTCCGTGATTCGTCTGGCCAGCGATTCGTTGCTTTTGGGAGCGGTGCAGGATGCGAAGGAGCGGGCGGGGATCAGGCGTCTCTTAGCGGGAATTGGATCCGCGGCGTGGGGCGGGGTGGTTGTTGCGGGCAGGTCCTGAAGCGCCGTGAGCCGGCCGCCCTGGGCAGGGTGGCCGGCTCACGAGGAATGGTCTCGAGTCCGTAGCGGGTGCAGCGACTGGCCGTAGCCCACGACAGGCCTTAGGTCAGTCGCTCCTGCATCAGGGGTTGTCGTTTTCGACAGTTTCCTCCTTCTGCAGTTCCTGCCGCAGCACTTCAATGTCCGGCGGAGCATGGATGCCCAGTCGGACCTTGTTGCCGCTGATCCTGACGATCGTGATTTCGATCGAGTCTCCGAGCTTTATCTTCTCGCTCTTCTTCCGAGAGAGTACCAACATACTCGTCATCTCCATGCAAGCGGGCTGCAGCCCGCGCTGTGGTTTCAATTAAAAGGATTCGTAGGGGTCAGGTTGCGAGGAGCGGAGTCTCCGACGTCCACTCCCGTTTCATGAAGCGTTCCCCGGTGGCTCCGTAGAACAGGATGGTGTTGCGATCGGCGTC
>CAZUJM010000095.1:8812-9949 GCA_964620405.1 uncultured Pirellulaceae bacterium | reverse complement strand
AAGATGGCGGTGAACTTGACGCTGCGAGGTCCGTGCAGGCAGAAGTAGACTCCGCAGGGCACGGTTCGACGCGTCAGGATCTTTTCTGTCATCGGGAAGACGCCGATCTCCAGTTGTTCATGGTGGCACAGGGTCTGGTAAACGAATTTTTTGAGCAGTTCAAAGGTTGTCGTATGTAGATGATGCGACCTCATCGGCTTGGTGCACTCCGTTGTGGCGAATCGATTGCGATCAATGGATGGATGGAACCCGGGGCAGATCGCGAGGAACCGGAGGCAAGGTGATGGCGAGTGGTTTCCGTCACTCGTCACGCAACAGAATGTCGCTTGATCACCGGCCGCCGTGCCGTCTGTCCGAATGCCCTGCCAGACGCCACTCGTGGTGCCTGGCAGTTGCCTGCCTGTCCCGTCGTCCCTGACTGGATGCCTCTGCTTGGGTGAAGAATTGGCTTCCTTGCCAGCAGAGTTGAGTATCGGCAGAGTGGGGTGGATAGTTGCGTTGCGGCAACTTGTATCGCGTGCGAAGTTTGAGTTGTTCGGTGGTAGTCGCGCCAGAGTTTGCGCGGTGGCTAAGAGCGGAGTAATCGACACAGCCTGAGCGGCGTGGTGGAGAAACGTCGGGATTCAGCAATGAGCCTGAAGAATGGAGCTCGTCCGACGCAGCCGTGGAGGAGCGTCTGCTGGGTGCGGGAACGGGGCCGGGTGCGGTGTACGGCACCCGTGACTCGGGGTGCGCAGACCAGGAGACGCGGAAACGAGGGAGAACGATCGCTGGGGCGTCACTTCGGGCCCGGATGGCAGACGTGTGTGCGGGAGGCTGCGGCCGCTCGACCGCGAAAGGCAGGGGGCGAAGTTGGGAATGTCTCGATCAGGGGCGAAGGTTCACGAGGGAGAGGAACTGAGGCAACGGCACGGATTCGCACTTCGGGGCAGCTTCCTTCCAGTTGGCCAGCAGCTGCTCCTCCCGCTGCGTAAGATGCAGGATGAGTTCGTGGCGGCTCTCCTGTTCGAGGAGAACGTCGCCATCTCGTTTAATGCGGACGCGTACTTGGGTGGGCAGGCAGCCGTGTCGATCGAGGACGCGGTTGAGTTCCAGTCGGACGGCGGGCGGAATGGGGCGGAACAGGGCGTTGAGGTT
>CAZUJM010000095.1:6509-8802 GCA_964620405.1 uncultured Pirellulaceae bacterium | reverse complement strand
GAGGTTGGTGTACCAGTTGGCGAATTCCCCGTAGCGTGAGAGCACTTCAGGCGACGCGTCGCGGGAGGCTTGGACGAGGTAGTCCCAGTGCGGGCTGGTCAAGCTCAGCGTGCCCGCGTCGCGGTCGAACTGTTCGCGGAAGGAGGGCTTTGCGGCGAACCGAATCAACTCGCTGCTGGAAGCTTCTGCGCGCCCCTGCTCGGTGGCCGCGAACTGGATCAGCTCATCCGCCGAGAGATTCGTCTTTTTCTTCTGGCCGGGAATCGCCAGCGTGAATTGGCGGCTGGCCGAGTCGAACTGAGTGACGCGATCGGGCGATGTGAGAAGGAAGTCGAGGATCTGTCCCTCGGTGAAGATCGTGACATGCTCCGCCGTGGGCTCCGATTCACCTCGGGAATGCACGGTCGTATGGATGGCAAAGGTTTCCGCTAGCAGCGATTGGGTGAGGAAGAGAAACAGGGCTATCCCGAGCAGGGTTGGAAGCCGAAAAGCCATATTGGGCTCCTGCGACGGCGCTACGATAATCGGGCGGACACTTCGCGGTGGGGGACGATAGCGAAGAGAGGCCAGATGCGTCTAGAGGAATTCGTCGCCCAAGAGGGATGACGGCTGTCGGGAGTCGATCGAGTTTGGCCGGGAAGGCAAAGACAGTTCGGTGGACGTATTTTCATTCTGCGACGGGACACCCGTCGTCTAGTAGAATTGGGCAAGGCTTTGGATACTTTATCGAACGCAGAGTTGAATGTGCGCCCCTGGACTCCCGGAGTGGCGGAAAGGCGAACGAACCAGATGAGCAGTGTGCTGCGGACCGCGATCGCGAACAAGACGGCGCGCGTGGGCGTGATCGGGCTGGGCTATGTCGGCCTGCCGCTGGTGCATGCCTTCATTCAAGCGGGTTTCCGCACCATGGGGTTCGATGTCGACGACACGAAGGTGCAGCGGTTGCTGAAGGGGCAGAGCTACATTAAGCACTTCCCGGGCGAGTGGATCACGCAGTGCATCCGGGAAGACGTCTTCGTGCCGACGGCCGATATGGCTCGGCTGTCGGAGGCGGATGCGTTGCTGATCTGCGTGCCGACCCCCCTGAACGAGACGCGCGATCCAGACCTGTCGTACGTCGCCTCGACGGCGGAGCAGATCGCGGCGCGGCTGCGGCCGGGCCAGTTGGTGGTGCTGGAGAGCACGACCTATCCGGGGACGACTCGGGACGTCGTGCTGCCGATCCTCGAGAAGTCGGGCCTGCGGGTCGGTCAGGACTTCTTCCTGGCTTATAGTCCGGAGCGTGAAGATCCGGGCAATCCCGACTTCACGGCCAGCGGCATCCCGAAGGTGGTGGGTGGCATCGATGGGGCGAGCCGCGATCTGGCCGACGCTTTGTACGCGCACGCCGTGGTCCGTACGGTGGCGGTGTCGAGCTGCGAAGTGGCCGAGGCCTGCAAGATCCTCGAGAACACCTATCGCTCGGTGAACATCGCGATGGTGAACGAGCTGAAGATCCTGTTCACGCGACTGGGGATCGACGTCTGGGAGGTGATCGACGCGGCGAAGACGAAGCCGTTCGGGTTCCAAGCCTTCTATCCCGGCCCGGGGCTCGGCGGGCACTGCATTCCCATCGATCCGTTCTATCTCAGCTGGCTGGCGCGGAAGTACGGCCAGTCGACGCGCTTCATCGAACTGGCGGGCGAGATCAACCACTCCATGCCGGAGTACGTGATCCAGCGTCTGGCCGAGGCGTTGAACGATGTCAGCAAGCCGATTCGCGGCAGCAAGATCGGCGTGCTGGGCGTGGCCTACAAGAAGGATGTGGACGATCCTCGCGAGAGTCCGAGTTTCCGGCTGATGGAACTGTTGCTGGCGGCGGGCGCGCAGGTGAGTTACAACGACCCGCACATTCCGGAGCTGCCCTCCATGCGTCACTATGACGTGCCGGACATGACCAGCCAGCCGCTGACGCCGGAATGGGTGTCGTCGCAGGACTGCATCCTGATCGCCACCGACCACAGCGTGTACGACTACAGTTCGATCGTCGAGCATGCGCGGCTGGTTGTCGATTCACGCAACGCGACCAAGGCCGTGACCAAGGGCCGCGAGAAGATCGTCAAGGCGTAAGCGGCGGTCCACCGTTCGCGGACCGGGTCACCCTCATCGAGGCTGGGGCCGTGTCGTCGCTTGTCGCGGACACCTGCCGTCGGTGCGAATCTTCGCGGTTGGCGGACATCCGGTCCGACTGCGCCCGGGCCACGCACTGGCTCGGGCCACGCACTGGCTCGGGCCACGCGCAGGCCCGGGGCAC
>CAZUJM010000095.1:0-6499 GCA_964620405.1 uncultured Pirellulaceae bacterium | reverse complement strand
ACGCACTGGCGATAGCACACGCGCGGGGCGACGGGATCCGCAGGCCGCGACGCGATCATCGCGACGGCGTACGGTTCCGGGACGCCGGATGGCTTGGACGCGGACGCGGATCGCACCCAGGAGGGTGCGTGGGGAAGGACGCGGAGCGTCGAGTCTTCACAGCCCGGGGAAGGACCGCGGGGAAGAAAGAGGGCAGGGAGGCCGACTGCTGCTGAGTTGCAATCCTTGGGCTGGGGAGGCCATGCCGTGTCGAAGGTCAAACGTATCCTGGTGACAGGAGGAGCGGGGTTCCTCGGTTCGCACCTCTGCGAGCGTCTGGTCGAGCAGGGCCATGACGTGATCTGTCTCGACAACTTCTACACGAGCCAGAAGACGAACGTCGAGCATCTGCTGCAGTGTCGAAATTTCGAACTGATCCGCCAGGATGTGACGCTGCCGATCTGGCTGGAAGTGGACCAGATCTACAACTTGGCGTGCCCGGCCGCGCCGGGACACTACCAGTACAACCCCATCAAGACCATCAAGACGTCGATCCTGGGCGCGATCAACGTGCTGGGAATGGCGAAGCGGTGCCGGGCCCGCGTGCTGCAGGCTTCGACCAGCGAGGTGTATGGCGATCCCGAAGTGCATCCGCAGACGGAGTCGTACCGGGGCAACGTCAACCCGATCGGTCCGCGGGCATGCTACGACGAGGGCAAGCGCGCCGCGGAAACGCTCTTCATGGAATACAACCGGATGAACCGCGTCAGCGTGGCCATCATCCGGATCTTCAATACCTACGGTCCGCGAATGCATCCCTACGACGGCCGTGTAATCTCCAACTTCATCCGCCAAGCCCTCCGCGGCGAGGATGTGACGTTGTTTGGCGACGGTTCCCACACGCGGTCTTTCTGCTACCGGGACGACCTGGTGGAAGGCATGATCCGCACTATGGAAGCCGCGGACGGTTTCACGGGGCCGGTGAACCTGGGGAATCCCGGTGAGTACACGATCGCGGAACTGGCCGAGCGGGTGATCGCGCTGACCGGTTCGACGTCCCGCATCGTGCATCGACCGCTGCCGCAGGACGATCCGACGCGTCGCTGCCCGGACATTTCGCTGGCCCGCGAGAAGCTCAACTGGTCGCCCACCGTGCCGCTCGACGTAGGCCTGCGTCACACCATCGAATGGTTCCGCACGATCGACATGGACAAGTACCGGCCCCCCACGCCGAACTACTGATGGGTACCCGGGTGTCGATACAGGATCCCACGCAACTCGGCACGCCCGCAACTCGCCAACCTCACCGGCAGTTGCTGGCTTGAGAACGGCCGCGAGGATTCAACTGGCGACAGACGACGAGGTGCAGAACGGAGCCGTGTCAGCAGGGCAAGGGCGGCAGGGCCACGGCAGCGGGACTGAAGAGCGAGACTGGGCAGCGAGGGGACTGGGCAACGTGGGGACTGGGTGCGGAACGGTCACAGGAGTAGAAGGAAAGCGGCATGCCGATTCTGGTTACCGGCGGCGCGGGGTTCGTGGGCAGTCATCTGACCGAGATGCTGGTCCAGCGTCTGGACGAACCTGTCGTCTGCGTTGACAACTTCAACAACTACTACGATCCGCGTCTGAAGCGGGCCAACGCAGCGACGATCGGCAAACTGCCGCGGGTGACCGTGGTAGAGGGCGATTTCTGCGACCTGGAATTCAACCGCCGCGTGCTGCGCGAGCACCAGATCGACCGGATTGTGCACCTGGGCGCGTACGCGGGCGTGCGCTACAGCGTGGAGAATCCGTTCATCTACGAGAAGACGAACGTCGGGGGAACGCTGAGCCTGCTGGAGGCGGCTCGGGGGCAGGCGATCCAGCGGTTCCTGCTGGCCTCTTCCTCGACTGTCTACGGCATGGGAGCGGGAGTGCCCTTCCGCGAGGACGCGCCGCTGGGCGTGCCGGCCAGTCCCTACGGCTCCAGCAAGCGCGCCGCCGAACTGATGGGGCTCACCTACCACCAGCTGCACGGTCTGCCCGTGGTGTGCCTGCGTCCGTTTAGCGTCTATGGTCCACGTCTGCGTCCCGACCTGGCCATGACGATCTTCGTGAAGGCGATTGTGAACCAGGAGTCCTTCCCGCTCTATGGAGACGGTTCGATTCGTCGCGACTTCACGCACGTCCGCGACATCTGCGAAGGGCTGTTCGCGGCCCTGTTCCGGGACGGCGTGGCGGGCGAGTGCCTGAACCTGGGGCACAGCGAACCGGTGGAGATGCGTCGCCTGATCGACATGCTGGCCGAATCGCTGGGCAAGGCGCCGTGCATCGACCGACGGCCCCAGCGGCCCGAAGACCTGCCCATCACCTGCGCCGACCTGACCAAGGCCCGCGACCTGCTCGGATACCAGCCGGCCGTGCCGCTGGAGGAGGGCGTTCGCGAATTCTGCGACTGGTATCGCCAGTGGCATCAGGTAAGCTGATCGGTGCGGGCGGTCGCTGCGGCGGCCGTGCCACGCCTCGTTGACCGCCGGTGGAACGGGTCCCGCAGCCCGGTGTTCCCCCCCTGCATCGGCTCCATCCACCGGTTCCCTTCCCCGTTCAAGCCCGAGGAGATCCGCATGCGGACCGCTGGCCCATCTCGACGGTCGTTTCTGGCACCCGCGTTCGCCGCCCTGGCGCTCGTGGCCTGCGTGGGAGTTTTCCCCGCGTCCGCAGTCGAGGCGCCGGCTGGGAGCGAGACCGGGGCCGAGTCGCCCGAGGAGGCGGGAGCCGCTTGGCAATCGCTGTTCGACGGCAAGACGCTTGGCCCCTGGAAGTCGACGGAGTTCGGAGGCGAGGGCGACGTGCTGGTGAAGGACGGTGCGATCGCCCTGGAGTTCGGTGCCTCGCTGACCGGCGTGACGCTCGACCCGACCGCCCTGCCGGCGGGCCAGTCGTTGCCGCGGAGCAACTACGAATTGCGACTGGAGGCTCAACGTGTCGACGGCACCGACTTCTTTTGCGGGCTGACCTTTCCCGTGAAGGATGCCTACTGCTCGCTGATCGTCGGCGGCTGGGGCGGTACGCTCGTCGGCCTCTCCAGCATCGACGGTGAGGACGCATCGGAAAACCAGACACGCCTCAGCCGCGCCTTCAAGAAAGCCACCTGGTACCGGATTGCCGTTCGCGTCACCGATGAACGCATCCAGGCCTGGATTGATGGCGAACGCGTCATCGACCAGGAACTCGAGGGCCGCAGCGTCACG
Source organism: uncultured Pirellulaceae bacterium (assembly GCA_964620405.1). Taxonomy (GTDB): domain Bacteria; phylum Planctomycetota; class Planctomycetia; order Pirellulales; family Pirellulaceae; genus CAZUJM01. The sequence goes on along the minus strand of CAZUJM010000095.1, from coordinate 3,290 downwards.
ATTCGCCCCGAAGTATCGCTCTCCAAACCGCTGGGCATCTGCACTTGGGAAACCCGCGCCCTGCTCCGCAACATCGAATGGCGCGCCGTGCAGGCCGACTGAACGCAGCCCTCGCAATTCGCTCGCAGTATCCGGGTCGCGGTTTCCAGGTCGCAGTTTCCAGGTCGCAGTGGCAACACCCGCTACGGCGCCTTCCCCGTTGATCGCCTTCGCCGCCTGATCGACGAGTGGCTCGACGCGTTTCCCCTGCGGGTGGATACGCGTGAAACTTGCGCCGCGCCATCCCCGGCGATGATCGTGCACGCCGCTTCCGAACCTTTCCGCGTGTCGCGTATCCGTTCGTCGCTCCGCGCCGTCAAACTCGGTTCACTCGCGTCATGTCCTACCCATCGGGAAAGAATTGCTGCCTGCATGGGAATCTTCCGATACGGTAACTCAGGAAGAACAGGCGGTTGGCAAGAGCTGTTCTGGAGCGGGGGACGCCGGCCTTGGGGGGCCCTGGTCTGGCCAACATCGCCGCAGGACGTGGCCCATCACGGAATGGAGAGAGAACTGTGTTGGAAAGTCGCAAGGAGTATGGGTACGAGGCGTCCCTCGGGGATGACGTCTCACGACCGGAGACCGACAGCTTCGGTTGGAACATGTTTCTATTTGCCGTCGCGGTGGCCATGGTTGCCGTAAACTGGGGCTTTCTTCGCCCCGCATCGCGACAGATCGAGCAGTTGCAGTCGACCGTCCGCACGCTGGAACAGCAGGTGGCGCTGCTGGTCAAGACGCACGGTTCGGCGGAGCGAGCCGTGAACCTGCTGGGCGTGTTGACGGAGCAGGGCCGCCGCGCCGACGCGGCCGAGGCGAGCCTGCGCAAGATCCACCAGCTCCAGGACCACCTGCTTCTCGAGACGACTCGGCTCGGAGAAGCCCACCAGGGCCTGCGGCAGATGGCGGAAGTGCGGCAGGAGATCGCGCGACAGGTGGCGATGATGCACGAGGCGCGGGAGGCGATCGCCGAGATGCGTGAGATCCAGCAGCAGATGCTGGCCGCCGCTGCGAACAGCAGCGAGGCGGAAGCGGCCGTGAGTCGCTTCGCCGGCCTGAAGCAGCAGCTGGCCGTCTCCGTCGATACGCTCACGCAGTCCGAAAACCTGCTGCTGGGCGTCGATCGCCTGCACCGGCAGCTGATGAGCACCGCGTCGGCGAACGATCAGGCGGAGCTGGTGGCCGATCGGCTTTCGCAGCTCCAGGACACCCTCGTCTCGAGCGGCGCCAAGACGGACGAAGCCTACCTGACGCTGTGCGACCTGATCGACATCCGCGATCAGCTCGACAACCAGGCGGTCGGCATGCCCGGCGCCCAGGAGACGCTGCGGCAGATGGTGGGGCTCAAGGACAAGGTCCTGGAGCAGTCGGACGACGTTGGCACGGCGGTGGAGACGCTGGAACTGACGGTGGACCTGACGGAGGACTTCCAGCGAGCCAGCCAGTCGTTCGAGGAGATGCGTCGCTGGCTGAACGATGTGATCCTGATGGAACCGACGGTCCGCCGCGCCATGGAGACGCTGGAGCCCATCACGGCCCTCGGCAATCTTCGCCGGATCAGTGCCGAGGAGCTGCGGCAGGCGGCTCGCGTCGTCAGCGACATGCGCCGCGCCCAGGGCGGACGTGAGTCGGGTTCCGAGAGCGGCGAGGCCGCCGAGGTCGCTTCCTCCCCCGAAGCGGACCGCAAGTAGTCGGAAGGCACTGTCGGAGGCGAGCGACCGCAGGCCACGGTTGCTCGCCTGAAGCCTGTTCCGACCCCACGCCATGCCTCCCGGACCCGAGTCGGTCGTCCGGGAGGTGGGGAAATCGCGGAGCCACTCTCTCCGGGGCCCGCCGCCTCCCGTCTCGCCGCAGACCACCGGACATCGGTGACACGCGGCTGGGAAATCGGTACGTTGGAGGCAAGTCGTGCGTCGCTCCTTCGTGCATGCTGCCCCGCACTCTTTCCTCTCCCTGCCGTTACGCCGAGGTGGTCCTTGAACGCCGACGAGTCGACGCGAACGCCCTCCGAATCGGTGTCCGGCGGTCTGGCTGCCGTGCTGGAGTCGCGATCATGGCCTGCGGACCACCCAGCGATCTGGACACGCGAGGGCGTGACGACCTGGGACGAGCTGGCGCGACTCTACGAACAGCTGTTGGGCGAGTATCGCGCCGCGGGCGGGCAACGCTGGGGCTTGTCGATGCGCGCCGACGCACGTTCGATCGCGGGCCTTGCGGCCCTGGAACGGCTGCGATGCGACGTGTTCCTGCTGGATGGCGAGTCCAGTGCTGAGCGAGTGCGGGAACTGGCCGGGCGATTTGCACTGCGGCAGTGTGTAGGCGTGAACGTCGATGGCGGCGCGAGCGTCGGGCCGGTACCTGGGTCCGGTGAGGAACCGCCGGTGGCGCTGGTGACCATCCTGACTTCCGGCACCAGCGGCCAGGTCAAGGCCGTGCGCCATGCCTGGGCTGGGCTGACGCGGCCCGTGCGCCGCGTCGCGGAAGGCACCTCGCAGCGCTGGCTGCTCGCTTATCGCCCCCACCTTTACGCCGGGCTTCAGGTGCTGCTGCAGGCGCTCCTGAATGGCGGCACGCTCGTCGCGCCGGGGCCTCGCGACGATCCCGACCAGATCCTCCGGCTGATGGCGGAGGCGCGGGTTGAATTCGCGTCCGCCACGCCTTCGTACTGGCGACGCCTGGTGCTGTGGGGCGATCCCCGGATCGTCGAACGGGTGGCGTTGCGGCAGATCACCTTGGGGGGGGGGGCGGTCGACCAGGAGATCCTCGATCGACTGCATCGCGCGTTTCCCGACGCGCGCCTCGTGCACATCTACGCCACGACGGAACTCGGCCGGTGCTTTTCCGTCACCGATGCCCTCAGCGGCTTCCCCGCCAGCTACCTGCGGGGAGCATCGGCCGAGGGTGTGGAACTGCAGGTGCGTGACCAGCAGCTTTACGTGCGGTCGGCGAACGCCATGCAGGCGTATGTGGCCACGGCCGATGCGGTGCCGCTGGCGCGGGCGGACGACGAAGGCTGGTTTCCCACGGGCGACCTCGTCGAGGTCTCTGGACCGCGAGTGCGGTTCGTGGGACGCGCCAGCGACATGATCAACGTGGGCGGAAACAAAGTGTACCCGTTGCTGGTCGAGCGGACGATACGCGAGGTGCCCGGCGTGGCCGACGTGCGCGTATTCGGGCAGGCTTCCTCGATCGCCGGCCAATTGGTCGCTTGCGAAGTCGTGCCCGCAGCGGGAGAGGACTTGGAAGCCCTGCGG
>CAZUJM010000094.1:0-20570 GCA_964620405.1 uncultured Pirellulaceae bacterium | reverse complement strand
CCCAACAACCTCCAAGTTCGCTCCAACCGCTTCTACGAATCGCTCGCCTGCGGCATCCCCGTCATCACCTCCAACTTTCCCGACTGGCAGGCGATCGTCAACGATCTGGGGTGCGGCCTGGCCGTCGATCCGCAGAATCCGAAGGCCATCGCGGAGGCGATCGACCACCTGCTGACGCATCCGGACGAAGCCCGGGAAATGGGCCGCCGGGGACGCGCGGCGATCGTCGATCGCCTGAATTGGGAACGCGAACAGCAGCGGCTGCTCGAACTCTACGACCGACTGATGGCCCGGCGTCCGGCAAGTGTTCGTGGCCGAAAAGGCGGACTGGGCTGACCGAGCGTCGCGGCCCGGCACACGTTCACGTTGCCGAGGATGGACGCGGCGGGGGGGCCCGGGGCCCAGATTCTTTTTGCGGTGCCCGGGATTCGTAGAGGCGGGCGTGCCGGCTGCTCGTGCTAGGCGGAAGTCGCTGACTGAGCCGTGGCGCCCGATGGCGAGGCGGCCAGGGCGGCCGCTTGGGCCTGGTAGTACGCGAACCAGCGTTTCTTCATCTCCAGCAGCTTCTCCTTCCGCTGCGCGATCTTCACGATCGCCGCCTGCCGACTCAGCAGCATGCACACCGCGTAACTCGTGGTGTGCGTGATGAACGAGCCCTGCTTGAAGGTCAGCAGCATCTGGTAGGTGAACATCGCCAGAATGGTCACCGCCACGGCACGCTGGATCGGATCGTCCTTCTGCAGGCTGAAGAGCCGGATGCCATCCCGCACTACGATCGCGATGAACGTGAGATACAGGAACAGCCCCATGAAGCCCAGTTCGCCCAGGATTTCCACCAGCACGACGTGCGGATACGTACCGCAGACGCGGGCGTCGAAGGAGGCGGAGGAGCCGATGCCGAAGAACCAGTTGAAGGCGGGACTGTTCGCCCAGAAGGCCATCAGCTTGGAGACCAGGTCCAGGCGGGTCGACGAGAAGTTGCTCTGCATCGACTCCAGGTTCCAGCGACCAGTCTGGTCCTCCACGCCCGCAAACGCGAAAACGGCGATGCCGCCGATGAGGCAGAGCGAAACCATGGTCGCGATCCAGCCAGTAATCTGCTTGATGCCGCTGCGCATGGGCATGAACATGACCAGCGACAGCAGCGCGGCGATCAACTGGCCGCGCGAGCCCGAGCGATAGATCAGGAGCAGGGCCATGAAGGCGACGATCCACCGTCCATAGGCCCAGAGCTTGTTCACGCCGGAGAAACGCATGAGCACGGCCACGATCATGATCTGGCCGCACGTTTCGGCAATGGCGAGCGGACCGAGGCGGGTTTCCAGCTTGCCAACGCGGTTCACCACGCCCTGGCCGTGCGCGACTTCGATCGTACGACCCCAGCCGTGGATCGACGTGCCCATGAGCAGCAGGGCCATCACGAACGTGCCGAAGAAGAGCGTGGCCACCATTCCCGACCGAATGTCCTCCGGCTTCTGCAACACCATGGGAAGCAGCAGGATGAAGGTGATGTTGTAGGGCGCGTAGTAGCGGTACAGGAAGAACGAGGTCTCCCGATCCAGGGCCCAGAGGCAGGTGATACCCGCCCAGAAGTAGACGACCAGCCAGGCACCGAGTGCAAGGGTGGCCGGATTGAACGGATTCTGGCCACGTGCGATCACGACGAGCACGGCCTCCAGCGTGAGCAGGCCGAAGCCGAGGTTGATGGCCGTGGAGTGCAGGGCGAAGAAGGACGAGTTCGCCAGGGCCCACTGTTCGAAGGAGTACACGCACAGCGCCATGGCGATGACGACCGACGGCCGCCAGGTGATGGCGACGGCGAAGGCGAGGAAGACCGCCAAGACAATGGGGAGAACCATGGCAGGGGAGTTCCCTTGGGAGGGCCGGCGAATCGAAGGGTACCGGCGGAAAACGGGTGACGCGCCGACTTCAACGCGCACCGCCCGCCCGGAGGCTGACGCAAGTGTATCATAAGCCCCGCGAATCGGCTGCTAAATGGTGCGTCGTGATCCGGGTCGCCTCGGTCCCGTGCGGGTTCCGGACGCCGTATTTCAAAAACTCAACAGGTGTCCCGCTTCCGACCCACACTCGGCCCTGCCCTCCGTCCGCTCGCCCGGCACCTTCTGCCGTGTCTACGGGGCGGAGCGAGCGGAATCTACCCATCTGCGTCGAGCGATCTTTGCCCGTCGGCCGGGCGACCCCGCGTTCGCCGGCCAGCCAGACCGCTGCCGCGATGGAGACACGTTGGTACGCGATACCTGGGGAGGGGGGCTGGTACCGGGGGGCGGCACGAATCGCAGGTTTCCCGTCGAGCCAGCGGGCGGGCCTCCGGGCAGGCTTCTATAATTCAAGCGGCTTCGCAGGGAAGCCTAGCGACGCACGGGAATCGGGAGACCGAGTTCATGCCGGGAACGGGACCGACAAGTCGACAAGGCCACGCTCGGCGTGGACGCCGCGGCCCCGCCGACCTGCTGACGCTGGCCGGCCTGCTGACGCTCACCCTCCTCTGGCTGGCTGCTCCGCGGCAGGCCCTGGCAGGTGGCGGCCCGGAGAATGTCTTGGTGGTCGTCAACTCGCTTCGCGAGGACTCGCTGTCGATTGCCAATCACTACGCCGCCCTGCGGCAGATCCCCGCCTCCAATATCGTCTACCTGCCCTGGGACGGACCGGTTGACGCGATCCATGTCGACTACCTCCGAGATCGACTGCTGAAGCCCGTCTTCCAGGAGATTGCCAGCCGCCGTCTGGAACGGCAGATCGACTACATCGTCTACTCCAGCGGCTTTCCGTTCCTCGTGGATTTCAAGTCCGACCTCGCCGCACCGCCGGCGCCGATGTCCGGGCACCAGGGTTCGCTGACAGGCTTGACCTATCTGAGCGACTTCGTGCGGGATCGCAAGGCGTCCTACGTGTTCGTGCCGCCGACCTCGCGATCCAACTTCTATTTCAACGGGCTTACGCGGGGGTTCAGCAGCCAGTACGGTTGGCTGCCCACGGGCCAGCGAGCGGAAGGCCAGGGCAATCGTTACTATCTCAGCACAATGCTGGGATAGACCGACGGCCGCGGCAACTCGCTGGAGGAGGTGCTCAACTATCTGCGACGCGCGGCGATGGCCGATGGCACGAGCCCCGATGGCAATGTCTACCTCATGCGTGTCGAAGGCCAGGTACGATCGATGGCACGCCACGATGCGTTCAATGCGGTGAAGGCCGAGTTGACGTCGTTGGGCGTGAAGGCCGAGATCGTGCAGGGCGCGTTGCCGTTCAATTCGCAGAAGGTCATGGGAGCCGTGGTGGGCATGGCTGGCTTTGAGTGGACGCGATACCAGTGTCGGATGCGGCCGGGAGCGATCTGCGAGCATCTGACGAGTTTTGGCGGTGACCTGCGGAGTTCGGCCAACCAGACGCCGCTGTCGGAATTCCTGCGTTACGGCGCGGCGGGCAGCAGTGGCACCGTCGTAGAACCGTACGCGCTGCAGGACAAGTTTCCGCATCCGTGGATCCATGTGCACTACGCGCGCGGCGCGAGCCTGGCGGAAGCCTTCTACCAGTCGGTCGCCTCGCCCTACCAGTTGCTGATCGTGGGCGATCCCCTGTGTCGTCCGTGGGCGAGGATTCCTCGTGTGAGGCTCAAGGGGCTGGATCCAACCAAGCCGGTGTCCGGCACGCAGATGCTTTCCCCGGAGGCCGACGCCGAGGTGCCCGTGAAGGCCTTCCGCCTGTTCGTCGATGGCCGCCTGCTGGAGGAGGTGACGCCGGGCGGCACCTTCCAGCTGGACACTTCCAAACTGGCCGACGGCTATCATGAACTGCGGCTGGTCGGCATCGAGGATTCCGCCGTCGAGTCCCAGGGACGCGAAGTGCTGCCGATGGAAGTGAATAACCGCGGAAGACGCATCGAGTGGGCCGTGCAGCCTTCTCGGACGCACCGCGCCGGCCAGTTTCGGATGCTTGTCAACGCCCCGGGTGCGAGCAGCATTCTGGTATTCCACAACCGTCGCCAGATGGGCAAGATCCAAGGGGAAAGCGGCTCGCTGACGGTCGAAGCCCAGGGGCTGGGATCGGGCCCGGTGGTGCTGACGGCCGTGGCGGTGGGGAAGTCGCCCGCGGACAAAGTGTTCAGTCGACCGATCGCGGTGGTCGTCGAGGGTGCCGCCGACCTGACGCTGCCGACCAGTCGAGAAAGGAGTCCATGACATGCTGGACAGGGACCTGTGGTTCATGCAGATGGCGATCGCCGAAGCCCAGGCGGCCGAGCAGGAGGGCGAGGTGCCGGTGGGCGCGGTGGTGGTGCTGGAGGATCGCGTGATCGCCGCGGCGCACAACCAGCGGGAGCAGCTGAACGATCCAACGGCGCACGCGGAGATGATCGCGATCACGCAGGCCGCGTCGTCGCTGAGCAGTTGGCGACTGGAGAACTGCCGCCTCTATGTGACGTTGGAACCTTGCCCCATGTGTGCGGGAGCGATCCTGCAGTCGCGCGTTCCGCACCTGGTCTACGGCGCTCCCGATCCCAAGGCAGGAGCCGTCGACTCGCTGTTCCGCCTGCTCGACGACACGCGGCTCAATCACCGCACCGAGGTGATCTCCGGCGTGCTCGGGGATCGCTGCGGCAAGATGCTCTCGGACTTCTTCAAACGCCAGCGACAGTTGGGCAAGAAGTGACACCGCCATCCGGGCGTGGCCTTGCGTCGTGATGCACGGGCGAAGGCGGGCGGATTCGCCTCCATGTCACCGCTTCGCGCCATGCACTTCGGCCAGCGTCGGGAACGAGACACTGGCACCCGCGCGGGTGACGCTGATCGCAGCGGCGCGATTCGCGAAGTCCAAGGACATCGGATGCGTCATGCCGCCGGCCAGTCCCGCCGCAAACGCTCCCACGAAACAGTCGCCGGCCCCGGTGGTATCTACCGCGCGCACCGCGTGCCCGCTGACGCTCCAGGCCTGGTTCGCGCACGCAAGGATCGCGCCCCGCTCTCCCAAAGTCACCAGCAGGTCGCAGGGCAGGAACGCCCGCTGTCGCTCGACCGCGCGTTGCAGGCGATCGAGCGAATCGTCGGCATCAAACGCCTCGCCGAGCACCGTTGCATACTCGTGCTCATTGACGACCAGCAGGTCGACCATCGAGAGCACATCGGCCGACAGTTCGCGGGCGGGAGCGGGATTGAGCAGGTTGAAGCTGCCCTGCTGACGGCCTAGTGTCAGTGCGGCGACGGTGGCGTTCCATTCGATCTCATTTTGCAGGAGCAGCAGGTCGCCGGGCTGAAGGCGGTGAAGTGAGCGGAACTTGTCGAGACGCAGGGTGCCGTTCGCGCCAGGATGCAGCACGATGCGATTGTCGCCCGACGCCTCGACGAGGATGAGGGCCGCTCCCGTGGCCGCCTCCGTGTCGACGAGGACTTCGAGTTCGAGCCCCTGGGACCGCAGGTAGTCGACCATCGACCGGCCGAACGCGTCGGCTCCGACCTGGCCCAGCAGCGTGACGCTCGCCGACGGTTGGTCCGGTGCCAGGTAACGCTGCGCCGCGACGGCCTGGTTCGCTCCCTTGCCGCCCGGCAGGAACCGCAGGTCGCCGCCGACCCCGGTCTCCCCGGCGGCGGGAACTCGATCGCACCGCAGGACGACGTCCTGGTTGATCGAGCCGAGGACATAAAGATGGCGGGGGGGGAGGGGCATGCGTTGCACCTGAACGGCGAGACCCCGGGCCATCCACCGGCGGTTGGGAAGCGGGGTTCGGACGATTATAACCTCCGCCGCCGCCGAATCGCGTCAAGGCCCGCCCACTTCGTCCAACACCGCGAGGACGCGAATATCGGTCGCCCGCTGGTCGCCCGACTGGCGGCGAGTTAAAAAAGAGACGCTGGGCGCAGGAAGCGAGCATTGCCTTCGGGAACGCTGCTTCTGCGCAGGCTGGATACTCTGGGACCGTAGCTCAATGGTTAGAGCAGGGGACTTGAGAGGAGAGCGACCTAAACGATTCGTCGCACGGTCGTCCTCCGTTGGGTTGCGCGAGAGTTGGGGACCGATCCCAAGGACCCTGCTCCGCGTAGAATCTGTCAAACTCGGGGAAGGCTAAAGCCCAGGGGGCCATGCTAATCCCGAACCAAGCCGCCGGATCGGCGGAAGGCGTAGAGACTAGACGGCAGACACGAGGGCCGGCATCCTGCGATGCGGCGCGCGTGAAGGTATAGTCCGGACCACGAACCCGAAAGGGGCGGCGAAAGCCGAAGTGGCGTGCATAATCCCTTGGTTGCAGGTTCGAATCCTGCCGGTCCTATTTCACCTCGCGCGCTGGACGCGTTCAGCGGTCCGGCGGGCTCGAAGGAGGCGATTCGAGCCACGCGCTCTCCCCGAGTACACGAACACCTGCGGAGACATGTACCCATGGTGCGAAGGTCGTTCTGGAAAGCTCTTCGGCTGGGGACCTCGCTGCTATTCGCGTTGGGTACCCTGGTGACCCCGGCGACGGCAGCCGACGATTCGACGCCATCGTCGCTGCGTTGGAAACTGCGTCGCGCGGAAGATCGCATCGAGGCGCGGTATGCGGATGAAGCGGCACGGTTGTCGATCCAAAGTCCCTCAGGCATCGGCGAAGCCGTGTTCGAGCGGACGGGTGCGACTTGGCCGGCGAAAGTGGTACTGCAACTCCACCTCCGAGGTCTGGAATCGCTGCGAATCACGACCGGCGACACGGTGTTGGGCGCGGCCGTGGGTCTGACCGAGGGAAGGATGACGCAACGTAGTTGGCGTGGCGCATCGGAGGAGCGGGAACTCGCGGACAACGATCCATGGCGCGTGAAGGTGCGCGCGGTGGATGCCCAGGGGCGACCGGCGACCAAGGTGCCCCTGGAGGACGGCCTGTTGGAGGTGGAGTTTCCGGAAGCCATGCTTCGCGAGAACCCCCGGTCGATCACGCTGGAATGGATCGACTTCTATCGGCAGTGACAAGTGCAGGGCAGTGACGCACTCAGGTCAGTGGCTTCGAACTCTCCTCGGGCATCCGCTGGTCCGCGTCCGCTTTCCAAATCGGACTCTCCGCCACGTTCGCTGGGGCGGATGCGTGCGTGTCGGAACGCCGCTGCGATGTTGGCAACGGGGAACGGAGCGATGTGCGGGTTTCAGCCGTGAAGGCTTCGCAGGACCGCATCAGCAGGAGCGCCGGGCGCAATGTGTTCCTGCGCACGACCGCGTGCAGGGAGCGCCGCGCGTCGGGGCAACATGGCACTTCGTGCAGCAATCGTTGACGATGCCGGGGACCGTTGATAGTATTGGCGGGTTCGGTACCCTGCGCTGCAACGCACAGGGCTGTAGCTTCTCGTTCTGTGTCTCCCCTGCGTCTCCTCTTTGTCTCTCCTCTCGGATTGCGCGGCGGATTGGGACCGGCTCACGCGGATCTTGGCGATGGCCTTCGGGGCCGACAAGTTGGCGTAAAGAGTCGTGAACCTGCTGTCGTGCGCGGAGTTTCGGCGGTTCCCTTCATGACCCAGCAAGAGCAAGAGAAGTTTCTGCAGTACGTGGAATCCCGGCAGCGCCCCAACGAGAAGGCGGCTGTCGCCCTGGGGCATCTCGATGCCATTCGGCGGGAGTTGGAGCGGACGGGCTCGTATCGGCCGAATTTGAGGATGCTGGATGTAGGCTGCGGCAAAGGCCTCTATTCGGTGGCCTTCGCCCGCCAGGGCTACCAAGTGACGGGTGTCGACTTGAATGAGAATCTCATCAGTCGTGCTCGTGACTTCGCCGCCTCCAGCGGCTGTCAGGTGGATTTTCGATCGGGGGTCGGGGGCCAGTTGCCGTTTGAGGACGAGTCGTTCGACATTGTCTTCGCCAATTCGCTTCTGGAGCATGTTCCTGATTGGAAAGGATGTCTGCGAGAGTGGTCTCGCGTGCTCGCTCCAGGCGGCGTGTTGTGGGTGGAGACCACGAACGTGATTCATCCCCGCCAGGCCGAGTATCGCTGGCTGCCTCTCTACAGTTGGTGGCCTGCTCCCATGAAACGCCTCGTGGTCAAAGCGGCATCGGGCCCCTTGCCAGCCCTCGCGAACTACACGCCTTTTCCGGCAGTCAACTGGTTTTCTTTCTTCCAGCTGCGTCGCTTCTTGATTTCCGAATGTGGGATCAGCGAAGTGCGAGATCGGTTCCACCTGATGGATGAGACCCGATTTGCAAAACGGTGCTTGAAGCGTTTCGCGCTTTCCTCGGAGCTTGGGTGGCGATGTGCGTACCTTCTGGTGCCCATGGTGATCCTCCTGGCACGCAAGGCAAAGCGGTCGTGAGACGCTCGCGTCGGCCGGCTGCCTAGACCGCTTGGGCGCGCGAAGAGGGTACAATGCGGCCGGTGGTGGCGGACTGGCGGAGCGGCTGCGGGTGTTCACTTGGCATGCTTGCCCGGCGAAGGCACTTTCCCCGCGTCGGCTTGTCGACGACAAGGCCGCAGGGCGTCACCGTTGAAATCCCTACTCAAGACGGCATCCCGAATCGGGAGTGCAGGAGCGGAGCGATCATGAACACGAAGGAAGCCATTCAAGCGGCCATGGACATGAGCCAGTTTGTGCTCGGTTCTTACATCAGCGATCTGAGCGATGAGGAGTTGATGCGGAGGCCTGCGGCCGGCTGCAACCATCTGGCGTGGCAGCTGGGGCACCTGATCAGTTCGGAGGTTTCGCTGGTGAACAGCGTCTGTCCGGGGAAGGGCGGTGAGTTGCCGGCCGGTTTCGCGGAGAAGCACGGCAAGGAGAACGCGTCTTCCGACAACCGAGCCGACTTCTGCTCGCGGCAGGAATATGAGGAGCTGTTCCAGAAGGTGCGGGTCGCGACGAAGGCCGCGCTGGCGGAGTTGCCGGAAGCGGATCTCGACAAGGCGAGCCCGGAGTGGATTCGCAATAAATTTCCGACGCTGGGACACTTCTTCCTGCTGATCGGAAACCATCCGATGATGCACGCTGGCCAGTTTGTCGTCGTGCGACGGCAACTCGACAAGCCCGTGCTGATCTAGCGGGCAGGGAGTCCTGGACGGTCTGCTGGAGACGGGACCGTCGTGCGCGGCTCCATGCGTGCACGCGAACTGGAAGTCCGCGCGATGGGCCAACCCGGGAGATACCTAGTCCAGTGACCGATGCGTGTCACTGGGGTCGAGGTGGGGCCGCAGGCATTCGGGCAGCACCTCGCCACCCGGGGCGACGCCCAGCTTCTGGGCGAGCAGCAGGCCGGGATAGAAGTTGGGTTCGGAGGTGGAGAGCAGCACGGGCGGTTCTCCATCGGCCAGTTGCAGCGTCAACTGCCGATCCGTGAGTTCCCACTTCGCGATGCGGGCGAAATCGACCATGCGGCGTTCCCCGTTTCGGTCGGGAACGCAGAGCAGCCCTTGCGGAACGAACGCCACCTGGTGGGTCCAGGCGACAAACGCGTGCTGTTCCAACTGGAGTCCCATGCGTTCGGCAAGCACCCGCGTTGTTTGCTGGTGCAGGCGGGCCGCTTCACGCCGCTGTTTCGCGTTGGGCGGCGAGGGCAGGGCGAGGTCGAGCGGCAGGGCGTCTTCCAGCAGGAATCGCATCCGCACTTCCGGGCGGATCAGCAGGCCGGCCATTCCCAGTTCGCGCATCAGGGACGGCGGCGTGGAGTTGATCGAGTATCCGAGCATCTGCTCGTAGCGGACAAGCCTCTGCTGGGACTCGCATTCCCACAGCAGGCCTCGTTCATAATGGTCGAGCTGTTCGCTGCGTCCCTGCAGTCGCGGCAGGACCAGCAGGGTGGCGATGAGCAGGACCAGCAGTCCGGGTGCGAAGGCGCCGGGAAGGAGCATGTCGAGGGCGAGCAGGCCGATGACGCCCGCGAGGCCGATGGTGAGCCAGGGAGCATGGCGGATGCGGTTGGCCAGTTCGAGCTGTCCAAGCCACTTGCCCAGGCCGGTGGTGGGGAGTGTCTCCTGGACCACGGGTGCTTCGGGCAGCATGTGCTGCAGCAGCCGGAACAGGAGTTGCGAGTTGGCGGCGCCACGCGGAAAACGCAGCACCGGCGCGTCCTCCGTCGCCTGGGCATCCTCATGCCAGATCCACAACTCGTCGCCACGCCACTCGTACCGCGCGATCTCTTGAGGCAGGATCGAATGGCCGGTTTCCGTATCGACCAACGCCGAGTGGCTCAGGGTCCATGGACCTCCTTCGAACTCCCAGCCGGACCGGATGCGGTTCCAAGCACGAAGTTCGAGGTTCTCGACGATACGATCCCGAAACGAATCGATCGACCGCGACGGAGCGTCCAAGTCGAGGTCATGGGCCACCGTCAGCCATTCCGGTTCGGCTTCATCGCCATCGGCGACCAGGACTTCCAGCGACTGACGCACGCCCTCCTGGAACTCTGGGCCACCGTCCTCGAAGCCGGAAGACTCGGACGGCTCAAGCCGCTGCCGCACGCCAAGCACATCCTGGTCCTGGAACGACCGCATGCGGCCGTTGTGCACGACGACGAATCCGCTGGGGATGGTGTGGAACGAGTCGCTGAGGGTGCTGGTGGTCACGGAGGTGCCTCCTCGGATCAGGCGGCTGCGAGGCACGATCCGGGCTCGAGTGCCCGGGCGGCCTCTTGGCAATGCGTGTCGGGGTGTTCGCAATCCGTCGCCGAACGCAGCAAAAAAATGCCCGAGCCGAAGCCCGGGCCTTTCGATCAAGGGTGGGTCGTTGAAAGATACCTCACCCTTGGTTTCAGGAGACGGATTCTGATCAGGCAGAGCCGACCAGATCAAAAGGGATGCCCAGCCGACGCATCTTGTTGTAGATGCTCTTCTCGCTGATGCCGAGGATGCGGGCCGAACGGGCCTTGTTGCCGCGATAGGCCTGCAGCGTCTCGATGATGGCCTGCTTCTCGATGTCATCCAGCGTACGGCCGGCCAGCATGCTGATGCCGGACTGGGCCGCGCTCTGGGTGACCTTCGTCGAATCGGCCAGAATCATCTTCAGCGTGCCGGCCTCCAGGGCATCGCCCGGGCTGTTGAGGAAGGCACGTTCCAGAACACATTCCAGTTCACGCACATTGCCGGTCCAGTTGTGCTGCTTCAGGAGCTGGAGGCAGTCGGAGCCGATGGTCAGCGGGCGTCCACCGCGGGCCTGGATCAGGCGTTGGCGGATGCTCTCGACCAGCTGCGGCAGGTCTTCCAGTCGCTCCCGCATCGCGGGCATGTCGATGACCTGGGGACTCAGGCGTTGCAGCAGGTCTTCGCGGAGGCGTCCTTCCTGGCAGGCGGAGCTCAGCGAGCGGCGACTGGTCAGGACCAGCCGCACGTCGACGCGCTGGGCGTCGGTGGAACCGATGCGCTGCACGGTGCGGTTCTGCAGCAGCCCCAGCAGGCGAGTCTGCACCTCGAGCGGGCAGTTGGCGATTTCATGGAGCACCAGGGTGCCGCCGTCCGCCATTTCAATGCGGCCCGCTCGCTCCAGGCTCGTGCCGCGAACACGGTCACGTGTCGTGCCGAACAGTTCTTCCTCCAGCAGTTCCTGCGGCAGCGCGGCGCAGTTGACGACCACGAACGGACCTTGGCTGCGATTGCTCCGCTGGTGAATCAGCCGAGCCACCACCGACTTGCCCGTGCCCGACTCGCCCGTGATCAGCACGGTAGCGTCAGTCTTCGCCAGCCGGTCCACTTCGCGGACCACGGCCTGCGACTTCGCGCTGACCGCCGGAAACTCGGCGACGGTGCGCGGAGCGACCAGGGCGGCTCGGAGTTCCTGGTAGTCGCGGAACATGCGAGCCGTCTTCGCGGCCTGGCGGAGCACGGCCAGCAGTTCGGCCGACTGGAACGGCTTGTTCAGCAGTTCGTAAGCTCCCAGTCGCAACGCTTCCGTGGCCTTCTTCGCCTCGTCGGCGCCCGCCATCACCACGATCTGGGCGTAACGATTGCTCTGGCGGATCGTCTTCAGGGCGTCCAGGTCGTCGCCCTTCAGCATCTGCAGGTCCAGCAGGACGATCAGCTTGCGCCCGGCGGCTCGTCGAGCTACGTCGGCCGGGTCCGCCGATCCCTCCACCTCGTAACCCGCGGCCGACAGGTGCTGCTGCAGGCTGTTTCGCAGCAGGGAGTCGTCCGAGGCGATGAGCACCGCGGCGCCCTTCACCGTTGACTCCAGCACCGGAGCCGACCAGGCTACCGCCGGTGCGTAGCTCGACTCGTTCAGACCACCTACGGGCATCACCCCGGACATTGAGAGAGTTGACGTCATTTTCTCTTCCTCGTTTAGTTATTTGCTCCAGTCAGCAAAACTAGAGAAAGCTAGACCATAAGTTGTTCCTGTCATCTCCGAACGCTTCGCTTCG
Organism: uncultured Pirellulaceae bacterium; assembly: GCA_964620405.1. Classification (GTDB taxonomy): domain Bacteria; phylum Planctomycetota; class Planctomycetia; order Pirellulales; family Pirellulaceae; genus CAZUJM01. The sequence continues at coordinate 8,270 of CAZUJM010000094.1, read as the reverse complement.
CGCCGAAAATATTTCCCAGAACGTCCGACAGTACCATGTCTTCAAGTCGCACCGGATGGTCCACCGGGAAGAGTACGAACGTCCGCGATTATTTCCCGGCAAATTGTTCCCCGCCCTAAGTCGGGCGTTGGAACAACTCGCCTCGGTCGGAGCCGGAAGTAATATCCGCCGCGCGGTCGAGTGACACGAGCCAGTCACAAGGGCAGGTTGTGCCGGAGGGGCGGATGCTCGCGGTAGAACCGATCCGGCCGATCACGACCATCGGTCGCCGTGGTTCGGTATGGGGGGCGACCCCCACGAAAGGCGGATGGCCCCAAGCCTCCAGCAGCTTAGCCCTCTTCGACGGCTTCGCGGATCGCCCGCACTTCGGCCGGGCCGCCGAGCGCAAGCGCGGTCACTCGCTCGGTGTCGACGCCCAGGTACTCGCCCAGTCTGTATGCCAGGTTCCGATCCAGCACGCCGTGGTATTGGTTCGTCGTGCGTTCGCCGACGTAGATCGTCTGCAAGTCCGTCTTGTAGCCGGACTCGTAACACTCGGCCAACTCCTCGATCCAGGTCTCGGGGATGCCCCGCTGGCGGCAGTGGTCCACCGACCAGATGTCACGTCCCGTGCATTCGGCAAGCAGCAGGGTGGCCTTCAGGCGGTCCAGCATGGAAAGCGACTTTCGGAGGGAGGGGGGACGAGGAACCCCGGCTCGCCGTTTCGAAAGGGCGGACTGGTTCGCTATGATGGGCTTTTTCGAAATCGAACGCGGCGGTCGCTCCGCCTACAGGAGATTTCATTCGATTTTAGCGGAAGCGTTCCAGGAGTTGCGAGGATGGTGATGGTGAAACGGGAGTGCGGGACTGCAAGTCGATATCGGGCTGGGCGAGGGTCGGCCCACCGTGGAGTGGGCCAAGGGTGGGGACAACTGGTCGGGGCTTTCTTGATCGTGTTGGCATTCTCGGGGATCGCATCGGCTGCCGAGAGTCCCGCCGAGCCCCAGACGCAGCAACCGGTTCCAGCGAAACTGGGGACCACTCCCAACGTGCACGCGGCGGGCCCGGTCTGGTTGTGTGGTCAACCTTCGCCCGAGGACCTGCAACTCGCGCGGCAGAAGGGCATCGCCGTCGTGCTTTCCCTGCGGCTTCCGGACGAGATCTCGTGGGATGAAGAGAAGGCCGCCAAGCAGGCTGGGTTGGAGTTCCAGCGTCTCGCCTTTACCACCGCCGATACGATGACCGACGAAATCCTCGACGCGGCTCGCGACATCTTGAAGCAGGCCCAACGCGATGGCAAGCCCGTGATCTTGCACTGTGGCGCTGCGAATCGTGTCGGAGCGGTCTGGTTGGCGCACTGCATGCTGGACCGAGGGCTTTCGCAGGCCGAAGCGGAACGCGAGGCCGCTCAAGTGGGCTTGAAGACGGCTTCGCTGAAGAAGCGGGCCCTGGAGTATGTGAAGTCCCAGCAGGCGGCGGCTCCGTCGAACGACTCGGGCAAATAGCCCGCGATCACAGCCAGGGCTGCCACGAACCCTGCGCCGGTCGCACGCCAGTGTCGCCGGCGTTCCCCGGCTGGCGCGACCACGATCGGCGGACGCAGAGCCTTTTTCTCCAGATCGGCGTCCTGTGAACCGATGGCCCAATCCATGACGTGGACTGGGTGTTCACGCGGTCAGCGTCTCGACCATCTTGTAGAGTTCAGCTGGGATCGGCTTGTGCGCTGAGAAGGTTTCCTCAAACGGCGTGATGCGGCACTGGTCGCCGATGATGCCGGCCATGACGCCGCTTGCACCGCCGATCACGGCCTGGACGGCATGGTGTCCGATGCGGCTGGCCAGGATGCGATCCTCGGGAGTCGGCGCGCCGCCTCGCTGAAGGTGTCCGAGCACCACGACGCGTGACGAATAGGGGCACCCGGCGGCTTCGAGCCGTTTCTGCAACTGCACCGCGCCGCCCGTCTCGTCGCCCTCGGCCACCACCACGAGCACCGAAGTGTTGCCGGCCTTCTTGAGGGTCTTGAGGTGTTTGATCAGGCGATCGGTATCGGTATGCACTTCGGGCACGCAGACGCTTTCCGCCGCGCCCGCGAGGGCGGCGTACAGCGCGAGGTAGCCACTGTGCCGACCCATCACCTCGATCAGGAACATCCGCTCGTGGCTCTGCGCCGTATCGCGCAGCTTGTCGAGTGCATCGACAGCCGTGTAGACGGCCGTGGAGAACCCGATCGTGTAGTCGGTTCCCAGCAGGTCGTTGTCGATCGTACCAGGGCACCCGACGATGCCGCCACGCCAATGGTTTCGCAGCGCCACGGCGCCGCGAAAGGTGCCGTCGCCACCGATGGGGATGAGGGCGTCGATCTTGTGACGCTGCAGGATGCGAGCAGCCTTCTTCAGGCCGGCCTCCGTGCGGAACTCGTCGCTCCGGCTGCTCAGCAGGAGCGCGCCGCCCCGTTGGCCGATGCCCGATACGGAACGTGTGTGCATGACCATGCCGCCGTCCTGGAGGAGGAAGTCTTCGTCCAGCAGGCCCTGGTAACCGCGTCGAATGCCGACCACCTCGTGGCCCAGGCTCAGAGCCGAACGCACGACGGAGCGGATGCAAGAGTTCATGCCGGGGGCGTCACCGCCGCTGCAAAACAGGCCAATGCGCATGCTGGAAATCCTTGATCCAGAGGGGCTGCCATCCATCGGGGCGATTGTCGAAACGGGGAACGCCGCGTGTCCCGGAAGCCTCCGCGGCCGTGCCATTCCGTGCCTTGCCCCGAAAGGTTGACGGATCCACAGCAGCGCCCCGGATCTCCGGGGGGAGGGCAGAGACACCTGTCCTCCCGGCGGGGAAGCCTTCGTGGACCTGCCCGCTTACGTCCTGCTGGCAGGTCGGTCGCCCAGCTCGATTCGACCGCCTCTTTCTAGCAGGAACCCCCAGGTGGAGCCAGGGCAAGGGAGCGGTCGCCGGCAGGTCCGCCGGACGTCCACGCCGATGATCCGGTATCGCCGCCGACGACTGTTGATGGCATCTGTCGGCTGTTACACTGGGGAGCCATGTGCGATGGAACCGTGCCCAGCGGCCAGACGGTTCGCAGGGAATTGTCCCCGAACAGAGGTCCTCACGCGACCGCGAAGTGGGAACGCGTGAAATCGGGGATGTATTCGGCACCACGCGACGCGCCCGGGTCCGATCCCCGGTCGTCATGATCCATTACTGAAAGAAGCCGAGCAGCCATGATCTATTGTCGGGGCGTACGAGGAGCCACCACGGCGGACGACAACTCGCGGGAAGCGATCTTGCAGGCGACGCGCCAACTGCTGGCCTTGATGATCCGCCAAAACGGCATCGAGCCGGCGGATGTGGGCAGCGTCATCTTTTCCACGACCGTCGACTTGAACGCCGAGTTCCCGGCACTCGCCGCTCGCCAACTCGGCTGGCTCGATGTGCCGCTCCTGTGCACGAACGAGATCGACGTCCCCGGATCCCTGCGGCAGTGCGTCCGCATCCTCATCCACTGGAACACGAGCCTGGCGCAGAACGAGGTGACGCACATCTACCTGAAGGGCGCGGTTAAGCTTCGGCCGGATCTCTCGAACCTTCCTCCCGTCGACATGGTCGAACTGGAAAACTGGATCGCTCAGTACCTGAAGGATGCGCCTCCTTCTCGCGAGAAGCAGTCGCCCAAGTAAACCAACACGCGGTGGTCGCTCCCTGTTCCAGCGGAATCCTTCGGGATAGATGCCGGTACGGTCGTGTCCCCGAATCCTGGGACGCCGAATCCGGAGTCGCGGACGCCGGGCAGCATGGCGAGTGAAGGGACCAGCGGCCAGCGCGTCGGTGTTTCGCACTCGGTTTTTTCATGAGGAAACGACGATGGGCCTGATCGACTTCCGGCGTTGGCTGATGAAACCGCTGGTTCTCGCGCTGGTGCTCGGCGGTGGCATATCCGGCGGTGGCATGGTGGGGGTGGTGTCCTCGGATGCATGCGCCCAGGATGCCGCGTTGGCGGGGGCTGCGGAGGCGGCCGCTGCGGCGGCGGCCGTCGCTGGCACGAATGAGGATCCCGCGCGGCCGGCGGCCATCCAGGCGCAGGACGTGCCCGTCGTCCCGCCCGAGGTAATGCGGCGCCTGGCCCAGTATGGCAGCGTCCGCACCGCGACCTTCATGGGCTGGGATCCCGCGGGCCAGGGTATCTTGATCGGGACGCGATTCGCCAACACGGTGCAACTGCATCGTGTCTACCAGCCGGGAGGACGCCGCGAGCAGATCACGTTCTTTGAGGAGCCCGTGCGGGGACGCTTCCTGCCCGGTAGTCCCGGCAACACGGTGCTGCTGCAGATGAGTGTCGGCGGCAACGAGAACGACCAGATCTTTCGCTGGGAAGGATCGAACTGGGCGGTCAACCGACTCACCGATGGCACCTCGCGCAACCTGCTGCAGGCGACGCGTCGCGATGGTTCACGCATCGCCGTCGCCAGCAACCGTCGCAACGGCACGGACACCGACCTCTACGTACTCGATCCGCGCGACCCGTCCAGCGAGCGGCGCGTGATGGAAAACACGGGCGAGTACTGGTATGCATCGGACTGGTCGCCCGACGGCTCGCAGTTGCTGGTGGGACGCTACGTATCGATCAACGAAGTGTATCCCGCGTTGCTGGATGTCGAATCGGGCCAGCGTCGAGATCTGGACCTGCCCGGTGATGGTCCGGCGGGCATCGCCGACATGGTGTTCTCGGCCGATGGTCGGTCGCTGTATGTGGCGACGGATGCGCGGGGCGAGTTCCAGCAGTTGCTTCGCTACGAACTCGCCACCGGTGCTGCACGGTGGCTGAGCGAGTCGGTGCCGTGGGATGTGGAGGAGATCGAGGTCGATCCGCGACACGGAACAGTGGTTTTCATTGTGAACGAGGATGGCGCATCCACGCTGTGGCGGGTGCGTGGCGATGCCGTGGAGCGACTCGCCACGCCGCTGGGGGTGCTCAGCGGGCTCGAGTTCTCGCCCGATGGAAGCCAGCTCGGCTTCACGCTCGCCCAGCCCCAGGGGCCGGCTGAAGCGTATTCAATGATCCTGTCCAGTGGCGAACTGGTACGCTGGACCTTCAGCGAGGTGGGCGGTCTCGATCCCGCTTCGTTCGTCGCCCCGACGCGCATCCGTTTTCCTTCGTTCGATGGTCGCGAGATACCGGCCTACTACTTCCGGCCGCGACAGGCTTCACCGGACAAACCGGTGGCGGTGATCATCGACATCCACGGCGGACCGGAAGGCCAGTACCGGCCGCTGTTCACCGGCATCACGCAATACTACTTGAATGAGTTGGGCGTCGCCGTGATCAGTCCGAATGTCCGCGGCTCCGCCGGGTATGGCAAGACGTATCTCAAGCTGGACAACGGCCCGCTTCGCGAAGACAGTGTCCGTGACATCGGTGCGCTACTGGACTGGATCGCCGCGCAACCGGAACTCGACAAGTCGCGCGTGGCCGTCATGGGTGGTTCCTACGGCGGCTACATGGTGCTTGCGTCGCTCGTCCATTATGGCGATCGCATTCGCGCCGGATCCGACAACGTGGGGATCGCGAATTTCATCACCTTCCTTGAACGCACCGCGGCGTATCGGCGCGACCTCCGCAGGGCCGAGTACGGCGATGAACGTGACCCGCAGATGCGGGCCGTCTTCGAGCGGATCAATCCCACGGCCAACGCCGAGAAGATCCGCTCCGCCTTGCTGGTCGCCCACGGCATCAACGATCCCCGCGTGCCCTTCTCCGAAGCCCAGCAGATCGCGGACGTGGTCCGGAAGCTGCAGCGGCCGGTCTGGACGGTCTATGCGGACAACGAAGGCCACGGCTTCGCCAAGAAGGTGAATCGCGACTACCTGCAGGCCGTCCAGGTCCTGTTCTTCCGACAATTCCTCGACCTTGAGGCGTCCCAGCCCTGACGGGCCGGTGCGTTGCGCGGCACAAACCCCGCGGAACTTGCGGGCGGAACGCATCGACTACCACGGAGACTTTCCCATGATCGGTTCGCTGTTTTGCTGGATATCGCGGCGGAGAAGGGCCCCGGGCTGCACGCTCGCGTTCACCAGGACAGGGGGCATCGCCTGCCTGGGGTCCTGCATGATCGTACTATCGCTTTTGGGGGAGGCCCAGGCTGTGAATGACGAATGGAAGACCAAGGCCCAAGCGTTCGTAAATCGACACGAGCAGCAGGTCCGTCCTTTGGAGATCGCCGTCGCACGCATCTGGTGGGACGCGAACACGACCGGCAAGGATGAAGACTACCAGCGCAAGGTGGAGGCCGAGACGAAGCTCGATGCGGCTCTCTCCGACGCCACGGCCTTCGCGGAACTGAAGGCCCTCGAAACGGCCAGCCAGCAGGCGCCCGCCGACCCCCGCGACATGCTGCGTCGCCAGGTGCACCTGCTGTATCTGCAGTACCTGGGCAAGCAGGTGGATCCGGCGCTTCTGGCTCGCATGACCTCCATCGCGAACGGCATTGAGCAGCGTTTCAACGTCTACCGCGCGCGGGTGGGCGACGAAGAACTGACGGACAGCCAGGTGCGGGAGATTCTCAAGAACTCCACCGACTCCGCGCGACGCGAAGCGGTGTGGAACGCGAGCAAGCAGGTGGGCGCCGCCATCGAGACCGACATCCGCGACCTCGTGCGACTCCGCAATGAAGCCGCCAGCAAGCTCGGCTTCAGCAGCTACCACGCGATGATGCTGGCCCTCAACGAGCAGGATCCGCGCGAAGTCCTGCGGCTGTTCGACGAGCTGGACGAACTGACACGCGAACCTTTCCGGCAGGCCAAGTCGCGTATCGACGCGTTTCTTGCCAAGCGTTACGGAGTCGCCGTCGACCAGTTGCGGCCCTGGCACTACCAGGATCCGTTCTTCCAGGAAGCGCCCGATACCTCGGCCGCTGACCTCGATCAGGTGTTTGCCCAGGTCGATATCGTCGGTGTCTGCCGTCGCTTCTACGAAGGGATCGGCCTGCCGATCGACGATGTCATCGAGCGCAGTGACCTGTATGAGAAGCCGGGCAAGAGCCCCCATGCGTTTTGCACCGACATCGACCGTGTCGGCGACGTGCGCGTGCTCGCGAACATCGTGCAGAACGAATACTGGATGACGACGATGCTGCACGAGCTGGGGCATGCGGTCTACAGCAGCAAGTTCATTCCCGATCGGCTACCCTATGTGCTCCGCACCAACTCGCACATCCTCACGACCGAAGGGATTGCGATGATGTTCGAACGGTTGGCGAGCGATTCCAAGTGGCTTGCCGCCATGGGCGTCCAGGTGCCCGATCCGCAGGCCTACGATGCGGCCGCGGCCACGAAACGCACCTACCGGCTGCTCGTGTTTTCCCGTTGGTGCCAGGTCATGTTCCGCTTCGAAATGGGCATGTACGAAAACCCCGGCCAGGACCTGAATCGCCTCTGGTGGGATCTCGTCCGCAAGTACCAGCTGGTGGAGCCGCCTGCGGATCGTGATGCGCCGGACTACGCCAGCAAGATCCATGTGGTGTCCGCGCCGTGCTACTACCACAACTACATGATGGGCGAGCTGTTCGCCTGCCAACTGCACCACGCGCTGGCTCGTGAGGTACTGCACAGCGAGAACCCGACCAAGGCGATCTACCATGACAATCGCGAGGTCGGCAAGTTCCTCATCGACCGGCTGTTCAGCCAGGGCACGCTGTTGCCGTGGAACGAAGCGACGCGGCATGCCACGGGAGCCGACCTGAACGCGCGGGCCTTCGCGACCGACTTCCAGCAGTAGGACGTTCGCCATCCGGCGTCGCCCGCCGCTGCTCCCGGAGAGCGGCGGGCTCGCGCGGGCCTGCGACTAGATGCGGGCGTTCAGGATGCGGAGTGCGCCAGTGCTTGGAAGATGCCGCGGCAGAAGTCGGGCAGGTCGTCCGGCTTGCGGCTGCTCACGAAGTGACGATCGACGACGACCGCCGCGTCCTCGAAGATGGCTCCCGCATTCACCAGGTCGTCGCGGATTCCCAGCGATCCCGTGACGCGCACGCCGCGGTAGACCTGGGCCGAAATGGGGATCCAGCCGCCATGGCAGATCGCGGCCATCACCTTGCCCGCCGCCGCGAACTCCCGCACCAGCTCCAAGACCTTCGGCACCCGGCGCAGCTTGTCGGGCATGAAGCCTCCCGGGCAGATGACGCCATCGAAGTCGGACGATCGCACCTGCTCGATGGCCGCGTCGGATCGGCAAGGATAGCCATGCTTGCCCGCATAGACATGATGGGCATGCAGGCCGGCGACAACCACCGACGCTC
>CAZUJM010000093.1:16566-20694 GCA_964620405.1 uncultured Pirellulaceae bacterium | reverse complement strand
AACTTCAGCTTGAACGTCTTCGCTCCACACGCCAGCGCCAGCAGTTGGTGTCCCAGGCAGATACCGAAGATGGGTTTCTTGCCCAGCAGCTCGCGGATCGTGTCGATGGCGTACGTCAGCGGTTCGGGGTCGCCCGGTCCGTTGGACAAGAAGACCCCATCGGGGTCCAGCGCCAGGATGTCCCGGGCCGTGGCCTGCGTGCCCGGCAGGATGGTAACGCGGAAGCCGCCGTCGCACAGGTGTCGCGCGATGTTCCACTTCATGCCAAAATCCAGAGCAACCACATGGGCGTTGTTGCCGGGCGTCAGGCCCTCCTCCGATCCGAACTTGGACCACGGATTGAGCCGTTCGGTCCAGTCCCGGCCTTCGGCCGAAACGACTTCGCGAACCAGGTCGCGGCCGACAAGGCCCGGGCTGGCCTTGGCCTTGCGGACGAGGCTGTCATGGTCCATGTCGCGGGTCGAGATCACGCCCTTCATTGCTCCCTGGTTGCGGATGCGACGCACCAGCGCGCGCGTGTCGATGCCCGCCAGCCCGACGATCCCATGCTGGCGCAGGTAGTCGTCCAGCGATCCCTGGCAGCGGAAGTTGCTGGCGATGCGGCTGTTTTCGCGGACGATGAAGCCGGCCAGGTGGGGCTTCGCGCTTTCGAGATCCTCGTCGTTGACGCCATAGTTGCCGATTTCGGGATAGGTCATCGTCACGATCTGGCCGCGATAGCTGGGATCGGTCAGGATCTCCTGGTAGCCGGTCATCGACGTGTTGAAGCAGACTTCGCCGTCCACCTCGCCGTCCGCGCCAAAGGCCTCGCCGATGAACACCGTACCGTCTTCCAGCGCCAGCTTCGCGATCCGTTTCATCCGAAAGGTCTCTCCATCTAGCAAGGTGCGAGTTGGCCAGTGCCGTAGGTGAGGCACGAATCCCCCGAGAGTCACACGAACTGGCCCATGGATCGCACAACCTGCTGCGATCGGTCCTACGTCCGGCTTAGGGCTTAAAGTCCCTACGGGCGTTGCCCGATACTCTCTGTACGGCTGTGGGTCTCCGGAGATACTGGCGACAGCGTCTACGGGCAGCCTGAATCTCGGGCCCTTGTTGCGGCGAACAAGGGCCCCTTTTTTTTGCGCCTGCGGATCCGGCGAACCCACCGTCGAAACTTGAGGGCAAACTCCGAAGATTATAGAAGTCGCTCGGCGACCTTCCTAGGGTCCCGCAACGACAATCGTCGGACGGTCACGAGCAGTTGGCGCGAATCAGCCGCCGCCCCACCGCAGTCGGCACACGCCGTGTGCCGAATTGGGTTCAGCAAGAAGCTGCCAGCGTCGCAAGTTCGACCCCTGCCCCGCCCAAGCGTTCGTGCCGCGTGGTTTTGGCCATGGTCAGCACCGCGGCCGGCGGAGTTTCGGGGTGCTAGGGATCGGCACACGGCGTGTGCCGACTACCGACGCCGATCAGGTGCTGATGGGGCGCGACGAGTCGTCCGGCTGGCCGTTCCGCGATTCGCGGTCCAGGCAGCGGCCGATCTGGCGGACGGCCTGGCGGAGCCGATTTTCGTTTTCCACGAGTGCCATGCGCAAATAGCCTTCGCCGGCTTCGCCGAACCCGCTGCCCGGGCTGACGGCCACATCGCCCTTTTCCAGCAGCATCATGGCGAAGTCCATGGTGCTCATGCGGGCACGCCAGAAGTCGGGAATGGCCGCCCAGACGAACATGCCGGCGCGAGGCGGATCGACTTTCCAGCCCAGGCGTCGCAGGCCGTCGACGAGGACGTCGCGGCGGCGCTGGTAGATCATCGACTGCCGCTCCACTGCCGCCTGCGTGTCTCGCATGGCAACGATGGCGGCGATCTGAATTGGCTGGAAGATACCGTAGTCGTAGTAGCCCTTGATCACGCCCAGGCCGCGGATCATCTCCGCATTGCCGGCGCAGAAGCCCACGCGCCAGCCGGCCATGTTGTAGCCCTTGCTCATGGTCGTGAATTCCACGCCCACGTCCTTCGCTCCCGGCGCCGTCAGGAAACTTGGCGGCTGGTAGCCATCGAAGGCCACGTCCGCGTAGGCGAAGTCGCTGATCACCACCAAGCCATAACGCTTGGCGATCTTCACAACCTCGACGAAGAACGGCGGATCCACCGTGACCGATGAGGGATTGTGCGGATAGCAGATGATCAGCAGCTTTGGCTTCGGATACAGGTGCTCGCAGGTGTAGGCGATGTTGGACAGGAACTTGTCGCTGTCGGCCACCTCCAGTGAGATCACGTTGCCCGAAGCGAGCGCCACGGCGTAGGTGTGCACCGGGAAGTAAGGCGCCGGCACGATCGCCGTGTCCCCGGGGCCCATCAGCGCCAGGCACATGTGCGAGAAGCCTTCCTTCGACCCCAGGCAGGTCATCACCTCGGAGTCCGGGTCCAAACGCACGCCGAACTTCCGCTGGTACTTGTTGGCCAGTTCTTTCCGCAGGTTCAGGATGCCGTTTGACTTGCTGTAGCCGTGGTTGTTGGGGTCGCGAGCCGCCGTGACCAGCTTCTCCACCACCAGTTCCTCGGGCGGATCGGAAGGATTGCCCATGCCCAGGTCGATGACGTCGCTGCCCGCACGCCGCTTGTTGTAGAGCACGCCATTGATGCGGCCGAAGAGATAGGGAGGCAGTCGCTGCACACGCGTCGCCAGCTCCACCTTGAAAGGCGGATTCTCCACGATCGGGCTGTCGTCCACATGGTCAATCTCGTATTCCGACATGGCGGACTGTTCTTTCTCTTCTGCACGCGTTCTTGAGGACGCGTCGTCTCGTGTTTCCCGAGCCCGGATCTTCGGGCGAAGCGTTCGGGGGCTGATTCACCAGCCCTGCCAAGGCTGCCTCGCAGTGTGCCCGGCGTGCAGGAACCCTATCGCCTGACCGGTCGTCAAGCTGCCCAGGTTCCGCGTCACTCGCAGTTTCACAAGCGAGTCCTCAGGGTCGAGGCCCCACTTCGCAACCCCGGTCGACACAGGCTTCCTCAGCGCAAACTATCCGAACCTTACCAATTGATCCGATTATTTGCTACTCAACTTCGTCGGTTCGCGCGGCGGATTGGCATCAGAGGGCCTCGCGCAGTTTTTTCCTTGCTAGCGAGCCCTGTTTTGTCGGGGTCGTCGAGCGGCGCCGGGGAGAAGGAGCCGGCGGAGGAGGATCCGGTGCGGGCACTACCCGGCGGAACGCAGGCCGTTCGGGCCACCCTCGTCGGCTGGGGAGGCCCCGGGAGGCAGCTCCCCCGGAGCACTGGGGACGGCGTCACCGAAACGACGGTCATCGGCAAGCGGCAGGGCGAGGCCGCATTCGGTCATCCGCTGCAGCAGCTGTTCGCGACCGATTCGCAGCATGCGCGCCGCCACGTCCAGCCGGTTGCCCGCCCGCTCCAGCGTCGCTCGCACGTGCCGTTCGGTGATCTCCGCCAGCGTCGGCCAAGGTCGCTCCACGACCTCCCATGCCGGCAACGATTCGTACGCATTCACCGGCCGGTCGCCCGGCACCGGATCGCTCACGCGCACTTCGTCCTCCACCGGCAGCCACTCGGCGAAGGCGTCGACATCCAGTAGGTCACGGTGAGGAACGGCCAGCACGGCCTGCTCGACCACACGCAGCAGCTGGGCGACGTTGCCCGGCCAGGAGCCCATTTCCAGCGTCGCCATGGCGGCGGGAGTCAGCCGGCGCAAGCCCAGTCCTCGCTCCAGCGTCACTCGCGCAATCGCGTGCCGCACCAGAGGACCGATGTCTTCTCGCCGCTCACGCAGCGGCAGCGCTTCGACGTACAGCGCGTTGAGTCGGTAGAGCAGTTCGAAGCTGAACTGTTTTTCGGTGACTAGCTCCCGCAGGTCGCGAGAGCTGGTGGCGATGACTCGTACGTTCAGCTCGCTCCGCGGTTCACCACCGACAGGCCGGGCGCGTTTCGTCGTCAGGAATTCCAGCAGTCGAGCCTGCGCATCGGCGTCCAGCAGGCCCACTTCCTCCAGCAGCAGCGTGCCGCCCTCCGCGACCTGCAGGCTGCCGAGCGTCGCCGCGGGCATGAATGAGAATGCGCCTGCTTCCTGGCCAAAGATCTGAGCGATGCCGAGTGGTCCGCGCAGCACGGCGCAGCGGACAGGGACGAAC
>CAZUJM010000093.1:9455-16556 GCA_964620405.1 uncultured Pirellulaceae bacterium | reverse complement strand
CCAGCCCGCATAACCCAGCGTGATCAGCACACGGCGCGGCCCGGCCCCGGCGGAGATGGCTTCGAGCACATCGCGCGAGGTGGTCATTTCCAGCCCGCCGGGCACCTTGAGGGTGGAGGCGTAGATGTCGCGGATCGCGCGAGCGACCAGGCGTTTGCCGGTTCCCGCGGGGCCCTGGATCAGGACCGGGTAGCTATAGGCGGCCGCTTGGAGAATGCGTCGCAAGGTGCGCGCTGTCCAGCCGCTCTGGCCGACCAGTCGCTCGAACGCGAAGTCGTCGTTCATCGGAGTGCCAACTCTCATCGCTCAGATCACTAGCGTTACCTCGTTCCATTTTCCGCATCCGATCGGCGATGGCCATCCTTGCTATCACGCCCGCTCAATATCTTCGAATTAGTAAGAATTGCAAACGGAATCACGACAAATTGACACTCTGGCCGAATTCCTCACGAGGTGTTCATGAAACTGAACGCGCGGGAGCGGGCGCGAACCGGCGGTGCGAACCAGAAACGCGAACCGCTGGAGTGGGTCGCGTCGCGGATGGCGGCTAGGGACTGGCGGGAGACTGTGCCGCGACCTGTCAGCCGTCGTGACGGACGGGCGACGTCGGGCGACCGGAGCGGGCTCGCTGCAGGAGGCAGGCGAGCGACCCCAGGAGCAGGGCCAGCGACGACGGCTCCGGAACGCTGGCCACTCCGCGGAGCGACGGCTCGCGCCCCGGATCGCTTGCCGGCAACGCCCGAGGCCCCAATTCGTAACCGCCGGACTGCAGCGCGGCGATCAGGTCGGTGCTGTTGAAGTCGCGGTCGGCGTTCCAGTCGCCGCTGTCCCAGGTCGCCTGGCCTGTCTCCTCCGACTCGTAAAGCCCGCCTTGCAGCACCAGGATGAGATCGGAGGAATCGAATTCGCCATCCAAGTTGGCATCGCCCAGGTAGGTGTTGGCGGCGACGTCGACCCAGGTTCGATGGTCGCCCCGCGCGACGCGTCCGTCGCGGTCGAGGTCAAACGCCAGGTTGGTCGACGAGCCGATCGCTCCCGACAGCAGGTCGATATCCGCAGCCGTCAGCTCCAAGTCGCCGTTGAAGTCACCGTAGACGGTGCGCGTCTGGATCTGCTCCAAGTACGACGCGAGGTCGGCGTAGAACGTAAAGTTGCCGAAGATCGGCGTCTTCACGACATCGGGCTGGTTACGAATGCCCTCCACGGCGACGACCGTGCCCGCCAGTTCCCAGTGGCCATCCGGCCGCTTGTGGAACATCACGCCCCCCGAATCGTTGAGGACCGCCTGCGATTCAAACTCGGTCTGCGCACGACCATCGAGCCCGGTCACTTCGGAGTTGGAGTTCGAGCCGTCTTGGTCGAACTCGGTGACCAGCACCAGGGTGTCGCCCATCACGGTTTCCAGCTGGAGGCGAATGTCTGCGTCGTTTTCGCGCCGCGCCAACTCGTCCTGCTCGATCAGGTTCGTGCCCCAGCGGAGCGAGTTGGTGTTGAGCGTCTTGTAGCCGGAGTAGTCGCTGGAGCCGGTGGTTTCGGACCAGGTCCAGATCGCGCTTCCCATGTTTACAGACCAATGAGTCAGGTTGGGGTCGCGATCCTTGCCATTGCCCGCCACCCAGACCGGCGAACCAAGCGGAGGGCTGGCGTGGCTGATGGAAATCGGCGGCAGCTTGGGTTCCTCCAGCAGGCGGAACATCAGCAGGTCGCCCTCGGTCGTCATCCGCCGGTCGGTCGGATTGAGGGGCCGGAAGGCCGTGCTGCTGTCGGCCGCGAAGGTCTTGCCCAGCGCGGGGAACGTCACGGAACCGGTGCCCACGTGGGCGGCCGTCAGCACCCAGCGGTCGCCCAGGTAGACAGCGGTGGAGCCCTTCAGCAGGCCGAGATTGCTCCAGCCCGGATCGTCCGCTGGACGCGTGGTGGTGGCCGAAGACAGGGGGCCGGAGACCACTACCGCGGACGCGGAGCGAATTCCCCAGCCGCTGCAGAGCAGGCAGAGGGCAGTCCCAAGTTGGATCGTGGTGCGTTTCATGAGCAATCGCCTCGTCCTCCACCGCCTCCTGGGTGACTACGGTGGCATCGGTTGGTGCTGGAAATCCGTCGACGCAGCAGGGTCGAATGGGACGAGGCGAAACGGGTTGACGCGGTCGTCCATGACCGAGCCGGGATTCCGGGGGGAAAAGCTGATCTCTCCGCAGCGGTGAACGCGGCAAATTGGGAGAAAAGCGTGCTATGTTGCCCCCAGTCCCGACCTGCACCTCATGGTAACTGGGGTACGCGGAGCGAACAAGAAAAGTTTTTGTGAGCCAACGGGTTAGGCGTTCTTACCAAGGCTACGCGTCCACGCCGGTTGGCGCAGGTTGCCGATCTTAATCAGAGAGTTGATCGGAGCATCGGGGCCGCGGGAGCGTCTGGCGGGCGGTCGACGGCTCGCTGGGTGAGGGAAGCCGCAGGGCGTGAGCAGTCCTCAGCGAGGGGGGCGGTGACGAGTCGGCGTCCTGGGTGGGCCTGGTCCACTTTGACGTGAGTGTGGCCACTTTCGCGTAAGCGTGGGTTGACCCGGGAAATTCAAACTGTTAGCATCTCGGATTCGACTGTGGACCGATAGGTCTGGCTAGGGAGGGGCGACCGAGCGTTTCTGGGGGGCTTTGACTCCTAGATTCGCAGGGCAGACTGGATCCGCACGGCACGGGTCTCCCACGCAATTTGCGGCGGGAAATCAGCTTTCGGGCTGCTGGGCCTCTCCGAAGCGTCGGGATTCCGACGATCTTGGGGACGCTCGAGTCTGAGGCGGGGCAGACTGGGACGGAGCAGGCGGGAACCGGCAGGTTGCTGCGGAGCTCGGTCAGGTCCACCGTGGAGTGCGGCGAGCTGGCGGTATTCGCCGGTTGTCGCCCAGAGCCAGACATTCGATGCAGTTTAAGGGCTTTCGCTGCCGATTCGCGAAGCTGCGAGAAGCCTTACCAGATACCGGATGATTCCCAGTTCGCGAGAGAACGTTACGAGGAGACGGGTGCGTGGCCGAGTCGTTGGCGAAGTCCTTGATTGAGGCGGGAGTGCATTTTGGCCATCGGGCCAGCCGTTGGAATCCGAAGATGGCGCCGTATATCTACGCGCGCAAGAATCTGATCCACATCATTGACATTCGCGAGACGATCCGCGGCCTGCTGCGGGCCCAGAAGTTCGTTCGCCAGATCGCGTCCCGCAATGGGCAGGTGCTGTTCACCGGCACGAAGCGCCAGGCGGCGGACACGATCGAGCGAGAGGCTTCACGCTGCCAGATGCCGTTCGTCAACGACCGCTGGCTGGGAGGCACTCTCACGAATTTCCGCACGATCCGCAGCCGCTTGGCCCGTCTCGAGGAACTCGAAGCCATCCGCTCGGGCTCGGAACTCGACACCTACTCCAAGAAGATGCAGTCGGCGTTGAATCGCGAGTATCGCAAGATGTTCCGCAACCTGAACGGGATGCGAAGCATGAGCCAGCTACCGCGCTGCCTGTTCGTGGTGGACCCGAAGAAGGAAAAGAACGCGGTCCGCGAGGCCAAGAAGCTGGGCATCGCGACGATTGCGTTGATCGACACCGACTGCGATCCGGACTGGGTGGACCTGCCGATCCCGGGCAACGACGACGGTATCCGCTCGATCGAGCTGATTGTGTCGCTGCTGGCGGACGCGGCCCTTGCCGGACGAGCGGAAGTGGGTCCGACGAAGGACGAAGGTGGCGAGACCGGTCGCCGTGGCGGTCGCCCGGCGACTCCTGCCGCACCTGCAGCTCCCTCGGACGAGGAACAGGCCAAGTCGGCCGAGTAGTCCTCGTTCGCAGCAGCTGGCCTGGCATGGCCGGCTCCAGACGTTGAATAGAACAACGGGGCGTGCTTCCCGACCGGGAGTCGCCCCGCCTGTTTTTGCGACGAAGTCGTTGGACGGAGCGAACGTCGGGGGCGACCATGGGGTCGTGACTCATGGTCCTCGTCCATTCCCGGGTGTGCCCGGACTCGGGTGCTTCTCCCCGTCGCTGCGGCCAACGCCTGCCGCGCATCGCCGATCGCCCGGTTCCCCGTTCACACGCAAGCAGTCCACCCGTTCATTCGCGACAATCGCTGTTCGCGGCGCGAGCTGCCGCCTTTGTTCAGGATCGCCAGCCGGCTGCTTCAGGAAATCACGTGCATCTTTCGATTTAAGAAGCCTCGCCGCCAAACGCGAGGCCAACCCTTGGTTGCTACTAGCGGAGATTGAAGTCATGCCCGAAATTACCGCCGCCACAGTCAGGGCCCTCCGGGAGCGGACGGGTCTTCCCATGATGGAATGCAAGAAGGCGCTCACCGAATGCCAAGGTGACGAAGAAGCGGCCATCGACTGGCTCCGCAAGCAGGGCCTGAAAACGATGGAGAAGCGGAGCGGCCGTGAGACGGCGTTCGGCCGCATGGGACTCTACACGGGACTGCAGGCCAAGACGGGCGCGATGGTCGAGCTGAAGTGCGAGAGCGCTCCGGTGGCGGGCCACGAGGAGTTCGTGCAGCTGGCCCAGGACCTGGCCCAGCAGTTGGCGACCGGTCCGGGAGCTGCCGACGCCGAGGCGCTGCTCGACCAGCCTTCGCCCAGCCAGGCCGGCAAGACGCTGCGGGAGCAGCGCGACGAGCTGATGAACCGGATTCGCGAGGTGTTCAACATCGGCCGCATGGTCCGTTTTGACGGCCCCTGCTCCGGGTACTCGCACAACAGCGGCACGGTATCCGGCGTACTGCTGGAGGTGAAGGGTTCGGGCGAGGAAGCGGCCCGCAACATCTGCATGCACGTCGCGGCGATGCGGCCGAGGTCGCTGAGCATCGAGGAGCTGGATCCGGCGGTCGTGGCCCGCGAACGGTCGGTGCTCACGGAAGCCGCTCGCGCGGAAGGCAAGCCGGAGTCGATCATCGACAAGATGGTCGAGGGCCGCATGCGGAACTTCTATGCGGAATCGGTGCTTCGCGAGCAGCCGTACGTGAGGGACGACAAGCAGTCGGTGGGCCAGTACGCCAAGTCGGAAGGTTTGGAACTGGTGCGTTTCGCGCACTGGGAACTGGGTAAGGACTAGGCCCGCCTCGGTCCAGGCCGGAGGAGCCACAGGCCTGGGCAGAGAAGCGAAGGAAGTTCAGCGCCGAAGGCTTTTTCCAGCAGAAGGCCTTCGGCGGGCGAGCGGCAGTTTTCGGATCCGGGGACGTTCTTGAAGGAGTATCCAGAGATGACGACTAGCGACGCTCAACGAACTCCCCGCTATGGCCGCGTGGTGCTGAAGCTGTCGGGCGAGAGTTTCGCGAAGCCCGGCGAGCGGGGCATCAGCATGGATGAGGTGTCGCTGATCGCTTCGCAGATCCACGACGCGCAGAAGCTGGGCTGCCAGATCGCCGTCGTGATTGGCGGTGGCAACATCCTGCGAGGCGGGCAGTTCAAGGGAGCGAACGCCAGCATCCAGGAGGCGACGGCGCACTACATGGGGATGCTCGCCACGGTCATCAATGGCCTGGCGCTGCAGGACGCGCTGGAATCGGTGGGTTCGCAGACCCGCCTGATGACGGCGGTCAAGATGGACGGCGTGGCGGAGCCGTACATTCGTCGCCGAGCGCGACGTCATCTCGAGAAGGGGCGGATCATCATCCTGGCCGCCGGCACCGGCAGTCCGTTTGTGACGACCGACACGGCCGCCGCGCAGCGGGCGCTGGAATTGGAAGCCGAAGTGGTGCTGAAGGCGACCCGCGTCGACGGTGTCTTCAGTGACGATCCCGAGCGCAATCCGCACGCCGTGATGTTCCGCGAACTGAACTACTCCACCGTGCTCGAGAAGAACCTGCGGATCATGGACCAGACGGCTATCACGCAGTGCATGACGCACGGCATGCCGCTGATCGTCTTCAACTACAAGAAGAAGGGCAACATCCAGCGCGCCATCATGGGCGAAGCGGTCGGCACCTGCATTTCGAGTAGCTAGCAGGAGCGCGGGCGTCCCGCCCGCCGGCTCTGAAAAGCCAGCGTCCCGCCCGCCGGCTCTGAAAAGCCAGCGTCCTGCCCGCCGGCTCTGAAAGCCAGCGTCTCGCCCGCCAGCCCCGAGCGCAGCCTCCCGCCCCGCAGGCATCCCTGCCCTCCTCGCCGTCCTGTCCTGCGTGAGTCGGCGGGTGATTCTCCAGCGGCGATCGAGTATCATAATCGCCGTGGCGACGAGCCCGCTGCGTATCGCCAAGGCACCGAGAAGACGTATTCGTTGAAGGGGAGGAATCAAGGCCCATGAGCGTTGAAGAGATCCTGCTGGACGCAGAAGATCGGATGGAGAAGGCCCTCGAAATTCTCAAGCGGGCGTTAGGCGGCATCCGCACCGGGCGCGCGAATCCGGGCTTGGTGGATACGATCCGCGTTGACGTCTACGGCTCGCCCACGCCGCTGAAGCAGATTGCCCAGGTGGGTGCTCCGGAGCCCACGCAGATCGTGATCCGGCCTTACGACACGAGCACGATCAAGGACATTGAGAAGGCGATCATCGCGGGCGACCTGGGGTTCAATCCCTCGAACGATGGTCGCGTCGTGCGGATCAACATTCCACCGCTCTCGACCGAAGTGCGCAAGAAGATGGTCGCGCGGATCAAGGACATGGCCGAGGAAGCTCGCGTGTCGATCCGCAACGTGCGCCGCGACGCGAACAAGGCGGCGGATACGGCGGAGAAGGACAAGACGATCAGCGAAGACGATCGCGACGGCTTGAAGGACGAAGTCCAGGAGCTGACCAAGAAGTTCGAGGCCAAGGTGAACGACATGGCCAAGACTCGCGAATCCGAGGTGATGGAAGACTAGCCCAGGAGTCCGAATGGGCTTGGCGGCTGGGCGGGTGCGGCCGTGACGGCCGTGCTCCGGCGACTTCGGGCCGGCGGCTAAACTCCCGCCGGCCCATTGACGATAGAGTGCCTAGCGAGTAGTGTAAGAGGCTCGCGTTCTGGGGTTGTGGCGGAATTGGCAGACGCGCTAGATTCAGGTTCTAGTGGGGGTAACCCCGTGGAGGTTCAACTCCTCTCAGCCCCATACCCTGGCTTCGGCCGGGGTTTATTGATTCGCCCACGGCATGTAGCGGGCATTCCTC
>CAZUJM010000093.1:7601-9445 GCA_964620405.1 uncultured Pirellulaceae bacterium | reverse complement strand
GACTACGGGGGCAACAACTTCCACCAGCTGTTGCCCCGCGGTGAAAACGTCCCCCGCGGCGAAAACGTCCCCGCCCTTCGCATCACCCGGCCGAACCGCTCGCCCGCCGCTTCTCGAACTCGCGCCAGAACTCCTCGACCGGCAGTGAATTGATCTGCTCCAGCGACGTCACCTTCCGGAGGATGGGCCCGTCGCGTTCATCGACCAGGGTGCACCACAGCAGCTTGAGGTTGGGTGTTTCCAGCAGCGGGGACAGGTCGGTGATCTTGGTGTGGACGATGTTCAGGCCGTGGAGTACCTCGTTGCCGCGCAGGGGCGACAGGTCGGCTACGGGCGTGCGGTGGCACTCGAGGCCCTGGAGCGGCGCGCCGGCCAGCGGGGCAAGGCTGGCGAGCGGCGAGTCCTGGCAGCGGACCTGCTCCAGCGGCATGCCGGCGAGCGGACTGAAGTCGTCGACCTGGGTCTGGAAACACCGGAGGGTTCGCAGCGGGGCGCCTCGCAGCGGTGACAGGTCGGCCACAGGCGTGGCTCCAATGTCGAGATACTCCAGCGGCATCCCGCTCAGCGGTGAAAGATCGGCGACCTGCGTGCGATTGCAGATCAGCTCCCGCAGCGGCAGTCGGTGGATCGCGGACAGGTCGTCGATCCGCTCGTTGAACGCGATCTCCAGCTTGGTCAGCTTCAAGTCCGATAGGGGCGACAGGTCGTAGAAGCCTCCATTGACGCGCGTGCTTCCCGACGCGGCGCCGTTGAATACGCGTAGTTCCTTGAGAGCCTGCAGTGGCGAGATATCCTCGACGTATTCGCCGACGAACTCGATCTCGGTGACGACCCCGTTTTCGATGACGTGTTTCACTTCTCCCTCGAAGCTGGGGTTGCGTTCGCGGAGTTTTTCGAGGACGGCTTGGAATTGTTCGGGAGCAGGCAGCGAGGCGACGTGCGCGAGCCAGTCAGCTTCGAGAGGCGGTGGGCTTGGGCGGCGCGCCTTGCTGGGTGGTTCGGGTGCCTGGCTGGACCACCACCACATGCCGAGGCCGGCTGCGGTGATCGTTCCGACCATGGTGAGAACCACGGCGCGGCGGTGGGTGCTGCGTTCCTGGATGCGGCGCAGGTCGGCGGCGAACTCCGCGGCCGATGCGTAGCGGGCGGCCGGGTCGCGTTCCAGCGCCTTGTTGCAGATTCGCCGCAGTTCCGCGGGAATATCCGGCGACTTGACCTTGGCCCCCGAGACGATTTCGCGGCGCAGCACCTGCGGCTCGGGCGACGAGTAGGGGACGCCGCCGGTCAGCAGTTCATGCAGCACGATGCCGAGGCTGTAGAGGTCGCTGCGCCGGTCGATCGTTTCGCCGTTCAACTGTTCCGGCGACATGTACTGCAGGGTGCCGAGCGACGGGGCGAAGCGGCCGGTCTTGGTGGATGAGTGGGCGATCCCGAAGTCGGCCAGCAGGGCGCGGCCGTGGTGGTCGATCAGGATGTTCGGGGGCTTGATGTCCCGGTGGATGATGCCCTGTTCGTGGGCGTATTCGAGTGCGTCGGCGATTTCGGCGAGCCACTGGATGGCCTTGTCGATGCCCGGCGGTCGGTCCTTGATCTGGTCGCCGAGGCTGCCGCCTTCGATGAACTCCGAGATGATGAAGTAGGTGTCATCGACGCGGCCGGCGTCGTGGACGGGGACGATGCCCGGGTGTTTCAGGCGAGCGACCCGGCGTGCTTCGGCGATGAAGGCATCGGTCGAATTCAGGCGGCTGGGCTTGGGCAGCTTGACGGCGACGGCCCGGTGCAGTTCCAGGTCGAATCCGCGCCAGACCTGGGCGAAGCCGCCCTCGGCGATCAGCACATCGAGC
>CAZUJM010000093.1:5104-7591 GCA_964620405.1 uncultured Pirellulaceae bacterium | reverse complement strand
CTTGCCGAGCTGATTGATGGTTTTGCGGACCAGCTCGCCGGAAGCGGAGGCCTGGAAGCGGGGAGTCTCGACCGGTTCGGGGGCGACCAGCGGTTCATTGAGCCAGGCGGTGGCCAGCAGAGCGTCGATGCGGCGTTGCAGTTCATCGATCAGGTGGGGACAGTCTTGGCAGAGTTCGACGGCCGAGGCATCGCGGCCTTGTTCACGAAGTTCCTCCCACCGCACAAGCAGTTCGGCGAGGGTCTCATCATCCTGATGCGGAGCCCCATCCTGAGCGTCATCGGTCACGTTTCAATACCCTGTAGCCTCAGTCGAGCCGCCTGCCAGCGGCGTTTCAATGTGCTGTACGAGATCCCCAGGACCGCAGCCGCCTGCTCCTGCTGCAGCCCCTCGTAAAACAGGAGGTTCACGACCTCTTGTTCATCGAGCGGCAACCGTTCGACCTGCTGGTGGAACTCGGTCCAGGCCTCGATATCGTCGGGCTGCTCACCGACCTTCCGCAGCGACCCGCCCTTGTCGTCCGCTGGCTGATGATCGGTATGGTGATTGGCGGCAGCACCCTCCGGCCCGAAGTGGTGTTTGGCCAGGTCGAGCAGCGTGCGGCGGATCTGCATACCAGCCAGGTTGAAAAAGTATCGAACCGTGTCCACCTCCACCGCTTCCAGGGCTCGGTGGAGCCGGATCATGGCGTCTTGGAACACATCGTCGGTCTGCTCCCACCGCCGCAGGGCGGGAAAATCATGAAACATGGCCCGCGTCATCCGCATCAGTCGATCGCAGGCATGGTCCAGCAACGCCTCCCGCGCGGAGGGGTTGCCATTAATCGCCTCCTCAATCAGGTCTTGCAGTTGCGTATCACCATCAAACGCCGGAATAGACACCATGGCGAGGGATCCCATGTATAAGGCCAAAACTGTGAAGGTTTGGCCATTATACATAGGATCAAGGACAAATAACCCAAGTAAAGGTCAGCTTTTCCGCGTAAGTCAATGCGAGAGTGCAGGAGGCGGAGGCTCAGGAAAATTCCGCGAGGAACTCGTGAACTGATTGGGGGGTGGGTGTCGCAGGACGGGCGGAAGTTGTGACCAGATGCTCAATCGATCATTTACGCATACTGAGTTCCGGTGGGGCTAGGCCCGACCGTCAGCAAACGAGGATTCGAAGCCTGGGAGATCTGTTTGCTGAAACGCATCCCGAACGACGGGTGATTGGAGGTTCTGCCATGGTGTTGTCGAGTTCCGTCCCCGCCAGCAGTGGTGTCAGGCGGTAATTCTGCGTCTCAAATTCTTTGAGACTTGGCTCCTCGCTTTTCTTGCCCGCCAAACTAGGCAGGCTAGCGGTGAGCGCGGCTTCACGTACCTCCAGCGCCTAGAGTTCCGCTGCCAAGTCCTTGCCCGAATTAGGCATCGGGTCGACAATCCCCGGTTTCTTGGTGACCTGCACGGGGCTGTGCTGCTTGCCTCGTTTTTGTCTTTGAGAGTCTCCTTGCCGATTGCCGGAAGTCTACTCTCGTAACATCTGGATCAGGATTCGGGGAGCATGCCAGCGGCCCAAGGTGTTTGCCGTCGGAAGCGTATTTCTTTGAGCCTTGAAGAGTATCCCTGTCGCTCAGCTTGAGAAGTGGAGTAATCGTCAGTGCTACGACGAAAAGATTAGGTCGGTGGCAGGGTGGTAATCGTTTGTCAAAACCATCCGGACTGACCAAGGCACAGGCAGTTGCTTTCTGCTGGCAGCTTGGGTTGCTGAAACAGCCGGACCGATTCCTTCATGGCATTGGAATGGGTAACTTGATGCTGATTAGTGGCATTTGTGATTGAATCCCGGGGCACGCATGAGGCTGCTTAGAAGCTGCACTAGGTGATATCCGGAGTTTGAGATTCTCAGTTGAGAGGAGCGACAATAGTCGGTGGTCGGGCAGGTGAAAACGACGAGGCGCCTTGAAGCCGCAGTTACATCGAACCGCCCCGAGTCCCGTTGGGATGGTGATCGCTTCATGGGACATCGCTGCTTAGATGGGAAGTGCAAGGTGGTGACACCGGTGTCGCTATCGAATGCGTCAAAGGAGTTTGGACGGCAGTTGGTGTCGCAATTGGATAGGGTACTTACGCAGGTCGATGAATACGTCACCGATCTCACGGTAGACGAGCGATCCTCGAAGGAGAAGGATGCTTTCACCAAAAAAACAGCAGCCAATATGAATGTGTCACCAAGGTAGCCGCGATGGAGGCTCGGATCGAAAAGCTCCAGGCAGCGAAAGATACCGGTGTTCCGACTCCTGGGAGATGTGAACAGGAGGGTGCTGCATCAGGGGGATCCGTTCATCACGTTCTAGCATGTCTGCGATACACGCAGAGAGGAAGATATGACCGAAAACCAAGCGTCATTCGATTGGAAGGCTTTTTCGAGAATGCCATGGGTGATCGTGGTCACCGGCCTCTTCAGTCCCGCGATAGGTATAATTCTCACATGGCTAAAACCTGATTGGAC
>CAZUJM010000093.1:1954-5094 GCA_964620405.1 uncultured Pirellulaceae bacterium | reverse complement strand
ATCGCAACAGGGATGCTGGCCTTGATACTTATCAGCCGACGTGGTGGACAGCCTGCGTCTTCTGATACGCCGCTAGGGTCGGCAGACACAGCGGCGGCTAACAAGGCCTCATCAACGGCCAGGTCGTCGGACACCGTTGAAGACCTTGAGTACCAGCGGGGTTACCGCTATGTCAGCGAAATACTTGCTGCCACGAAACGTGCTCCGCCGAGCATGAAGAAACAGATGATGCAGCCTCTGGAGGACCTTGCGAAAGAAGCTAAGGAAAATTCTGGCAAGCGATCACCAGCGTTTTACAAGGGTGCCAGCAAAGCGATAAAGGATCTTCTGCAAGACATGATGAACGAATTGCAATGATGGTCCCTCATCACATGTTGCCGGTTAATCGGACCCAACACTTCGTTCCTGTCTGTAGTTACTGAACGGCAACAAGAAGCGGTAGTGAGGAAAAGAGTTCGGGGTGCTGAAGATGGGAGAAGAATTGGTTCTACCGACGTGCGGGGAGGTGGACCCTATGCGCTGGATCCTTAAACGGCCTCAGTGGGGTGTGATCACAACGTGGCTACCGCGAGACCTTTGACGAGTCTCGCGCTGATTCGATAGCCGCGTAAAGCCACCGCCATCCTGGATGCCTCCCAACCCAGTCCGCCGATTCGTGAATCAACGCTTGTGAGCTGCCCCTTGCTACAACTTCGCCGGTGTCCGATTCTCCAGAGCTTGATGGATACGCGGATGGCTTTAGACCTTGAGGGAGTCTCGAAGCGACTGCTCCGGCTCCCAGCCGGATGAACACTCTCGCCGTTGCGCTTCCTCGTACTTCACCGATTTTCAGAGCCGAGGGTCGTTCCTGGATTGGCTAGATGAACCTCTAGTCATTCCCCAGGATCTCCGCGCGGCGTCGCCGCAGTTGGAATAGCGGCAGGTGGAGCAAGGCATGGGTGCGGGGTGGTAGGGCGTCGGGGCCGGAGCCGTCGATGTTGAACCATCCGGCCTCGGTGAACTCATTCCTAAAATGCGTTCCGGTTCGGCGCGGGAACTTGTCCAGGTCCGGTATCCTGGGCAGCTGCATGACGAAGGTCGTCCAGTGGAATCCGACCAGTCCCGGAATCCCCAGCGGGTAGTTGGCCTGCAGCATCATTCGTGGCTCCCCGGGTATCTCGCCGAACTCCTCGATCGTCTCCCGGCGCGCGTTCGCCAAGGCGTCGCTGTCCCCCGCCTCCCGCTTGCCTCCGGGGATGCTCCAAGTCCCCGATTTCCGCCGCGATAGCAGCACCCGTATCGTGCCTGTCGCCACGTCGCCCACGCAAAACAGGATGCCCGCTCCTTGGAAGTGTTTCAACCGCAGATACCCTTTCCTGAACATGCCAGCCATCGCCGCTGATTCACGGAAGTCGCTTCATCCAGAGATAGACCTGTCGAGCGGCCAAGGCTCGCAGCAGGGATTATGGCCTGCGGCGACAAGATAACAAAGTCGCGTGGCTTCCAATGGGTGTCTGTGCCTGACGATACAAACGGAAAGATGATCGATCCAAGCCGGATCCGGTGCTGCAGAGGCAGCCGTGGACGCGGGGGGCGAAGCTAGAAACGTACTGGCCGACCGGCAACGCTGAGGCGACGAGGCTTCCAGGGGAGCCGAATCTCAGACGAGTCGGTCTGGGCTGATGGTGACCACGGCAACCACACCAACGAATGAAACCACGGAGCGACACGAAGGACAACGGCGTTTGTCGGCACCAGGAAGGTTATGGCACGTTGGGCCGCTGGCCTCGCGCGGGGGCTTTGGTCGTGTCTTCCAGACGAAACGCCAAAATCGCCCGGGACAACCGCTCGGGAAACGTCACGGAGGTTGCGTGACCGATGCCTGCTTGGGGAGTGGGGCCTTAGCGATGGTTCGGGCCGAGGTGCTCCCCTGCCCTGCCCCGGCGGTCGATTCTTTTTTTTGCGCGTAGTGGCGATTTTTGTGCCGCGAAGCGTGAATGATCGCTGCGCGGCGGGCGTATAGGTACGGGATGGGCCGGGTGTGCGAGTGAAGACCCGAGACGCCGGGGAGTGTCTTTCGAGTGGCAACCTTGGGGTCGTGTCGCGGGATCGCCGACGGTGGATGAGGGTGGCATTGGTGCCGGGGCTGGAACTGCCTGAGGATTGCGAGCAGCCGGGGCTGGCGGCGGCGGAGGGGCGGTATCGGGTGGAGCGGACGGCACGCGGGTTTGTGCTGGATGGTGGCGCGAATCGGCGGCGGGTGCGCGTGGATTTGCGGGAGGCGAGCTGGTGGGTGAGCGCGGCGGAACCCGACGCGGAGAGCGTGACGGGGACGTTCGGCCTCTTTGAGGTACGGCGGATGATCGATGCGGTCGCCCAGATGATCTTCAGCAGCTGGCAGCCGCGCGATAGCCGAACGCACGCGACCAGGCTGCGCCGCTGGGCCACGCAGAAGGGACGCAGGGCGATCGCCCGAGTGGTCGGCGAGGAGCGACGGCGTTTGCTGGAGACGCCCCTCGACCCGCTGATCCTGCAAACGCAGCGCGCGGTCTTCGCGGCCTGTTGCTCCACGCATGAAGCGATGCACTGGCCCGATTTCTACGCGTTCGCGGGTGAGCAGGTGCTGGGCGACATCCGGCGATACCGGGCGGCTGCGTTCGCCGCGAATTTCCACGGGCCCTGCCTGCGGCGTTTTCGACCGATGGCCGAGGCGTCCCCGGGGGACCTGTGTTGGACGATGGAGGTCAGGCCGCGCGTGGCGGAGTTTTGCTATGCACTGCAGGACTGGCGGGCGCTGCTCTCAAATCGGGAGCGATCTTATCCGGCACTGAACCGGACGCTGGATCATCTGCCAGCGGGCGTCTCGCCCAGGCTGGTTTGCGAAGCACTTCCTCACCTGCACCTGGCGCGGGCGGTGACCGACCGTGTGGAACTGACAGTCCTGCTGCTCGGCAGCGAATGCCTGCCGCATCCACACCTGCACCTGTTCCAGCATGCGACGCGGCGTCAGATCCTGGCAGCGCTGGAACTGGTGAATCGTGAGCAAGGGTGGAATCTTTCCGCGCGGAATACGTCGCACCTGGGGCGGTTCGTGCAGTTCGTCAAGGACTACCCGGAGGTTCATCGGGGCAACCTTGTGGGACTAACGCGGGCGTCGATTC
>CAZUJM010000093.1:0-1944 GCA_964620405.1 uncultured Pirellulaceae bacterium | reverse complement strand
CGCCGTTTACCGTCACCTGCGGGCACGATGATGGAACGATGGCGCAGCCGCCGATTCCCCTGCCGAACTACCCCGGGTTGACGTTCCTGGATACAGCGGCGGCGATTCACCAGGAGGCCGCGCGGATGGGGCACTGCATCGCCAGCTACATCGAGCTTGCCCGTCACGGCCGGTCGTTCCTGTTTCACTACGAGTGCGACGGCGAGATGGCGTCGATCGAAGTGAGACGTGACGGACGCGTGGCCCAGGCATTCGGCCCCCGCAACACGGACAACGCGGCGGCGAGGAAGGCGAGGCGATTGCTGGATAAGTGGGGGCGAGGGTTTCCCGAGGTGCCAGAGGAGGAGGCATCGGTCCAACTCGTCGGGCAACCGCTTTACGAGGACATCCCGTTTTAGCGGAACGACAGCCGCCGGGGTTAGCAATGCTTCCGACATCGACCATGGAACGCATCGCGGGGCAGGCATCTTGGTCCGCCCGCGTGCTCGCTCGCACCGAGCTGCCTAACGTTCCCGCTCGTACACCACCCAGACGGCCGTGGGGCTTGTGGGGAGTGACAGGCCCTGGTCGGTCAGCTCGCGGCCGGTGGACGTGGCGGGGAACGATGGCTCGGGGGCCCGCAGCACCTCGTGCACCATCGGGAATGCAGGGCCGGAGGTGAAGTTGCCGGTGAACGAGTCGGTCGGCGTCGGGCGGATCTTGCCCATGTACGCCTTCAGCTGGTATCGCGATCCGCCGTCCAGGCCTCGCAGCCGGACTTTGATCGTGGGCTCGCCAGGCGTCTCACTCTGGGCCGTGCCGGCGTCACTCGCCGCGGCGTCGCCTGTTTCGGCTCCCTTGCCCGCGCGGGCGTCGATGCGATACACCACGCCGCGTCCCTCCTCGGGGAAGTCGAACTGCCACGTCAGGCCGTCCTCCAGCACATGCAGTTCGCAACGTCGCGCGGCCGTTCCCTCCAGCCGTTCGCGATACGCCGGCTCCAGGCCCGCATACGCGCTCATCGCCTCGATGAACTCCGTCGGCGGCCCATAGTCCTTCCGCCCCGGGTTCAGCTCCCAGCCGTCGCGGCCGTCAAACAGTCGCTTCGCGCGCGATGCCGAGACGCCGTGCTCGCGCGTCGGCATCACCAGGTTGCCAATCCACGCGTTCTCGGCCAGGTCCACCGGTCGGAACAGGACCAGGCACCAGACCGGGTTGCGATACACCACGTTGTGGTCGAACGTCACTCCCGTGCAGCCGTCCAGGCAGATGCCGCCACTCATCGGCCGGCCGCTCGAATGGTGGATCAGGTTCGCGCGCACCCGCGTGCCGCGGTGCGCGAAACTCGCGTACAGTCCCGCGCCGTCCTGCGTCACCAGCATGTCATGGTAGATATGGTTCCGCTCGAATGTATTGCCGCCCACGAAATTCCAGTTCGGATCCTGGTCGCCCGGGAAGACGACTCCGCAGTAGGCCGTATCATGCACGAGGTTGTGCGCGATCGTCGAATCCTTCATGCGGAACAGGGCGATGCCGACCGCGCCGAAGTAGTCCAGCCCGCAGTGGTGTACGTGGTTGTTGCGGATGCGGAACCGCTCGTACTCGCCCGCCTCGGCCGGCGGCGCCGCCTTGAGGTAGCCGAAGCCGACGTTGCACTGGCCCAGGCCCAGGCCGCCCGCGCCCGTCTGGTGGACATGATTGCCCTCCACGCCGATGTCCGCCGTGCCCTCCCGCAGCACCAGCCCCATCGCGCCCACGCGGGCGATGCCGCCGTCGCGAAAGCTGCAGGACCGCGCGTGGGTCATCTCCACCGCTCCGTCGATGAACGTGTGGCCCGGGTCGCCTCCGTCGCGAAAGACGGGCACGTTGCAGCAGAACAGGCCGTTGTATCCTTCCGCCGGGAACTGCCAGTCCACGTGCGACACATGCAGGCCTTCGAAGTGCACGTTCGTCACCGGTCGCTCC
>CAZUJM010000092.1:16918-20790 GCA_964620405.1 uncultured Pirellulaceae bacterium | reverse complement strand
GTCAGCGAGACGCGCCGCCGCTTCTCGTCCACATCCACCACCCAGACGGTCAGGACGTCGCCAACACTCACCACCTCATGCGGGTCGCTGACGAATCGTTCCGACAACCGGCTCACGTGAATCAATCCACTGTCGGTCAGCCCGATGTCGACAAACGCGCCGAAGTCGACGACATTCAGCACCGTCCCCGAAAGCTCCATGCCCGGCTTTAGATCCTCCAGCTTCATCACCTCGCGTCGGAACACGGGCGGCTGCAGGTCCTCGCGCGGGTCGCGACCGGGCCGCGCGAGCAGACTCACGATATCCTGCACCAGACGGCGTCCAACCCCCAGCTTCCCAGCCAGCTGGTCGATGTCCAGCTCCGACAGCTTCTCCGCCAGATTCACCGGCGGTTCGGCCGCTGCTGGCTCCTCGGTCGCTGCTGGCTCCTCCGCTGCCGTCTCCACGCCTGCTTCCACCGGCGTGGCTTCCACGGGCGCGGCGACTTCCACTGCGGCGGCCTCAACGGTCTCCTCAGCGGTCTCTGTGTTGATCTCCGTGTTGATCTCCGCACTGGCTTCCGGCGGCAACTCACCAAACGGGCGTTCGGCCACCGCCGTCGCCACGCCACTGGCTTCAGCCGGTTCCGGCAACGCCAGGGGACGCACCGACGAGGCGAGTTGCTCCAGGTCGATCTGGGCTTCGGCCAGCACGCGACGCGCCGTCTCGTAGCTTTCAGGATGGATCCACGTGCTGTCCAGCGGGTTGTCTCCGCCGACGACCTTCAGGAAGCCGGCGGCTTGCACGAACGTGGTTTCGCCGATTCCGGGCACGTTCCGCAGTTCCTCGCGGCAGCGGAAGGGACCGTGCTGCTGGCGATGCTCGTAGACGCGTCGAGCGGTCAGCTGGTTCAGGCCCGATACATAAGCCAACAGCGCCGGACTGGCGGAGTTCAGGTCGACGCCGACGAAGTTCACGCAGCTCTCGACCACATCATCCAGCGAGTCGTGCAGGTGCTTCGCCTTCAGGTCATGCTGGTAGAGTCCGACGCCGATGTTGGCCGGGTCGATTTTGACAAGCTCCGAGAGCGGATCGAGCGCCCGGCGGCCGATGGAGACTGCGCCGCGAACCGTGGCGTCGTGTCGCGGCAGCTCCTCGCGTCCCACCTGACTGGTCGAGTAGACACTCGCCCCGGCCTCGTTGACGATCAGGTACCGCACATCGCGATCCACCAGCCCCTCGGCCAGGACTCCCGCCACCATCTGCTCCGTCTCGCGGCAGGCCGTCCCGTTCCCGATCGCGATCACCTGGGTGCGGTGCGTCTTGAGCATTTCGATGAGTCGAGCGCGCGACTGCTGCACCCGCTCCGCCGCTCCAATCACATGAATCAGCGCGTGCCCCAGCACATTGCCAAATTCATCCAGCGCCACCAGCTTGCAGCCGCTGCGGAAACCAGGATCGACCGCCATCACGCGATACCCTCGCAACGGCGGCTGCAGCAGCAGCTTGCGGAGGTTCCGAGCAAACACGCGGACGGCGTGCGTCTCCGCTCGCTCCGTCAACTCGCGACGAATCTCGCGCTCGATGCTGGGCACCACCAGACGATTCAGCGCCGTGTGCAGGGCATCGCTCAGCACTTCGCGATGCGGATGGTCGGCCGGAATGGCGATGGCTTCCGCCGCCGCCTTCAGTTGGGCCTGGTCCACTTGGATCTTGACGCGCAACACCTTGCACCGCTCGCCGCGATTCAGAGCCAAGACCCGGTAGTGCGGCAGCCGCGGAATCGGCTCCGAGTAGTTGAAGTAGTCATGAAACGACTGTTCAAGCTTGTTGCGTTTGCGATGGCGAGTCTCACGGCGCTGCTGGCGTCGCTCTTCGGCGAGCACCTTCTTGTTTCCCTTGCCCCCACGAGCTGCCGCCTTGGCCGCGCCGCGTTTCGCTCCGCTGCCCGGCGCCGCAAAGCTGGGGATGTCGGTCACCGGCGGCAGGGCCGCCAGCGGGTCGGTCGAGTCTTCAGATGGCTCCGCAGCGACCGTCTCGTCCACGATCGTCTCGTCCACGACCGGCGATTCACCGGCCGACAATTCACCGGCCTTCGCGGACTCCGCCGCGACCGAGGCGTCTTCCGCCGTCGGTTCATCGGCCGCCGTCTCGGTCACCGTCTCGCCTGCGTTCTCATCGGTGGTGTGTTCGCCTTCGCCGGCGTCCGCTTCACCGAACTCCGCATCAGCCACGTCGCCATCGGCCACGTCGTGCTCGACCGCTTCCTCATCCAGGGCAGCCAGGATCGCTTCTTCCTCCGCCGCCCGCTCCGCCTCCGTCGGCTCGTCCGCCGCCTCCGAGCCCCAGCCATCGGCCACGGGCGTCTCCTGGACTGCGGCCGCTTCGATTCGCTTGCTCACCAACTGGCCGTTCCAGAGCAGCTTCCGGACCGCGCCGCGCACGTCCACGCGTTCACTGAGCACCTCGGCCAGGATGTGCTTGACGCCCTGCAGCACGTCCGCACCGCTCGACAACTCCGCCTCCGGATTGACCAGCGACTGGCAGCGAGCATCCAACTCGGCGGCCGCAGGATCG
This sequence comes from uncultured Pirellulaceae bacterium, assembly GCA_964620405.1. Taxonomy (GTDB): domain Bacteria; phylum Planctomycetota; class Planctomycetia; order Pirellulales; family Pirellulaceae; genus CAZUJM01. Next base: position 18,234 of record CAZUJM010000092.1, on the reverse strand, counting down.
GCAGCCAGCACTTCCATCGCCAGCGGTTCCAGTCCCCGCTGCCGGGCCACGGTCGCCAGCGTCTGCTTCTTGGGCCGGTAGGGCAGGTAGAGATCCTCAAGCACCTTCAAGCTCGAGGCCTGCTGGATCTGCTCGGACAGTTCAGGCGTCAGCTTGTTTTGCGTCTGGATGGAACGAAGCACCCGGTCCTTGCGTTCGTTCAACTGGCGGCGCTTGGCCACGGCATCCTTGATCTGCCGGATCTGCTCCTCGTCCAGTTCCCCCGTCTCATCCTTGCGATACCGCGTGATGAAGGGAACCGTATTTCCCTCATCCAGCAGTTCGATCGTGGCCCGCACCTGATCTTCGCGGATTTGGAACTGGCGCGCCATCGCGTCGATTTCAGAAGCCAACAGGTTTGTGGTGTCCATCGATCCCACCATGACAGGCCAGGAGAAAAGATTCAGAAGAGGATCGCGCACAGAGACGAAAACACGATCCCAAGTTTCACAAAAGCCGAGAGGGCGAAGCCAAGCATCCTACCGATACGCGTCATCAAGCATCCGGGGTTGAACAGCATCCGGGTCGCGACCGTTCCCGCGATTCCGGCCCGATCCATCGCCACTCGCGCGGCGTGAACGTCGCAGAGATGACCCTGTCCCCTTGTTATTTTATTCGCAAGCAAGCCGGCTCCATCCCCGCTCGGCAACTAGCCAGCCTTGCAGGGCCTGGCGTCCCGCGACTCTCGCGCGGTCTCGCACTCCGCCGCCAACCTACCCGCTACCTTGTCGCCAACCTGCCGGAGCCCCGGTCGAAGCGTGCCTGGATCGGCCGCCAAACCGACCCGCCGCCACGTTGCTCCCAGGCGTTCATGCGTTGCTCGCAGGCGTTCATCGACGCCACCAAGACCCACACTCCGCCTAGAGACGACATCGCCTCCCTATATCTCGGTCGCAATCTAGCGCAGCCAGCGAACTTTGTCAAGGATTGCCCACGCCGTTGCCCGGTGAGATCGTCCGCGTTGGTCGGTGCCGCGCGACTGCGGTGCCAACCGTCGACGCGATCCACGGCGAACCCGGTCCCCACAGCCCCGCCCACTCACGCCGAAACACCAGTGCCACCCTGAACTCGCATCCCCCCGAGACCACCTCGCGGCGTTCACTTCCGCAGTGCCCCGTCGTTGCACTCGACGGTTCTACCCACCCTCCAGACACCTCTCTCCAATCGCCCGTCGATCGCCACCGCGCCGTCGCTTTCAGTAGCCTCCTTGCAAGCCCCTAAACAGGCCTTCGCTAGCACGACCATGCGATCAGACAGTATGCGATTGCTCGAAGTGC
>CAZUJM010000092.1:0-16908 GCA_964620405.1 uncultured Pirellulaceae bacterium | reverse complement strand
AGTATCATATTTGTATGCTAATGTATTTTGAGTATTGGTAATAAGAATATTTTTAAATTGTGGATATTTATCGTTAAAATGAGTATACTCAACTAATTGTGGTAAACTACAATAACGATATTTTAGTATGGCCATTTTTTCTTTTTTACTCGAACAGAACCCGCCCATTCGGCCGATATCCTTGGGCACGTGCATGGACTGCGCGATCACTCCCCATCCGTCCGCAGGGAAGCGGGCCGATTGGAGTGAGAGTCTGGAGAGAAAGGAATCTATGGCTCACCGCCATCTCCGCGTCTATTACGGTCCCGAATCGGATTCTGCCCCGGCCGCGACGCCGCTGCGGATTCACCGCGGTGACTCGGAACCCAACTACACGGACCGCGTGACCGTGCCGCTCCGCGAAATCCTCAGCACGCTGGCGGAGGCCGTTGATCGCCGCCGTGGCTGGGTGGAAGACTTCGCCGACGACGACGTCACCATCTCCACCGACCTCTACGAGGTCATCCTGGCCTACCAGCACTACCGGCAGCCGACCTCGCGTTGATTGGCGATCGGCCGCCTCTGTCGGCGTGCCGACATCGGTTGACGCGCGCTTCGCAGGGGCTTCCCGCCACTCGGGCAGCCCTTCCGCGTCAAACGCTGCCCCTGCGTCTCCATGCGTCCTGCTGGCCTGCGTCGCTGGCGTACGCTTCCCGCTCGAACGGGTTTTCGCGATACCAGTCGCGGCCGCGCAGCCAGAGCATCAGGGAGCACCCCAGGTAGGCGGGACCCATCAGCGGTCCCCAGCGTTCGAACTGGCCCACATGGACCCGCTCATGCTCGCGGGACCATTCCAACGCCTCCGCATCTCGCCCCAGGACCGTGTGCCCCAGGGTGATTGCCTGCACTTGGCGGAGCGGCAAGCGATCGAGCAGGCGACGGACCAGTGGCCCGTGGCATTCCCAGACCCCGGCCACGCGTCGCACACGGCCGCCTCCGACCAGCCCCAGCAGCCCGATCGCCAGGCCGATCAGCGTGTAGGGAGAGGCCCAGAGACGGCGCACCAAGGCGAGCGTCCCGACCTGCAGCGCGCGGATCCTCTTCCCCATCCATCGCCTCCCAGACCCCTCACCGTCGACTGCCACCGGCGGTCCCCTCTCCTCTGCCCTGCGTGAGGCCAAGTAAGCTCCGCGCGGCGTTCACCACCGATCGGCCCGCGCCGCCATAGCCAGCCGTCGGTCTACCTGCTGCCAGTACTCCAATACCCGGCCGACCGCCGGCCCCTGTTCCAGCACCGACGCACTGCGTTCTTCGTCCTCCAACAGCCCGCGTGCCCCCCGTTCCGTTCCGCGCTGCGACTCCTGCGCCGCCCGCAGGTCGGCCTCGCGGTCCGCGATCTTCGCCCAGACCAGATGGAGATAGTGGAGCAGCACGTCCAGCTCCCCGACGGTCTTACAGTAGAAGTGTGGGCCTTCGCGAATCCATACGAGCAGACACTCGAGTTGTTCGTGCGGCGCCATGCGACGATTTCCGGGAGACGCGGCAGCAATCTCAGGACACAAACGGGCCGGCGTCGATTCGCGCTCCCGCTGGCGACGGGGCCCGCGACGGCAACAGGGCCCCGACGGCGGGCGTCTCCGCTAGAGCTTCACGGAATGGACGAAGTCGACCAGGAAGCGGACGTTGTCGACGGGCGTTTCCTTGAGGATGCCGTGGCCCAGGTTGAAGATATGGCCGGGCCGTCCGGCGGCTTGGTCCAGGATGCGGCGTGCCTGGCGTTCGATCTCCCCGCGATCGCCCAGCAGGACAGTCGGATCGAGGTTGCCTTGCACGGCATGTTCGAAGCCGACGGTTTCCCAGGCGACATCCAGATCGATCCGCCAGTCGATGCCAACCACGCTGGCTCCCCCCGCCGCCAGTTGCGGCAGGAGCGCGGGGTTGCCGGTGCCGAAGCTGATGACAGGTACGCCGGGCACCAGGCCTTCGCAGATCTGCTGGACGTAGGGCAGCACGAATCGCTGGTAGTCGTAGGGAGACAGGCAGCCGACCCAGGAATCGAACAGCTGCACGCACTGGGCTCCCGCGGCAATCTGCCCGTTGAGGTACAGCGTCACCGCTCGCGCGATGCGTTCCATGAGCACCTTCCAGGCTCCGGGATCGCGGTACATGAGCGTCTTGGTGTGCAGGTAGTTCCGGCTGCCGCCTCCTTCGATCATGTAGCTGGCGAGCGTGAAGGGAGCGCCGGCGAAACCGATCACGGGCAGCCGTGCGTCGAGCGCCGCGCGGGTCTGCCGGACCGTCTCCATCACAAACTCCAGCTCATCCAGATGCTCCAGTTCCCGGATGCGTTGGAGGTCCTGAGTCGTCCGCACGGGGTTGTGGATCACCGGTCCATCCCCAGCCGCGAACTCCAGATCCAGTCCCATGGGCTCCAAGATCGGCAGCAGGTCGGAAAAGATGATCGCCGCGTCGACATCCAGCCGCTCTACGGCGGTGATCATGATCTCCGCGCACAACGCCGGGTTCTTGCAGAGTTCGAGGAAGTTGTGTCCCGCGCGGACGCGGCGATACTCTTCCATGTACCGCCCCGCCTGCCGCATCAGCCAGATCGGCGTGGTCTCGGTGGCTTCGCCGCGACAGGCCTTCAGGAAGGGGCTGTCGTACCAGGGAGCTCGCGACGCCGGTGAGTTCGCGTCGGGCCCCGCGGCCTTCCGCGCCGAGGAGTCGCCGGGGGAACCGGAGGCCGCGTCGGGCCGGCTCGTAGAATCCTGCTGCACGCGCCGAAGTCCTTGCTTACGGAGCCTCATTCCGCGCGCCTGGTGGGCGAGTTCCGCGACGAGGTGTCCTAGTTTGGGGTGAGACGGTTCCAGGTCGACGGGCAGCCCCAGTTCCTGCAGCGTTTCGCTGGTGGTGGGGCCGACCGAACCCACGACGGCCTGCCGCAGCCCTTCGAGCGCCTCGGCGAGCAATCCCAGGCGTTCGGCTACCTGCAGCACATGGTGGGCCTGCTGGGCCGAAGTGAACAGCACGACGTCCGCTTCGCCCCGCGCCAGGCGACGCACGTTCTCCTCCAGCGGCCCCACATCCTCCGGCAGGTCCCACTCGTAGACCTGCAGCGTCATCACCTGGGCCCCCCGCGCCTCCAGCCCGGCCACCAGGCTCGGATTGGGCTTGCCGTACTCCTGCAACGCAACCGTCAGGTTGGCCAGACGCACTTTCTGGTCGAGCGTCTCCAGCAGTTCCCGCCAGGTGTTGGGTTCGGGCACCAGATGCGTGGGCGTGAGGCCGAACTCACGGAGTACGACCACCGGTTTGGGACCGCGGGCAACGGTCACCACATCGGCAAGGCTGTCCAGGAACCGCTGCTTGTCGACATGCCGGCCGACAACTTCCATCAGGTGCCGCACGCCAACGCCGGTCATGAACACCACCAGGTCGACCTGGCCGGTGATCAGTTCTTTGGCAAAACGCACCACCTCGGCGCTGCGTTCGACGGGAACTTCACGCATCGACGGGCTGACAAATGGCTGCCCGCCAAACTTCTCAATCATCCGCGCCGTTTCGACCGCGCGACGGCTTTCGAACGACAGCACGCGCAAGCCCGCGAAGTCGCCGTCGGGTTCCGAAGATGGGTGGGAGCTGGATTCGGTCATGGAAAGCATCATAGGCCAGGGTGCCGCGCGGGGAAAGCCGGTCGACGGGGCTCGCTGCCGTGAACGAGGAGCCGGGTGAACGAAGCAATCGGGCGAACCGAGCAACCGCGCGGCGGCGGAACCCGAAACGGCGGAACGCCTGCCCCTTCACCTGTTCGCGCACGAAGCGACCTTATATCCTGACGGGAACCCGTTCTGTCCCGACGAGCACTCTTCCGATCTCCCCTGGACCTCCACGAACACCACTCGCCATGCACGACCTCGACGCCTTCGACCAACTGGAATCCTCCTTCCGCGCCGGCGGCGCCGCGGCCATGCTCGACACCCTTTGCGAACAGCTCGACGCCGAAGCACGCCACCATGAGCTGTTCGAGGCGTTGAAGCTGCGACTGCGCCAGCGGCTGGGGCTGCCGCTGTTCAGCAGTTCGGCCGAGGAGCTTCCGCCCGGTCCGCTCCGCGACCAGTTGGAAGCCGGACTGCTCGACGCCTGCCGCGTGGTGGGCGGCAAACTGCTGGACGCCGGTCGCATCCGCGACGCCTGGACCTACCTGCGTCCGATCGGCGATCTCCCCAGCCTCCGCGAATCGCTCGCCCGGATCGAGCCCACGGAAGAGAACGCGGGCGAGCTGATCGAGCTGTACCTGCAGGAATCGCTGGACCTGGAGCGAGGATTCGAACTGCTGCTGAGATACTACGGCACCTGCAACACGATCACGACCTACGACTCCAGCATGTACGGGCAGCCGCGCGTCGCGCGAGCGGTGGGCGCGAAGCTGCTGGTCCGCCATCTGCACGAGGAGCTGCTGCATCGCCTGCGCGAGCACTTGCGACGGCTCGGCAGCGAGGATCCTGACGAGTCGGATGTGCGGCGTCTGTTGGCGCGGGAGCCGCGGTTGATGGCTGAGGGAGCGTACCACATCGACACCACGCACCTGGCCTCCGTGACGCGGATCGCGCGGAATACCCTGGACGACGAGTCATGGCAGCTGGCCAGGCAGCTCTGCGCCTACGGACAGCAGCTCGATGCCGGACTGCAGTACTCCGACGCAGCGCCCTTCGAAGAGCTCTACGCCAACAGCGACCGCTATTTCGCGGCGCTGCTGGGCGAATCGACCGACGCGCACCTGGGCTACTTCCGCGAGCGAGCGGAAGGCATCGATCCGTACCACGAGACAACGTATGTGCGCGAAGTCTACGTCGACCTGCTGGCCCGCTGCGGTCGCGTCGCCGACGCGTGGGCGGAAGCGATCCGGCTCCTGCCCGCCGGCATGCAGACCACGGGACTCGCGCCCAGCCTGCTGGAACTGGCCGACCACGGTCGTCTCTACGAACCCCTTCGCCAGCTCGCGCGGGAACGCCGGGACCGACTTACCTTCGCCCTCGGCCTGGCCCAGTCGGCTGCCGCGAAGCCGCGCCATTGAGGTCGCGACTTGTCGCCCCACCCACCGCCGCAAAAACGAAAAAAGGGCCGTCCCGGAGGACGGCCCTTCTTGTCGTAAGCAACCCTTCTCGTCGGTCGAGATTCGCTTAGCGGCCGTAGCGGATCACCTGGCTGGCGTTGCGGACGCGAACCTTGCGAGCGACATTCGCCGAAGGATCGGTCGTCGAGGCAGCCGCTTCAGGAGCAGCCGGAGCCGGGGTCGGCTGGGCTTCGACGGCCGGAGCAGCCACAGGAGCGGCAGCCGGGGCACATCCGCAAGCGTCCGAGGCAGCGGCACAGCCACTGTCGCAGCCGTTGCCGCTTCCATCGCAAGCCGCCGGAGCGCCGCAGGAGGCTTCCAGCAGGCCGCACTTCTTGTGCTTCAGCAGGCCACCCTTCAGGTGGTCACCGAGGCCGGCACATCCGCAAGACGGATCCGCAGCCGCAGCACAACCGCTGTCGCAACCATTCGCCGCTCCACAAGCCGGATCGGCGGCAGCCGCACAGCCGCTGTCGCCAGCGCCCGCACAGCCCGAGTCTCCAGCACCCGCACAGCCCGAGTCACAGGCGGCCGGAGCACCGCAGGTGGCTTCACCACCGCAGTGCTTGTGAGCCATCAGCTTCTTCAGAAGACCACCGTTCAGCTTGCCCTTCAGGTGGTTCTTCAGGCCACAGCCCGCGGGAGCGCCGCAGGAAGGACCAGCCGCACAGCCGCTGTCGCAGCCGTTCGCGGCACCGCACGCCGGATCCGCAGCCGCGGCGGCACAGCCGCTGTCGCAAGCCGCCGGAGCACCGCAGGTCGCTTCGCAGCAACCACCGATGCCGAGCATCCGATCCAAAACCTCAAAGCCGAAGCTCTGAGTCGAAATTCCCAGTGCAACAACCAGGGAACCCACAACAAAATTCCATTTCATCGACCGAGGTCTCCTAGGAAAGTATTGAACGAGCGAGTGTGGACACTTCCCGAATCAACCGACGCGCGTTCGGCTCACGGACCGGAATGGCGGACATGCGTCCGTCATCTGGTGGAGTGTCGCACCACGAAGGTGTGGCGCTGAGGCGTGAGGCAGGAGGCGGGATGTTGGGGGAGGAGGGTCTGCACCCGTCGTTCAGATCTACGGCCCTCATTCGCTGCGGCCGAGTCATTCATTGACTCGATTCTTCCTTACCGTTTCAGCGAACCTGGACTTGTGCTCGCGAGGAGCACCGTGAAGTTCTTAACGACAGGAGGAGGTATCGGCCCACGCTGTCGAATCGCTTGAGCCGTCAAAAGTCTTTCCCCGCATTTGGTTTGCTCGTCTTGTTACACAAACTCTGACGCGCTCGGAGACTGGTAAAACCCTGACGCGTGTAGGCCCGCGCGGCGCGCGATGGCGCGACGTTCAACGCGGAAAACAGCGTGGCGACGCGCACGCCACCTTGCTAAACTGCCCCCCTGCGGCAACGTCTCGCCAACCGTCAAAGTCACCGGAACCCGGCTCGTGTCCACGTTCGATGCCACCGACCGATCACGCAGCAGCCAACCGGTATGCCCGCAGAGTGGGGGCGGCTACGAGGTCGTCGAATTCGATCGCCTGACGCCGATCCCCTGCCCGTGCGGCGACGCTCGGCGGGCCTTCACCGAAACGGCCGACTTTCCCGCGACCATTCATGTCACCGAGATCCGGGAAAACGCCCGACGACACTACCACAGACGGCTCACCGAGACTTATTATGTGCTGGAATGTGACGAAGACGCCTGGCTGGAACTGGACGAGGACCGCGTCCCCGTGCGGCCCGGAAGCTGCGTGCTGATCCGACCCGGCACACGCCACCGGGCCGTCGGCCGCATGAAAGTGCTGCTCGTCGTCTTCCCCAAGTTTGACCCGGCCGACGAGTGGTTCGACGAACCGGGGCAGGACTCGCCCGCAGCGAATGAAATAGCGCGGCCCGACGACGCTTGACCCAGCTGCCGGAAAACCCAGTCGCTGGAAAACCCTGACGATCAACCCGACTTGGAAGAAGAGGAAGAGTCTACGATGGCCCCGAACGCATCCAAAATCGTGCTCGATGTCGGCAACTGCGTCCCCGACCACGCCGCCATCCGACGTCTGGTTACCTCCAACTTCCAAGCGCAAGTCCTGCAGGCTCACCTGCCCGCCGACACCCTGGAAACACTCCGCCGACAACCGGTCGACCTGGTTCTCATCAACCGCAAACTCGACCAGGACTACAGCGATGGCATGGAGATCCTCAAGCAGATCAAGGCCGATGCCCAGTTGCGGCAGGTGCCCGTGATGCTCGTCACGAACTACGCCGAACACCAAGCCCAGGCCGTGGCCGCCGGCGCAGAACCCGGCTTCGGCAAACTCGCCCTGGATACCCCCGACACGCTCGAAAAGCTGAGTCGCTTCCTGGGATAACCCAGAGCCCCAGGCCAACAAGGACAGGAGCCGCCGGAGCCGCTCGGGGTTGGTCGGGCCAGCCGGCCACTACGCAGAGCGACCCGGCAGAACGACCGGGCGGAGCGTTCGACCTCGCCAAGCTGCGGCGGGACGCTCAATCTCCAGCGCATCTACCGGGATGCTCGATGATCCGGCGCTTACCGACGAGCAACTCGAAGTACAGAGGGACGCGTTGCGTCAGCCTGTCGTGCTTGCCCAGCAGTCGTGTTCAGGAAGGGCTCTCGACCCAAGAGATGGGACGAGGCACCTCGTTTGCGGCCCTCGTCGAGCGGTCACCAGCGGGGAGAACCGAGTGAGGTCTGAGGGGTAGGGAGATCCCCGGCAAGCGTCAGGCCTGCTCGACGACTTCCTTGACCTTCTGGACAAAGTGCGGGGACTTTCCGGACTTCGAAAGCTCTTCGGCCTTCTTTTCCGCTTCATCCTTCTGGTCGAACTCGAAGGTCGCGACCCGCTTCATGGACTGGTTGAAGACGCCCCAGTAGAGCTTCATGCGGACGTCGACGACCACCTTGGCGCGAGAGGCTCGCGGAGCGGCTTTCTTCTTCGGCTTGGCAACCTTCTCGGCAGCTGCGGACTTGTCCGCGGCTTCGGCCGCCTCGGCCTCGGCTCGCAATTCCTTACGGCTAATGACTTTTCGCGCCATGCTGATATCGTCCGTCCAAAGAACCAAGGAGACCAGAGTCCGCCGTGAGCACGGCGAACACGTACTATAGCGGAATTCGCCCGGGCGCGAAAGGGTTATCCCTCAGCCGCCTTCCTGCCCGCTAGCAGTCCCCGGGGTGGAATCGCCGTCGGAGTCGGGGGGAGGCGATTGCTGGGCTCGCTGTCGGAGGTATGCCTGCCGTCGTTCGGCGTAAGCGGCCGTCCCAGGGCCCTCGCCGCAGCCGTCGCCCGGGCCTGTCCCTGGGACGTCGGGGGATGGGCTGCCGGACGATCCCGTCGCCGCGCCCTGTTCCTGCCACTGCCGGAACAGGCGTTCCAGATACGGCCGACACCAGCCGCAACCCGTGCCCGCGCCATGGCAATTACTGAGCTGGGATGCGAGCCGTGGTCGTTCGTTCCGCAGGTAGGCCTGCAGTTTCCGCAGGGAGACGTGGAAACAGAGACAGACCTCTTGGTCGCGATCCATGCGGGCATCCTTGGGTCAAGTAGGACGGCGAGCACCCCGTCGACGGGGAGCTGGTCGACAGGTTGGCCCGTCGACGGGGGGATGCCCGGGTTTAGAGGGCCTGTCCGCGAGCCAGGTTCCAGGCCACTTCGCAGGCCGCCTCGAACTCTCGGACATCCAGGGCTTCCTCGAGCGTGTGGGGGAACATCTGGCCGCAGCCGAACGTCACGGTGGGGATGCCGTAGGCGGTGAGCCAGTTGGCATCGAGTCCGCCGTTGGAGATGGCGAGTTCCGGTTCGCGTCCAGTGGCGCGGACGGCCTCGATCGCTTCCTGCACCACCGGGTGTCCGGTTGGCAGCGCGAACGACTCGTAATCCAACTGGCCGCGAAACTTCACACGTCCCACTTCACCCTGCGTGTTGCGAACCTTGGTCACCGCTTCGCGAAATGCCTCTTCGATATGCGTGACAATCAGTTGGCGGAACTGCGGGTCATGGCTGCGGGCTTCGGCGCGGACCAGCAGATGGTCGGTGACGACATTGGTGGCCGCGCCGCCCTGGATCACGCCCACGTTGCTGGTTCCCTTCCGGCCCCGCTGCTGGACCGCTCCATGCCACCCCTGCTGCTGCAGCTGCGCGATCGCCAGGGCGGCGATCGCGATGGCGCTGATGCCTTTCTCGGGAGCGTTCCCCGCGTGGCTGGCTTTGCCCTGCACCTCGATCTGCATCCGATAGCCGCCCGTCGCTCCGATCGTCACCTTGCTGGAACTGCCGCCATCCCAGTTGAATGCCATGCGAGGCCGTCCGAGTCGGCTGCGTTGGACGAGGCGGGCTCCCTGCAAGCCGATCTCTTCCTGCACGGTCCACAGCAGCGTCAGCGGCGGATGCGGAACCTCCTCGCGCAGCAGTCGCAACGCCGTCGACAGGACCACGGCCACTCCTGCTCGATTGTCCGCGCCGAGCCCCGTGGTGGGGTCGGCTGACCGCAGGAAGTGGCCTTTGCGGCGTGGCTGACAACCGGCGCAAAGCGGCACGGTATCGAGGTGGGAGACGAGCATTCGGCGCGGCGCGCGTTCGGTTCCCGGGAACTGGACGATCAGGTTGCCCACTCCCTGCGGATGCGGAGACCGCCGGTGGGCTTCATCCACCTGAATCCACGCGCTGGGCACGCCCGCTTCGATCAAGTAGTCGCGGACGCGCGCTTGAATGGCGGCCTCCTGACCGCTCGGCCCCGGAATCGGCAGGAGGTCCAGGAGCAGATCCAGGGGGGTCATTTTTCGGCGGGCTCGCCGCGAAGCGGCTTGTCCCGTCTTGGCCCGACCGGCAGGCACTGGCCGTGGAACTCGAATCCCGGACGATGAAGACTTGCGATGCTGGGCCATGTCAACTCCCTGGTCGTGCCTCGAAGGCCCGCCATTCTACCTTGAGGCTCGCCACCCTCCAAATCGAGGGTTCCAGGACGCGAGCGACGACGACTGCCCGCGCGACGATACCATCCAGGGTGCCGTCCGTGGCTGCCACTGGTCTGGTAGAATCCTAGGGCACGGTCAGGCGAACGGCGTCCGCGGTGAAACCTCCCGCAGACCCCACCAGGCCCGGCCACCAACCGCCCGCCTCCGTGCGTCGGCTCTCCCACTCCTCGCTCCCAGCCCCTCACGACTTCGCTCCGCATGAACAAGCCGCTGCTCGACCTGACCCCCGAGGAACTCCACGCCTGGCTGGCGGAACAAGGGCAGCCGGCCTATCGCGCCGCGCAGATCCGCCGCTGGATTTTCGCAGGGCGAGCGGACGGTTTCTCGGATATGACCGATCTGCCGGCGGCACTGCGGGAGGCCTTGGAACGACAATGGACGCTGTGGACGACGCGCATCGCGCGGCACCAGCAGTCGCCCGACGGGACGGAAAAACTGCTGGTCGAGCTGTCCGACGGCCAGACGATCGAGTGCGTCCTGCTTCGCGACGGCGGTCGCCGCACAATCTGCATCAGCAGCCAGGTGGGCTGTGCGATGGGATGCGTGTTCTGCGCGAGCGGCCTGGATGGCGTGAAACGCAACCTGACGCGCGGCGAGATCCTGGAGCAGACGTTGCGGCTGCAGCGACTGCTGCCGGGCGAGGAGCGTCTGAGTCACCTGGTGGTGATGGGCATGGGCGAACCGCTGGCCAACCTCGGACATGTCATTCCAGCCCTGGATGTGGTGCGTTCCAAGGAAGGGCTGGGCATGAGTGCCCGGCGCATCACCATTTCGACCGTCGGCCTGCCGCGCGGCCTGGACGAACTGGCGCAGCTGGCGGTGCCTTACCATTTGGCCGTGTCGCTGCATGCGCCGAACGATGAGTTGCGAAACCAGCTGGTACCCGTGAATCGCAAGACGGGCCTGGACGAGATCCTGGCGGCGGCGCAGCGGTTCTTTGAAACGTCCGGCCGCCGACTGACATTTGAATATGTTCTCCTAGCGGGCATCAACGATCGCGCGGAACACGCGCGGCAGTTGAGTCAGCGGCTGCGGGGCCACCAGGCGCTGGTGAATGTGATCCCCTACAACCCCGTCGCCGGCCTCCCTTACCAGACGCCCGCCGCCGCCGACGTACGGCGGTTCTGCGAAATCCTGGAACAGGCGGGTATCAACGTGCAGGTCCGTGAACGCAAGGGCAGCGAGATCGACGCCGCCTGCGGTCAACTGCGGCGCACACACCAGCAATCCGATCCACCCGCGGGCGCCGTGCTGGTGCCCGCCCCCTGACCGCGACAGCCCCCTGCCAGCATGGAGAAATCCCTCGGATCAAGGCGGCCCGGCGTCGCGGTCGACCGCCCCCGTTTTCCGGTTTCCCACCCGACAGCGGGAAACCTTTCGAGGGGTCTGGGGTTTAAGCTCCCATCGAACGCGACTCCGTCAACACCGAGCAAGCACCAGGCCATCCTTTCCGCGTCATCGCCACCCTGAAAATCGGTGACATGGCATCTGGGAGGACGCCATGCCGCTCGACACAATACGGCGTCCCCGGCAGCCAGCCTCGCCGAGGACACCGCCGGGGCCCGCGCAGCCCGGGCCCGTAAAACAGGCCCGGGCATTCCCGGGATCTGCGAAGGCGGCCGCGACCCTTCAAGACAAGCCACCAGGACATGCAGCCGGCATGTGCGGTCCAACGGGCGAACAGAACGGGCGCACAGAACGTGCGAGTCCGGGACGGGCAGAAGCGTTGATTCGATCGGAAAGCGAACGGCATGAGTGCAGGTCAATCGGTGAATAACGGCGAGGATGCGACCTCGGAGTTTCGCGTCATCGACCCCGATACGCGGCTGATGCTTCGCGTGCGCGACGACGACGCGCAGGCGTTCGAGGAACTGGTGCGCCGGTACCAGGGGCGGCTGATGGCCGTCTTCCAGAACATGTTCAGTGATCGCGAGCAGGCCGAGGACCTGGTGCAGGATGTGTTCCTGCGCGTCTTCCGCGCTCGCCATACGTATACGCCCGACGCCAAATTCGCGACGTGGTTGTTCACGATCGCCCACAATGTGGCCAAGAACAGCCGCCGCTCCCGGGCGCGGCGAAAGGAAGTCAGCGTTTCCGCCGAGGACAGTGGCGGCATGGTCGCCAATCCGCTCGAACACCTGGCCACCGCGGCCAGCGGACAGATGCCGACGCGGCAGATCGATCGCCGGGAACGCGCCGAGATGGTGCGCCTGGCCATGGAAACACTCAACGACCGCCAGCGGATGGCCGTGCTGCTGTCCAAATTCGAGGGGATGTCCTATATCGATATCGCCTCGGCCATGGACCTCACCCCCCAAGCCATCAAGTCGTTGCTGACGCGCGCCCGAAACAATTTGCGCCTGGTGCTGGAGCCCTACATCGAACAGGGAACCCGGCTGGCGAACGACTCCCCGGAATAGAAACTCCACGATACCCCAGCCCGTCGTCGGCTGGCCCTCGATCCGGGGACCACCGTCGACAAGGCAGATACGAAAGCAGACACGACTGGCGACAGGAGAGGCGGAATGCTCGCGCGGCGAAGCGGCGCGGCGTTCCGCGATCGTGTCTCCGCGACCGAACAGGCCGAACCTAGTTCGCGTGTAGCGATCCGGCTCGCGTGAAGCGATGCAGAAAGTTGAAACCATGTCGAACCCATCGAGCGACGAACCGACTACCGCCGACCAGGAACTGCTGGTCGCGTATTTGGATGGTGAGCTAGACGCCGAGGCCTCGGAACGCGTGGAGCGGCGATTGGCCGAAGACGAGGCGTTCCGGCTGCAACTGCGGGGCATGCAGGAGGCGTGGGACCTGCTGGACGACCTGCCGCAGGCGACGCTGGATGAGAAGTTCACGCGCACCACGCTGGAGATGGCGGCGATTCAGGTCCGCGAGGAGATGCAGACCCCGGAGGGCTCCGCGGGATGGCCCCCCGTCCTTCGCCGGTCCGCTCCCTGGCTTGCCGTCGTCGCTTGCGGACTGCTGGGCTTCCTGGCCACCCGCGGCTGGCAGCTCCGCCAGGAACGCCAGACGCTCGAGGATATCCCGGTCATCCAGCGCATGGACCAGTATGGCCATCTGGATAGCGTCCAGTTCCTGGAAGCATTGGCTGGTTCCGGGCTTTTCGAAGCCGAAGCCACGGAGGACCTGACTCGTGACGCCGAATAACCGCCCTCCCCGACTCGCCACGCGGCGAAAGCTCGTGCCGCTCGGCACGCTCGGCCTTGCCCTGTCCACCGGACTGTTCCTGCGGGCCCAAGCTCCGCCAGCCGCGCCCGCCGCTGCTGCAGCGGCCCCCGGCAGCACACTCGGTGCTGCAGTGCCCCCCGGCAGCACACTCGGTGCTGCAGTGCCGGTAACGGTTCCACCTGCCGCCCTCGCGCCGCTCGCGCCTCCCGAGAGCCTGGCGTCGTTCCTGCAGTCCCTCAACGCGAACGATCGGCAGGAGCTGGTCGCGCGGCAGCAACGGTTCGAGCAGTTGAGCGACGTGGAGAAGGAGCGCATGCGGACGCTCCATGCGGCGTTGCGGAACCACCCCGACGCGGCGCGACTCGACAGCGTCCTGCTGCAGTATTCGCAGTGGCTGTCGACCCTGACGCCGAACGAACGCTACGCCATCCTCGACACTCCCGCCGATCAGCGCGTCGACCGCATTCGCCAGCTGCGGGCTCGGGAGGAGGACCAGCGTCTGACCGCACTGGGGCTCAACACCCAGGACGCCCGCGTCATCCTCGACTGGTTCAACCAGCAGCTTTCCGAGCACCAGGGGAAATTGCTGGAGGGCATGGACGCTCGCGAGCGAGAACGGCTGGAGAGGATTCCCAACGACAACGCGCGGAAGATCGCCCTGTCCGCCCAGATGCTGTTCAACCGCGGCAGGACCAACCGGGCCGACCAGCTGTTCAACATGATCCGCCGCGAGGAACGGGATCGCTTGAAGGCCCTGCTTTCCAACACCGCCCGCGAGAAGCTGCTGGCGGAGGAGGCCCGTGGCAGCGACACGGAAGCGAACAAACTGCTGGCCGAATGGATCCGCGCCTCGGCCATGAATCGCTTCCGGCCGCCCGAGATCACGGACGAGGAGCTGCTGAAGTCGCTGGAAAACCTGCCGGCTGCGGTGCGTGCGGACCTCGAACGACTGCCGCGCGACCAGATGTATCGCGCGCTGCGGGAGCGGTTTCATGGATTCCGCGGCGACATGTTCGAGCGACGGCGCGGCGGCCATGGCGAGAACTTCCGCGGCGGCGACAATCATGGCCGCCCCGGAGATCGCGGACGCGGCGAACGGAATCGCGAGGACGGCGAACGCGGCGAGGGTCCGCCCCCGCGCGACGAACGGCCACCCTTCGGAGGACCCGATTTCGATGGTCCTCCTGATGACGCGAAGGAAGCTCCACCGAGTCCCCCTCCCGGACCGCCGCGTGAGGAACCGCCCCGCGATAACGCGCCACCCGCTCCCTGATCTCCCCCGCGGTGGACGTCCGCTGGTACGCCTTCGAGCCGATCGAACAACCCCGAGCGATCCGAGCAACCCAGGGCGCCGACATTCAGGCTGAGAGGCTTCCGAGGGAGGCGTGCCCGGCGTGACAGCGTCCGCAAGGCAAGCTCTCCGCCGCGGCTCGGGCGGCTACGGTCGCTGCGGCCCCGACTGCCACAGCGGCGCCATCTGCAGAGGCGCCATCGGCACCGGCGTCAGCCTTTCAGCTCTCAGCGGCGCGAGCGTGGCCAGGTAGTATCCCTGCGGCACCTGAAATTCGAGGAACGTGCGAAGATGTGAGCCCGCCGACAGTTCGGGCACCCGCGCAGCGGCCGAAAGCAGGCCCATCAGCGTTGGCTGCTGCGTGTAGCTCACGACGCGGACCTTGTTCTTGTCCAGGCCCGCCAACTCCGCGGCGCGATCGATCGCGTCCTCGATGAAACCCAGCTCATCCACCAACCCCTCGGCCTTGGCCTGCGTCGCCGTGTAGATCTCGGCGGTCGCCGGCTCATTAAAAAACGCGTCGTTGTCGCGGAAGCCGGGCCGTCCCTCCTTGATGATCGTCTTGAAACGCCCGAACGCGTCGTCCACGTACGCCTTCAGGATGCCGCGGTCCTCCTCCGACATCGGCTCCGTCATGCTCAGCAAGTTCTTCCGCGGATGACTCATGATCGAGTCGTCCTTGACGGACAGCCGTTCCATCAGTCCGCTGACGTCGTAGTGCGGAATGATGACTCCGATGGATCCGGTGGTCGTCGTCGGCTCGGCAAAGATCGTCCGCGGCTCGTCCCCCACGGCCATCGAGACGTAGTAACCGCCGCTGGCCGCCATGCCGCCCATGCTCACCACCATCGGCAGCTTGCGATCCGCCCGCAGCTTCTTCAGATGGTGCAGGATATAGTCCGAGCCGGTGATCGTGCCGCCGGGCGAGTTCACACGCACCACGACCGCCTTCACCTTGTCGTCGTCGCGAATCTGGTCGATCTGATGCTTGACGAACTGGTCGACGGCTCCGATTACCCCCTCCACCTCCAGGATCGCCAGCTTGTCCTGCGACGTCTTGTCACGCGAATGGTAGCGTTCCTGCACCAGCCCCTCGGCCGCGCTGTAGTACTCCTGGTGCTTCGCCATCATGCTCATCACGACGGAACCGCAGAGCAGGAAGCCCATCCAGCCAAGCCAGCCGAGCCAGCGGCGAGGCGGCGGAGCAGGCTGCGGCAGATAGACCACCTGCGGCCCCGCACCTCCGGGTGGAGATACCACCGTGGCCTGCACGGTCGCGGAACGCGGATCGGGAGTCGAGCCGGAACTGGGGGAATCCATCGATATCATCCTCGCGAAAACCAAAGAATGCGGGCGGCCCGTCCGTCGCATGCGGCACCACCTCGTCTCCCCATTCTTGCAAATTCCCGCAGCAGGGGAACCCGGATGCCCAAGAAGCGATCCCCGGTTGCAAGTCCCGGTTACTCCCCGCACCCAGCATCAAACCACTTCCGCCACCGCTAGCAGTTCCTGCGTTGGTGTTGCGTTCCGGAACGAGGAACGACTAAGCTAACCCAGACCGACCATGGATGTAGCAGACGCGAGAACGCAAAGGAAATCTGCAGTGATTGTCTCGGCCTCCACCGACTGTTATCCCGACACTCCGATCCCCGAAGTTTTCGAGCGGCTGGTGGATGTGGAATACTCCACGGTGGAGATCGCGCTCCGTCATGGCCCCTGCCAGCTTTCGCCGGCCGATGTGCTGCGCGATGTCGACAAGGCCGTTGCCCTCTGCCGCGACACCCACCGCCTGGTGATCTCGGGATACTCGGTGGATATCGAAGCCCAGGGCGAGGAGCATTACGAACAGTTCGCTGCCTGCTGCCGACTCGCTCGATCCACCAAGGTCGCTTCCCTGACGGTCCCGTCGGGCGAACTGGGAACGCCGTTCAACCAGGAGGTCGAGCATCTGCGTCGACTGGTGGCGATCGCCACGATGGAAAGCGTCGTGGTGAGCATCCGCAGCCAGATCGGCTGCCTGTCCGAAGATCCCGACACGGTCGTCGTCCTCTGCGACAACGTCAAGGGACTCGGCGTGACGCTCGACCCAAGCCACTACATCTGCGAGCCGAACGCGGGTCTCAACTACGACAAGCTGCTGAAGTACACCTACAACGTGCGTTTGCGGGACACGAGCCCCAAGCAGCTGCAGGTGCGCGTGGGCCAGGGCGAAGTCGACTACGGCAAGCTGATCACGATGCTTCGTCGCCTCGGCTACGATCGCGCCCTCTGCGTCCACATGGGTCCCATGCCAGGCATCGACCACATGGCCGAAATGCGCAAGATGCGCCTGCTGCTCGAAAGCCTGATCTGACAG
>CAZUJM010000091.1:15900-21165 GCA_964620405.1 uncultured Pirellulaceae bacterium | reverse complement strand
GTACGTGCCTTCCTTCTCCTCGTGGTACACCACCTCCTCGGGCTGCAACTCGCGGACGTCGACGGCGAAGCACGCGCCGCCGAAGTGGTGGGCTCCCCAGTCGGTCATGCTGCCGCCCGAGTAGTCGACGTACGAACGCCAACTGCCGCCACCGGTGCCGAAGTTGCCGTCGCAGCGTTGGGGATTGTAGGGAGCCCACGGGGCGGGGCCGAGCCACAGGTCCCAGTCCATGTCGTCGGGCACGGGTTGGGCGGGCAGGTTGCAGAGTTGCGAGAGCGGGCCGACGTTGACGTTGATCGACTTGATCGCGCCGAGTTCGCCGTTCCAGCAGGGGTCGACGATATTGCGGTAGTCTTCGAGCACGCGCTGGCTGCCTCCCGAGACGACGCGCGAATAGCGTCGCGCGGCGGCCACCATCAGCGGGCCTTCGCGAAGCGTCCGCGTTTCGGGCTTCTGGCAGTACACGTCCTTGCCGCTCTTGCAGGCTTCGATCACCATGATCGCGTGCCAGTGGTCGGGCGTTGCGACATGCACGGCGTCAATGTCTTCCCGCGCGAGGATCTCGCGGAAATCGGTGTAGGCCATGCAGTCTGAATTCTTGTAGTGCCCGTCCACGCGGGCCTTGCCACCTTCACGCTGGCCGCGACGCACATCGCAGACAGCCACATACTGGACGTCCGAACGGCCCAGGAACGCGCCCTGGTCGCCCGATCCCATGTTGCCAATTCCGATGCCCGCCATCACGATGCGGTCACTGGCCGGCGCTCGCTCGGAGTTGCCCAGTGCGGAGGAGGTGATGATGTAGGGCACGGCCATCGCCGCGCCGGCTGCCTGGAGGAAATCGCGCCGCGATGGTTGGACTGGCTTGGGCATGGAAACTACCTTGTTGCAAGGGTACGGTGTGGTGTGCCGGGGTACAGAATGCAAGGAAGGCGGGACGATCACCGGGCGGGACGCGACGCCGCGCGGATGGGCGGCGAGGGCAGGTCAGGGCCCGTGATGCCGGGGCCGGGGCTGGTGCGGTAAACCGCCCAGTCCGTCGCTCTCCCGGAAGGCAAGATCCTTTGTTTAAACGCCTGCCCGCCCATTGTCCAGATCCCGCGTTGCTCCCCGGCATGATTATCCACGGATATTAAGCGTTCCTCGCGAGGTCCCTGATAACCCATGACG
Organism: uncultured Pirellulaceae bacterium; assembly: GCA_964620405.1. GTDB lineage: Bacteria > Planctomycetota > Planctomycetia > Pirellulales > Pirellulaceae > CAZUJM01. The sequence goes on along the minus strand of CAZUJM010000091.1, from coordinate 19,995 downwards.
AATCCAGCGAACGGGTGGAACCACCCAGGGAATCCGGGCGGCGCGTCCCGCACGCCGTCGGACAGTGGGCCGCCACACGATTGGCGGCCTGTCCGCCATATGCTTCGACTGCTGATCAAGCTCGTGGTGCTACCCGGTTTGCTTGTCTATGGCCTGACGTGTCTGGTGCTTGGGCTAGCGGTTCAGGAGGAATCGTCTGGTCAGGGGCAGAGCGTCGAAGCTGCCTTGCCCGTCGCCGAAGGGGAATTTGAAGAGGAGATCCGAGTGCTGGAACAGCGGGACCGCGAGGCACCGCCGCGGCCCGGGGGCGTTCTGTTCGTCGGCAGTTCCACGATTCGCGATTGGGATCTGGCGAAGTCGTTTCCGAGGTTGCAGCCAAGGAACTGCGGTTTCGGCGGATCCCAGATCGAGGACGCAGTGCGGTACATGGACCGCATCGTGCTGCCGAGTCGGCCGAGCGTCGTCGTGTTCTATGGAGGCGACAACGACCTGAACAAGGGGAAGACTCCGGAGCAGGTGGTAGCGCAGTTCGAATTGTTCGCGGACCGTCTGCTGCGCGAGTTGCCGACGGCGCGACTGGTGGTGCTGTCGATCAAGCCGAGTCCCGCGCGGTGGGCTTTGTCTCCTCAGGCGCGGGAGGTGAACGACCGGCTGCGAGCGTACTGCGAGTCCGATCCACGCTGCCGATTCGTCGAGGTCGGCTCGATGCTGCTCGATGCGGACGGCCAGCCAGACTCGCAGTGGTACAAGGACGACGGCCTGCATGTGAACGAGGCCGCCTACGCCCGCTGGGCCGAGGAGCTGACCCGCAGCGCAGCCATCCCAACTGCTCAGGAATAGCTATCCGGAGCGCGGCCGTCCCGGCCGCTTCTGGATCAACTCGCCGTCCCGGCCGCACCGAATTAGTAAACCGCCATGCTCCCGCGAGACGCGAGAGACTCAACCACGGAGGTCACGAAGGGCACGGAGGTCACGAAGGGCACGGAGCGAAAGTCGCAGCCTAACCTACCTCACGGTTGTGTGGTCGATTCGCTTGGGTCTCGCTCGTACTCGCCGGCGCTTCCAACGCATCGATCGACACGAACGGCTTGGTGTTGCCGGTGGCGCAGCTGCCGGCGTGGCCGCAGGAACCGCAGCCGGCGTTCCCGGTGGCGCTCATCGCGCGGGCGATGCGGCGGATGAGGTAGGCCAGGGCCCAGCCGAGCGCGGCGAGGACCACGAGGAGCTGCCAATCCCAAGTCGCTTGTGGCATGGCCAGGGCCTTCCTGGAAGCTCAGCCGAACAGGCGGCTGCCGACCTGATAGGTGATGAACGCCGCGACGTAGGCCAGCAGCGTCATGTAGACGAAGCAGAAGACGGGCCAGCGCCAGCTGTTGGTTTCGCGGCGGATGACGACAAGCGTGGAGACGCACTGGGCGCAGAGGGCGAAGAAGACCATGATCGACAGGGCGACCGGATAGGTGAAGACCGGTCGATCGGTGCCATCCCAGCGGGCGGCGCGGAGCGTATCGCGGAGTGTGTCGGAGCCATCGTCCTGGCCGAGGTTGTAGATCACGCCCAGCGTGCCGACGACTACTTCGCGCGCGGGGAACGAGGCGATGGCGGCGCAGCCGATGCGCCAGTCCCACCCCAGGGGCTTCACGATCGGCTCGATCCAGCGGCCCATGCGTCCCAGGTAGCTGTCGCGGATGTAGGCTCCCGCGATCTCCTGGTCGATCGCCTGCTGGGCGACTTCGATCTCCGCCACGCGATTCTCGTCGACGGGCTGCGCCTGCCGCGCGGCGTCGAGCTGTCCGGCGAGTTCCGCTTGTCGCGCAGCGAAGGGGCCCTCGACCTGGGCGGTGTTGTGGGGAAAGTAGCCGGCGGCCCAGACGAGGATGGAGACGGCGAAGATCAGCGTGCCCGCGCGGCGCACGAACTCCCAGCCGCGTTCCACCATGCGATGCAGGACGACCTTCAGGTCGGGGATCTTGTAGCTGGGCAGCTCCATGACGAAGGCCGGGGTTTCGCCGGGGAGCAGCGTGCGTTTCAGGACCAGGGCGACGGCGACGGCAGCGAGCAGTCCGAGCAGGTAGAGGGCGGCCACGGTGAGCACGAACTGCCAGGAGCTGGTGGCGAACATGGTGACCAGCAGCGTGTAGACCGGCAGCCGCGCGCTACAGCTCATCAGCGGCGCGATGAGGATCGTGACCAGACGGTCGCGGCGATCTTCGATGACGCGCGTGGCCATGATGCCCGGGACGGCGCAGGCAAAGGAGGAGAGCAGGGGAATGAAGGACTTGCCGCTGAGGCCGATGCGCGACATGAGGCGATCCATCAGGTAGGCCGCGCGGGCCATGTAGCCGCAGTCCTCCAGCAGCGCGATGAGGAAGAAGAGGATGCAGATCTGCGGGAGGAACACGAGCACTCCGCCCACGCCGGCGATGATGCCGTCCACGATCAGCGACTGCAGCGGCCCGGCGGGCAGCAGCGCACCCACGCGTTCGCCCACCGCGCCGAGCACTCCTTCGATCCCGTCCATGAACCAGACCGCTCCGCGGAACACGGCCAGGAACATTGCCAGCACGATGCAAACGAACACAAGGAGACCGTAGACGCGGTGGGTCAGGATGCGGTCGAGTCGATCGCTGAGGCTGCCGGAGGGCTGTGCGGTGCGCGCGACCACGCCGTCCGTCACGCCCGCGACCCACTGGTATCGCGCGATCGTTTCAAGCGCGGCCAGGGACTGACCGGAGGCGGTCAGTCGCGCGCGGGCGGCGGCGAGCGATTCGCGGAGACCGGCGTCCACGCCCGGCAGGCCGGCCTTCTCGAGGTAACCGGTGTCCAGGACGAGTCGCTCCATCAGGTAACGCGGAAACTCCACCCCCGCGTGCCGCTGGGCCACTTCGGTGAGCAACTGGCGGACTTCCGCCTGGAACGTTTCCGGCAGCGGGCTCGCATGCGAGCTTCGCGGCCCGCCCCGCGCCGCCTCGACGATCGCCTGCTGCAGTGCGGCGAGTCCCTGCTGCTTGTTGGCCTGCACGGGCACGACCGGAACGCCCAGGTTCGCTCGCAGGCGTTCGACATCCAGCCGCATGCCCTTCGACTCGGCGACGTCCACCATGTTCAGGGCAACCACCACGGGCCGCTGCAGCTCGAGGATCTGGCTGACCAGGTAGAGGTTGCGTGACAGGTTGCTGGCATCGACGATGCAGACGACCACATCGGGCGGCGCGACTTCGGACTGCCGGCCCAGCAGCACCTCGACGGCCACCATCTCGTCGGGCGAATGGGGCGCCAGGCTATAGGTGCCGGGCAGGTCGAGGATGTCAAGCGGCTGGTGGTTGAAGGTGGCGCGGCCGAGCTTCTTTTCGACGGTGACGCCGGGGTAGTTTCCCGTTCGCTGACGCACCCCGACCAGCCCCGAGAAGAGCGTCGATTTGCCGGTGTTGGGGTTGCCCAGCAGGGCCACCGTCAGGGGCCGCGCGGATGCCGGAGAGGTCATGAAGGAACTCGCGCGAGAAAAGAGATCACACCAGGCGAACCTGAACGCGGCTCGCTTCCGACCGACGCAGGCTCAGGCGATAGCCCCGCAACTCGAACTCCAGCGGATCCCCGAGGGGCGCCTGTCCGATGTAGCGGACGTCACAGCCGGGCGTGAGTCCCATTTCCAGAAGCCGCATCGCCAACGCATCGGAACCCGATACCGACTCGACGCACGCCGTCTGGCCTGCCGTCACCTCGGCCAGGGTTGTCATGCGGTTACCCTCGGACGAACGAGCACCGAGGAGGTTTCCGAGTCGCGGAAACAGATGCGGCTGGCATCCAGCCGGACAATGCAGGTGGAACCCGGCTGCAGCATCTCGACGGACGCGCCCTCGCGAAAACCCATCTCGCCCAGCCGCCGAGCCTGGTCCGGACGGCCTTCGACCGCCAGCACCTCGGCCGTCTCACCAATTCCCAGCAGTGATAACGGAATGACCTGGCTCACAGTACGCTTCCTCGCGATCCTTGGGGACCAGAAACCGATCGAGGCTGAACCGCGGCCCCTCAGGGCCAGGGCCATGACGTGCTCTTGCGGGAACCACGAATCCGTGGTGATCGCAAGGTTGCTCA
>CAZUJM010000091.1:13087-15890 GCA_964620405.1 uncultured Pirellulaceae bacterium | reverse complement strand
TGATAATGAGATTCTGTCTCAGTTGGCCCTATGACATGATACGGCCCTCGGCGACGTCCTGCAAGAGGCGACTTCCGGTGGAATTTATCCGGAAGCCGAGAGCGGGGCCGGATAACCGGCCGCCTGCGAGGGGGGGGCTGGGCCCCCTGTCCACCGACAAGGTCGCCCTCAGCCCCGGAAAGCGGCCAGGAGTAGAAGTCCGGATAACCTCTAACGCACCTCGGGCAGCGCGGGGAGCGAGGTGGTGATGGTCCCGTGGTCCTGCAGGTGGAAGGCCGGGGTGGCGATGCCGGCGAAGACGGGCGGGTGGACCAGGGCGGCGGTCATGGGATGGAACCGCTCCGGCGTGAGACTTACGTTCAGATGCAGGTCGACCTCCGCATGCATGGCTGCCGCGAGGCTCCAGCAGCTGCGCGGGGCCGAATCGACCCTTGGAAACGTTTGGGCGTCGGGCGGTGAGGGAGCCTCCCAGAGACCGCAGCAGGGGCGTGATTGGGCGAGGAGGGATCCGTCGGAAGCCGCCACCGTCTCCAACGCGTCGATCGGCCGCAGGGGAGGCAACGCCGCCAGGACGCTCTGCAGTAGCCGCCAGTGAGCTTCGTGACGCGCCAACTGCTCAAGGGCCACCCGGGCGGGAGCAGGAAGGTGAATCGAACCCGAGGGAGTCGTCTGCAGGTAGGTCGTGACGAAGGGCGCCACCGACTTGGCCTCCGACAGCACGGGCACATCGACCGGGAAGTCGCCGGCGGTCGGCGTGGCGAACAGCTGACGCGTCCACAAGTCTTGGCCCAACTGTGCCAGCGGACGTGGCAGTTCCGTCGCGGTCCGAACCAAGGCACGCGTCAGCTGCAGCAGTTCCGGCGACTGCAGGTCCGAACGAAGGGCCCGCAACACCCGCCGGGAATCGCCCGGACGTTCCAGCGGAATGCCATCGCGAACCACGGACATCGCGAAGGGATCGTCGGTGCCTCGGGCGTCGAGCGCCTGGAGGCTCGGGCGGGGCGAATCGGGAGAGGGCGCGGGCATGTCGGCGCCTTCGGAGTCATCGAACTGGCCGGTACGACTGGCTGGCTGGCCGGCCGAATGGCGGTCGGACATCGCGCGGAGGTTTTCGGGCACCAGGAACTGAAGCGGCCGTGGAACGCGGGGCGCGAGATCCAGCGGGTCACGCTGCCAGCGGCCGGGCAGCCACCACAGGATCACCTGGGCCAACGCCACCCCCGCCACGCCACCCGCCAGGATCTTCCCAAACTCCAGCAGCCGGTTGGGCTGGTCACGGAATTTCAAGAAGTCGAGCGTGAGGTTACCAGAGGAGCGTTTCGACGAATAATTGGCGAGTGACTCTTGCATGGCGGCGGATGGGCCTGAGTGAGGGATGGGTTTGCTGGTGGGTGCTGGAGTGCCCGCCTGGGGAGCACTGGGGATCCATACGCGGATCCCCGGATCGGCGGCGACACGGTGGTCGATCGCGTCCTCGAGGTCTTCCCAGATCGCGTCGCCGCCGGGGCGACCGTCCAGCAATTCACCGGTGGCGGAAGTCGGCGAGGCGGTTGATGAAGGCAAGGGCCGGCGATCGACCGGTACTGGCGCGGCCACCTTCTCGAGAGACGCTGTCTCGAGGGACGCTGTCTCGAGGGACGCTGTCTCGAGGGACGCTGTCTCGAGGGCCGACACGGCGGGTTGCAGTTGCGAGCCGACGACGCCGCAGGAAGGAATCTCTTCCCACGGCAGGTCCTCAACCCGCAGACTCGATTGACACACCGGACAACGGATGACTCCGCTGGCCGCGGGGGAACCCTCGTGGTTTTTTCCACGTCGTTCGGAGCTTCGCGACTCCTGTTCGGGACGCTCGGGAGCACCGATCCAGGCGTTGCAGGCAGGGCAGCGTGCGATGGAAGGCATGATCGGAACCTGAAGGCTGCGCACTCGGGATCAACAGGGAACGACGCGTGATATCGCCCGGAAAACTCGAGGTTTTCCCGCCGATCGCCTCATTCTAATTGCGACCTGTTTTCTTCGATGCGGAAAACCAACCCTTGTGCAACTCACGTTGCCTTTTCGCGCTCCCGCTGCCGCATAGACGCGCCAATCGTCGTCAGCGTTCGCGCGGAATGCCACGACGCGTCACGCCCTGTCCATGCAGGCGGATCTTTTGCGGTGGGAAGTTACCGTGCCGTGCGCGGCGAATGGTACTGCGCGCGAAGGCCGCCATGCGGCCGGAAGATCTGGGAGCGTCCACGCGCGGAACGATCAGAAGGAGATACCGCCTCGCACCATGATCGTGTCGTCCAAGCTCAGTGTGTCGTCGGGCACGAGCGTGTAGTAGATCTCGCGGTCGAACACGTAGCCGACTTCCAAGAACGAGTACGATCGGTTCAGGTTGATCCACTCCAAGCCGATCGACGCGCGCCAGTCGTTGATGTCGATCTTCTCGCTCGCGCCCTGCTGCGGTTCTTCCTCGCGGTCGATCGTCCACGATCCGCCACCATACTCGCCGGACAGATACCACCAGATCTGGCGGTTCCCGGAAGTTCTCCAGTAGGTCGCCAGTTTCGGCGAGGGGAAGAAGATGTCCCACCGCAGTTGCGGGTTGGGCGTCCACAGCAGTCCCGCCGCGGGCATGAACTTGTACCGCTGCCGATCGATGTAGGCGCCGCCGATTTTCAGGGCGGTCGCGGGCGAGCAGCGGATCACTCCCACCGCGCTGCCCATGAACCGCAGGCTGTCCGTGGTGACGGTCTCGAAGTCGGAAAAGACGCCTGTGCGGAAGTTCAGGTCGACGCCGAAGGCCGGATTGAACTGC
>CAZUJM010000091.1:6188-13077 GCA_964620405.1 uncultured Pirellulaceae bacterium | reverse complement strand
AGAGGTGCGAGGGCAGGTCCTGCTCCACGGGTGCCGAGGGGCCGTCGAGGAGGTGGAAGACAAAACCGGGCGTCATGCGCAGCGGGCTGGCACCGCCCAGGAAGTTCATGAAGTACGCCGACGTGCTGATCTCGATTTCGTTCATCTGGACTTCCGCGCCGTCGCTTCCCGCCAGGAACGTGTTGCGAAAGCCGGTGTCCTGGAACAGGCGCTGGTAGGGCGGACCGTACGCCGGATAGGCGGGCGCTCCGTACGGGTTCGTGTAAGGATTCGACGCCGCGTAGGGGTTCGCGGGATAAGGAGTCGTCGGGCCATAGGGATAGGCGTATCCGTAAGGCGTTGAACCGTACGGCGGCGGTGGTTGGGTGAGCCAGGGGCTGGTGACGCCCGGAGCCGGCCAAGTCTGGCCTGGCGGCAGCGCCGGCGGCTGTTCAAAACTGGGAACCGGCGGCGGCAGCGGCGTGGTCGGGCTGCCCGTGATCGGCGGCAGGATCGGAGTGCTGGGCGGAATCGCGTAGGGATCGAACGGCTGCACCGCGCCCAGCGAAGCCGACGGATAGCCCGTCGAAGGCGTGCCGTACGGAGATGCATACGGCGAGGCGTACGGGTTCGGAGCCGCAGGGCTCGGAGCGTACGTCGGGCTTGAGTAAGGATTCTGAGCCGAGTAGGTGGTGGACGGGGCGTAACTGGGAGGCGCCGCGTAACTTGACGACGGAGGTGGCGACGACCAGACGTCGGGCGGCGCGGTGTCCGGCGTCGTTCCGTAGTTGCTGGGCAGACCCACGCGCTGCCCGAATGCCATCTCCTCCCGGCCCGGCAGACCCAGCCAGGCCATCAGCAACAGCAGGGCCCGGACGGCCATGCCGACGGGCTTCCGCAGGTTTCGCAGGGCAGCGTGAGTAAGCGACACGAAGTCCTCGAGCCGGATGGCGTTGGAGGTGGGAGGCGGGCTGCCAGGGCAGCGGGCAAGTCGTTGGTTTCCGCGAAGCGGGCGATTCGGTTTCCGCGAAGCACGCGATTCAGGCGAGCGCCCCCCGCTCGACGTCTTGTCGACGAGGAACGCGGAGACGCGGCGAATCCCCGCCGTTTCGGCGTGGGCTAAGTATCAGGCCATCTTGCCAAGGTCAAGGTCACTCGCCGAATCGCCGCCTTCCCCGCCGCAGCCGAAACGCGCTGTCTGGTCGCGTTTTCCAACTGCTTGACCGCGAATCGCTGCGGAACGAATGGGCCGCCTCCGCTGCATGGAGTGTCTGACGAAGGCGGGTCCCGAGGAAGACGGCCTCCAGGTCGAACGGCCCCGAGAAAGGCAGGCCGGGAGGCCGCCGACATGCCCAGCGCCCCGAACATTTCGAAGTCCTCGACGGTGCGCCCGGTTCTCGCGGCCATCCACCGGCACTTCAGTTCTGCTTACTGCCCGGCGATTTGCGGAGCTTTCTCGGGTCGCGGACGCCCGGGTTGGTCAAGAAAAAAACTGCCGTTGACTGTCAAAAAAATTTCTCCTAGAAGTCGCCCACTTGTCGGTCGGTGCGGTTCGACCCCGACCCGATGCCTCCACTTCCCCCCCAAAGGATTGAAGTAGTTCGCAATGATCATCAAACGTTCCAAACTTCATGGCGTTGTCCTCGCGGCGGTGCTCGCTGTGCTCGCAGGTCTTCCTTCGACAGCCGCCTGGGGGCAGAACCGGCCGCAGGCGAACGCGAACGCTTCGGCCCGTGTGGTGTCGTTGGGCAAACTCGTGCGGGCGGGCCAGTCGCGCAACGGAACGCCTCGTTTCGCCCTGACCGATCCGCAGGGTTCGGTCGTGGCCTATGTGGTGCCTCCGGCGGGCATGAACCTGGGACGCTATGTGAACCAGGAGGTGGCCGTGACGGCTCGCCAGTCGCGCAACCGCGCGGGCGGCATTCCGCAGTTGCTGGCGGAGCGAGTGACGGGCATGTCGGAGCGTCCCACGACGGCGGGACGACCTGCCACCGGCAAGCCGGGGTCTCGCGACCTGGGTCGGGCCGAGGTGGAGACGCTGGGCGAGGGCCCGTCGAGTGGCGACGCGATGGGTGCGAGTCGCGCGGCGGCGGAGGACCTGCCTCGCGTGGTCCGTGGCGAGAGTGATCGCGATCCGGTGATCGACGTCGGGCTGCCTGACTATGCGGTCGGCAATTCGATCCGCACGAATCCGCAGGGCGGCGACTGGGGATCGCCCCCAGGACGCGACCGCGTGCGACGCGCGGCGGCCGAGGAAACCTTGCCAACGCCGGTCGCTTCGGAAGGCGAGTCCTATGGGGACGAGCCGATCGCGATGGAGAGTGCGCCGGTGCACGACGGAGTGGTCCACGACGAGGTCGTGCATGGCGGCCCCGTCTACGGCGGCCCTGTCTATGGTGGACCCGTACACGGCGGAATCATTCACGAAGGCGTGGTTGGACCGGGCGGATGCGCGACGGGCGACTGCGGCCTCTCCGGTTGCTCGACCTGCGGCGACGTGGTACCGACCGCCGACTGCGTTGGTGGCGCGTGCGGCACGAACTGCTGCCCCTGCGGCCCCTCGGGTCGCTTCTGGCTGCGTGGCGAATACATGATGCTCTGGGCCTCCGGCATGAACACGCCGCCCCTCGTCTCCACCAGCTCGGCGGGCACTCCCGCCGGCAACGCGGGAGTCCTGGGCCTGGAGTCAACCGAAGTGCTCTATGGCGGCGAACCGATCCTCACGAGCATGCAGAGCGCCTCGCGTTTCTCGCTCGGCATGTGGCTTGACGCCTGCCAGTGGCGCGGAATCGAATTCGACTATTTCGTGATGAGCGAAGCGACCGACAGCTACGGCGTTTCCTCCACCGGCGATCCGATCCTGGCGCGTCCGTTCTTCAACGTGCAGAACAACTCGCAGGACTCCGAGCTGGTCGCCTACCCGGGCATCGTGACGGGTGGCGTCAACGTGTCCGCTCGGTCGGAACTCTACTCGCTCGCGCCACGCATGCGGCTGAACCTGAAGTGCCAGGACTTTGATTTCGCCTCCGCCTGTGGCATCTACATGCCCGGCTGCGATACGCCATCCGGCGGGCAACGCGTCGATTTCACCATCGGCTACCGCTACATGGTGCTCGATGAAGGGTTGACGATCAGCGAGCAGCTGTCGTCGACCAGCAAGGGATCGCTGACCAGCTTCGGGCTGGCCGACGACTTCGACACCGAGAACCGCTTCAACGGCGGTGAAGTCGGCCTGGTCTGGGACTGCTTCCACGGCCGCTGGTCGATGGAGATGCTGGGCCGATTCGCCTTGGGCACCAGCAAACGCAGTGTGAGCATCAACGGCAGCACGAGCACGACGACCGCGGGACAGACGACCAACGAGCAGGGCGGCCTGATGGCGCTCTCCAGCAACATCGGCGACTACGAAGATTCGCAGTTCGCGGTGATCCCGGAGTTCGGCGTGAACCTCGGTTACCAGCTCGCGCCGAGCCTGCGGTTCCTGGTTGGCTACAGCATCCTGGTCTGGGGAGACGTGGTGCGACCGGGCGACCAGATCGATCCGCGGATCAATCCGAACCTGCTGCCCCCGGCCCTCGCCGCCGCAGGTCCGGTGCTGCCCGAGTTCCGCATGAATGAGGATGACTACTGGATCCACGGCGTCAACCTGGGCCTCGACTGGCGCTGGTAGAGGCTGCTCGGAGCGCGATCATCCCGACCGCGCTCTGAAGAATTCGGTCACCGTGAGTCCAGTCGTTGCGAAGTTAGAAGTGCGGTCGTCCCGACCGCGCTCTGCTGCGTTCAGAAACCGCGAATGCGGTTGTTTGGCAGGTTCGAAGTGCGGTCAAGACGACCGCGCTCCGGAGTATGCAGATCCGGCTTTTCTTACGCTCCACTTGACCGCCGCGCGACGAGAACGCGTGGCCGGCGGTCCAGGTCGTCGAGGAACCGTGGAGCTTCCCAGCCCGCCTGCTGCCTCAGCAGATCACCAAGCGGCTCGGTTTGCCACGGGCTGATCTCGCTCAGCAGGTAGCCGCCCGGATGGAGACGCGAGCCGCACTGTTCCACTAGACGCCGCAGGATGTCGAGTCCCTCTTCGCCGGCGAATAGCGCCGTGGCGGGCTCGTAGTCGCGGACATCGCGCGGCAGCGCGTCGCGTTCGCGAAGTCCGATGTAGGGCGGGTTGGAGATGACGTAGTCGAACCGGCCACGTTCGGCATCCTCGCTGTCGATGGGCAGCGCGTCGAAAAGGTCGCTCTGCACCCACTCGATGCGGTCAAGCACTCCATGGTCGCTCGCATTGGCTCGCGCGACCTCCAACGCCTCGGGCTGCAACTCGATGGCGGTGATCCGCGCGTGGGGCAGGTGCTTGGCGGCCGTGATGGCGAGCACCCCGCTGCCCGTGCCGACATCGACGATGCGCGGCGAGTCCTGCAGGGAGCCGTGGGCCTTGATGCAGTCGAACAGCCCGATGAGGACCAGTTCGGTTTCCGGGCGAGGGATCAGTACGGCGGGCGAAACGCGGAAACGCAGCGAATAGAATTCGCGGTAGCCGACAAGATACGCGACGGGCGTCCCTTGCGCGCGGCGACGGACCAAGTCGCGGAACTGCGCCTTGAGCGGTTCGGACGGCTGTTCCTCGAAACGCGTGTACAGCTCAATGCGCTGGCAGCCGCAGGCGTGCGCGAGCAACACTTCCGCGTCGAGGCGTGGGCTGTCGGAGCCGTGATCCTTCAGGTAGGTCGCCGTCCATTGCAGCAGGCGACCCAGGGTCCAGGGAGCGTCATCGGACATGGGTTGGGTCTCACCGCCGGACAGGCGGTATCCGCGGAAGGTGCGGGAGCACGAAACATCGCACGAGGCGCATCGGTGATCGTAACGAGCGGCTGAGCGGACGGCTACCCGGCAGCTACCCGGCGACGAGTACCCGTGCGCAAGGGCCCGCCGCCGAAATGCCGCCGGATGTCGCGACCCTCGGTCCAGCACGCCTGTCAGTCGAGAGCTCCCATCGTGCTGCGCAGCTGCTGGCGATCGTAGTCGATCAACGCGTCCGTCACGGGCTGCAACTGGCCGGCGATGACTTGGTCGAGTTTGTAGAGCGTGAAGTTGATGCGGTGGTCGGTGACGCGGTTTTCGGGGAAGTTGTAGGTGCGAATTCGCTGGCTGCGGTCGCCGGAACCGATCAGCGTCTTCCGCTGGTCGGAACGCTTCTTCTCCTCCTCCTGGCGTTTCAGGTCGTAGAGCCGGGCCTTGAGTTCGCGGAGTGCCTTGGCCAGGTTCTTGTGCTGGCTCTTCTCGTCCTGGCACTGGACGACGAGGCCGGTTTCGAGGTGCGTCAGGCGGACGGCCGACTCGGTCTTGTTGACGTGCTGCCCGCCCGGGCCGCTCGCGGAAAACTTGTCCAGCCGGTAGTCGTCCGGCTTCAAGTCGACTTCGACATCCTCCGGCTCCGGCATCACGGCCACCGTGGCGGCCGATGTGTGGACGCGTCCCTTCGCCTCTGTCTCCGGGACCCGCTGCACGCGGTGCCCGCCGCTCTCGTACTGCAGCTCGCGGTACACGCCTTCGCCTTCGAACCCCAGGATGATCTCCTTGAACCCCCCCAGCTCGGTTGGGCTCGCGCTGATGATTTCGCATTTCCAGCCGCGGGCGTCGGCGTGCTTCTTGTACATCTGGAAAAGGTTGCCGGCGAACAACGCGGCCTCATCGCCACCGGTGCCGGCGCGGATTTCCATCACGCAGCTTGCCCGGTTCGCATCCTCGCCGCCGATCGTCAGGTCGAGGAGGTCCTGCCAGAGTTTTTCGCGACGCTCCTTCAGATCGGGCAGTTCCGCCTCCGCCAACTCCCGCAGTTCTGAGTCGTCGCCCTCCAGCCACTCCCGCGCCGCCTCGATCTCGTCCGTCGTATCCTTGAAGCGGCGATACTTCGAGGCCAGCTTGGCAAGACTGCCGTGCTCGCGCGCCACGGACGCCATCTTGTGCGAGTCGGACAGGACGGCGGGGTCGGAGAGCTGGGACTCCAGCAGTTCGAAGCGGCTGAGTTTCTCTTCGAGCATCTCGCGCATCGTTGGGTTCCTTTCGTTTGGCGTGAGCGGCGAAGTGGGGAAGCGGAGCCTTGGGAGGGGGCAGTCGGCGACCGGCGTGGGATTGGTTCACCAGGGTCGCCATCGGAGAGGCTGAGAAATACCGGGCCGAGGGCGGACGCGAAATGCCGGCTGCAGGATCCGACGGTTGGACCCAGCCGCAGGATCAAGCGGCGGAAATCGGGACATGCCAGAACCGGAGGCCATGCTCAAGCAGGGCCCCACGCGCGAAAGACGCCGCCGCGATCCGCGGTTCGGATGGGCAGGTGGGAACGCCCACCTGCGCTGGGACGGGCCTGAGAGAACAGCCGGAGCAGCAGGGGCTCCGGCGCCGGTCCCCGGGAGAAATCAGGGCTAGGACTTGCCCTTCTTCTTGGCCGTCTTGCTCTGCAGGCTCGCGTAGCTGCCCGAGGCAAATTTCGTCTGGAACTTCTCGATCCGGCCCGCCGTGTCGACGTACTTCAGCTTGCCCGTATAGTACGGATGGCAGCTGCTGCAGATGTCGACCTTCAGCTCTTTCCGCGTGCTGCGGGTCATGAACGACGCGCCGCAACCGCAGGTCACGGTCGTCTCGTAGTACTCGGGGTGAACGTCTTTCTTCATCGAACCACTCCTAACACCTTTGCTCCAGCAACTCACCCCACGGCGACTGCGTGGCACCCGATCCGGTCTCTCCCAGCGTCCCGCCGTCAAGTCCTAGCCGTGCGTCTCATTCCAGACGAAACGCCTCGAACCAGCCGTCAGGTCCCCCGGGGAAGTCCCGAATTCTAATTGCCCTATCGACCTGCGACAAGTCCCTTCGCTACTGGCTCCGAATCGAAAACGGCCCGCTCCGGTCGGATGGTCCG
>CAZUJM010000091.1:0-6178 GCA_964620405.1 uncultured Pirellulaceae bacterium | reverse complement strand
GATCCGCTTCAGGCTCTTGTCGGTGACCGCGCCAGAGGCCCGAGCTGCCTCGATCGTCTTGGTCAGCAGCCACTCCACACCCTCTTCGCCGATCCGCTTGCGCCAACGTGTCAGCGAGGATGGGTCGATCGGCAGGGGGTAAGTAGTTGGGGCCTGGGGGAGCTGGGTGGTTCGGGCTTGGTGGGGTTCCGTGGGGAAGCGGCTTGTGGGGGGCTATCGTGAGAGGGGGCTGGAGCGGGCAACGGCCAGGGGGACAAGCAGGATCAGCGGAGTCCAGGCCGCCTGGGCCGGCGCGATCAGGTAGTTCAGCCCCAGGCTCTGCGATCCCAGCGTGATTAGGAAGAAGAGGCCGACGACGAGCAGGCAGGAGCCGATCGACACGAAGATGTTGCGACTCTCCCGCGCCACCACGACGGGGATGCCCAGGAAGAACAGCGTCATGTCGAGGACGGGCTGCACGATCCGGCTGTGAACGGTGACGCGCACATCCGCTCCGAAGTTCAAGCTGGGGTTGCGGAGTCCGGCGACGAGGTCGCTGGTGGAGGCGAACTGCCGCCAGGCGCGGCCACCGACCAGCTGCGAGAAGTTCATCTGGCTCACCACGAAACACTGGCGGGGTTTGAGCCAGGAAGCAGAGGCCGGGGTATAGATGAAGATCTGGTCCCCGAGGCGGCCCGGCTCGGCCTGCTCCAGGAAGGCAGGCAGGTGCACCTTGTCCAGCAGGTAGCCGCTGGGATGCTGGTCGTTGGCGTTCACGCGGTAGGCCATTTCCGCCGTGATCTGGTGTCCCAAGTGTTTGAAGGCGGCGGGCAGGCGGAAGACCGGCCGCACGATCTGCTTCTGTTTGAGCAGCGCCTTTTCGCCGTCGAGGAGCACGCCGCTGACATGGTCATATTGCGGCGTAAGCGGCGTGCCGGTCTGGGAGGTGAGGTCGCCGATGTTCTGGCTCAGCTGTTCGCGAAAAGCGGGCAGCACGAACTCGCGATTCACGACCGATAACCCTGCGACCAAGGCCGCTCCGAAAATCAAGGGCTGCACGATCCGCCAGCGCGAGATGCCGGCCGCCATGAGCGCCGTCATCTCGTTGTAACGCTGCAGCCAGGTTACGACGAACACGCCCGAGATCAACGCGGCCACGCGGCTGATCGCGTCCACAAACCAAGGAATGCGGCCCGCGTAGTAGTCCCACAGCAGCTTGTGAAGGCCCCCGTATTGGTCGCCAGCGTCGATGAATTCGTTGAGGTTTTCCACGAAGTCGCCCATGATGTAGATGCCGGAAAGGCAAATACAGCAGATGAGGAAGACCCGCAGGAAAAGCAGGAAGATATAGCGATCAATGACACGCATCAGGATCCGTCTCCGGTCCTTCGTACGAACGGCCGATCCCGGCCGTTCAGCAGCTGCCGTTCGTCTGGCAGGGCTGCGGCCTGCGGCTTCGACCTGGGCGGCCGAATCGTAGCGGATACGCACCCTGCGGAGAATGGAGATTCCGAAAGCTGCTAGCGGCGCGGATTCCGGGGAACAGCTTGCCCAGGAGTGGCATCTGGGAACACGCCCAGACGAACTGTGGCGGGTGGAAAGGAGTTCGTCATGAGGGCGATGGCGCGCCGGGGGATTGCGTCGAGACGTGCGGCCAGCCGGGCCGCCTTGCGGGCGCTCCAGAACGCGTTCCGGACCGCCGTGCTGTCGACGTCGAAGCGAGTCGTCCGGGCGCTGCTGTCGCTGGTGTTCCCGCCGGCCTGCGAGTTTTGCGGGGAGAGTCTGGCGTGGGATAGCGGTCGCAGCGAGTTGTGCGATGGCTGTCGTGACGGGCTGCTGGCAGCCCCGTCCGCTGCCCGTGGATGCGGGGCGATTCCCGTTCGAGCGACCTGCCCCCGTTGCGCGCTGCCTTGGCGAAGGACGTCCGGAGATCGCTGCCACTATTGCCAGCGGCACGGCTACCGTTTCGACGCGACGTTGGCGCTGGGCGCTTACGAGGGACGGTTGCGGCGGGCGGTGATTCGAATGAAGCGGCACGCCGAGTATCCGCTGACGGCCGCGGTGGGCCGGATGCTGGGCCAGCGTCTGCGCGTGGATTGGGCGGACGAACTGCCGGATGTCGTGGTGCCGCTTCCGAAACACTGGTGGAAGCGTCTGCGTCGCGGCACGAATTCGGCCGAACTGCTGGCGGAGAGCGTGGGGCGGGAACTGGGCCGGCCGATTGTGCGTGGAGGGCTCCGTTGTCGCCGGATGACGCGCAAGCAGAGTCTTTTGACGATGGAGGAACGTCGCCGCAACGCGGCCGGTTCGCTGGCGTTGGCCGGACGTCGCGAATGGGCGGGCCGTGACGTGTTGTTGGTGGACGATATCATGACGACCGGTGCGACGGCCAGCGAAGCGGCGCGGGTGCTGAAGCAAGCCGGGGCGCGTCGCGTCCGCGTGGCTGTCGTGGCGCGGGCCCTCCCGGGAGCACCGTCGTCCCGGCCGCCCCCCACGCTCACCAAGGTTCCCTCCCTCGGCCCCCGTCATGACACCGTGGAACTCTGGTAGATTGTCGACCAGGCCCGCTTGAGGCCCCAGGGGGAGAGCACGTTGGATTGGGACCAGTTGGGATTTGCGACGCTGTGCCTGGCGGTGGGAGCTTTCGTCCAGTCGTCGATCGGCTTCGGAATGGGCATCGTGTCGGTCCCTTTGTTGGTGAGCAACGGCTGTTCGCTGCCGATCGCGCTGGCGGTGCTGATGCCGAATGTGCTGTTGCAGACGGCGGTCAGTTGCTGGCGGCTGCGGGCTCATCTGCCGTGGCGTGATTCCTGGCGGCTGGTCGTTTGGCGGTTGACCAGCTTGCCCTTGGGGATCTACCTGCTGACACTCGTTTCGGCGCGCGGAATCGAAGCGTCCCGCATGCTGCTGGGCGTCACGCTGGTCGTGCTGCTGCTCGCTCCTCTGGGCCGGGGACCGGCGCGAACTCCGGTTGCGGATCCGGGCGGTTCCGATCCGGCGAACGACGGCGACGGCGTGGAGCGAACGGCGGTTGCTTCGGCCACGCCTCCGGGACCGGTCTGGACCTGCTTGGCCGGCCTCACCAGCGGACTGCTCATGGGCCTCAATGGCATGGGGGGGCCGCCGTTAATGGCGTGGGTGATGCGGCAGGACTGGCCGAACCAACGTCAGCGGGCGTTCCTCTGGCTCTCGTTCCTGCTCGCCCTGCCCGTGCAGATCGCGCTGATGACCTGGCGTTTCGGCTCGCCATGGCGCGATGGATTGATGGTGGGCAGCTGCGCCATTCCCGTGGTGCTGTTGGTGACGTGGCTGGTGGGGACCTGGGCCGACAACTGGTCGAAGGAGCGACTTCGCTGGGGTATGCGGTTGTTTCTCTTCCTGTTAGCGTTACGCCTGATGCTCTTCCCCGGGCTAGGGTAGTCTCTCTGGCTTGAACGGGGCGGCGGGGAACGGATGAGGTGCGTGGTGAGCGACGAGCGGTCAACGGCGATTCGACTGGGAACGCGAGGCAGCGCGTTGGCGCGCTGGCAGGCGGAGTGGGTGCGAGGGCAGTTGGAGGCGTTGGGCCTGCAGGTGGAACTGGTCCTGATCGAGACCACGGGGGACGTGCGTACGGGGCCGATTGGCCAGATGGCAGGGCAGGGCGTGTTCACCAAGGAGATCCAGCGAGCCCTGCTGGCCGGGACGGTGGATCTGGCCGTCCACAGCCTGAAGGATCTGCCGACGGAAACCGTGGAAGGGCTCGCGCTGGCGGCCGTGCCGCTGCGGGAATCGGTAGGGGACGCGCTGATTAGCCGTCAGGGTCTGCCGTTCCGCGACTTGGCACCGGGATCGCGAGTTGGCACGGGCAGTTCGCGACGCCGAGCTCAGCTGCTGGCCCTGCGGTCCGACTTGGAGGTGCTGGACATTCGCGGCAACGTCGATACGCGGCTCGCCAAGCTCGATCGCGGTGATTATGACGCCATCGTGCTGGCGGAAGCCGGCTTGCGGAGGCTGGAACTGGCCGGTCGCATCACCGAAGTTTTTTCCCGCGACCAACTGCTGCCCGCCATCGGCCAGGGCGCTCTCGGGCTCGAAACGCGGGCAGAGGACGAAGCGACGCGGGGCTGGGTGCGACGGCTGAACGACGAGGCGACCGAGCAGGCGGTGAGTGCGGAGCGTGCGCTGCTGGCCGCGTTGCGAGGGGGCTGCCTGGCCCCGGTCGGTGCCTGGGCGAGACGCGAAGCCGGTCAACTGCGGCTCGATGCGGTCGTGTTGAGCCTGGATGGGTCGAAACGGTTATACGCCAGCCAGACGGCCTCGCCGTCCGAGGCAGTGCCATTGGGTGAGTCGGTGGCCGAAGCGCTGCTGGACCAAGGCGCCCGGTCGCTTATCGACGCCATGCGTCGCACCACCTCGACCTGATCCCCGGCCTCGCGTGCGGGCGATACTCGCAGCTGAATCGGTGTTGGCAGCTAGATCAAGGTTCGCAGCTAGATATGGTGCTGGTCGCAGTGCAGGGCACGGCGCCGCCGCGACTGCTCCAGAAAGCTGGGGCCCTGTCAAGAACGGGGCACTACTGGACTCGGGGCACAGGGCCTCCAGGGCGACTGGTGCTCCTCACGGTCCACGGCCCGGGGCTTCCTCCCCGTCTGCCGTGTTCCCCGGGGCATGTCGTGGGAGCGGTTCGAGCGGCAAGTTGTCCGGTCGTCGGCCGGTTCTTGTCACCCGCGGCGCGACCATCGACGTAGATCCTCCGGTGCGTCCACTCTCTCGACATGCCGCCTCCAGTAGACTCTTCGCGCTGGCCAGGCGTTGCAATGTGCATCGTAGGACCAGTCCGCTTCGCTGGGACAATTTGCGCAGCAGCAACTGGGATGCGGCAAAAATCATTTGCCTGTGCCACGGATGTGTCATTCTGGGCAAGCTACGTTACCGATAGTTGGTCATGACTCTACTGGTCGAGTAGGACGTTCACCAAGACGAAGGGTGACGTGGAACCTAGCCGCGACGGAGTGTCAGATCAACCACGTGTCGCCGAAGCGAGTCCGCTCCGAGAGCGGGCTTCGGCACCTAACCACCCCGGGCAAGTTATCCTCAGCGGGCCTGCACGCAAGCCGCACCAAGCAGGAAGGAGCCATCCATGCTGGTCCTTTCACGCCACCGTGATGAGAGCATCATGATCGGTGACAACATCGTGATTACCGTCGTTGACGTCCGTGGCGACAAGGTTCGCCTGGGCATCGACGCACCGACGGACATTCCTGTGCACCGCCAGGAGGTCTACGACGCGATTCAACGCGAGAAGAACGCGAAGAAAGATGCCAGCGCGGTGAGCGACTCGGACTCGGCCAAGTAAGATTCGCGGCCGGGTTCCGATCGCAGCGAGGCCTTCCGAGGCGGTCATGCCGCCGGGTCTCCATGCGGGAACGTATCGAGAGCCTCCAGGGCAGGGCCCCGAAGCAGCCTTGATTCCAAGCTGACGGGCCGGTTGCCACTGGAGCACGGCGCGGATCACTCCATGGTCCGCCCGCGAAACGATTCCGACCGGACACTCGCGCCGACGTTCTTTGCCACCCTCCACTTCTTTCGTAAGATGTCGAAGTGGAAGTCCGGCCGGATCCCATTGGACCCGGAACGGCACCGTGGGAAGCAGGGGGCAGGTCGGCCATGGTGGAGCGTCCGAAGCCGCAGCAATCGGGGATGTCCAGCCTCATCGTGGGGACCACGCTCCTTGTCGTGGGTGTTTCCCTCGGGACGTTGACCCTGTTGCTGGGCGGCGGCATTTTGGCCGCCGTCTTCTATCTTGCCACAGCCCTGCTGCTCCAGTATCTCCTCTGGGGATGGTGGCTGGGGCCCATCCTGCACCGCCGCGTCGCCCAGGAAGAAGCCGCGCAGGCCTCGCTCGCCGCACAACGCTCCAGCGACGCCGAACCGTCCTCCCGCA
This sequence comes from uncultured Pirellulaceae bacterium, assembly GCA_964620405.1. Taxonomy (GTDB): domain Bacteria; phylum Planctomycetota; class Planctomycetia; order Pirellulales; family Pirellulaceae; genus CAZUJM01. The sequence continues at coordinate 273 of CAZUJM010000091.1, read as the reverse complement.
GCGGACAACCTGCCGCGCGGAATCGAGATTGATGGGCGGATTCGGCATGAGCGACCAAGGGCGGCCATCTCACCTGGCCTCCCGATCGGCGAATCGACGGCCATTCGTCAACCGCCGAAGTAGTCGGGTTCCTGGCCCGCCTTCCACTTGATGTTGCATCCCAGGCTGGGACGCTGTTCGGAAGGAACGTCGCAGCCAGCCAGTACCGCGTCCAGCGCCGCCCGCAGGTCGCGTCCGGTCGGCACCGTGTCGCTCTTCGGACGACTCTCGTCC
>CAZUJM010000090.1:0-21333 GCA_964620405.1 uncultured Pirellulaceae bacterium | reverse complement strand
CGACTCGTTGGAGCAGGTGTTCGAAACGTTGGATGCGGGAGCCCACGAGGGGCTGCTGGGACTGGTCCCAGCGGACGATGGGATCGTTCAGCAGTTCGCCCGCCTGCCGCGCCAGGCGAGGCTGGACGGGGGCGAGGTAGATGGCGAGCTGGCGGAAGAGGTTGAGCGTCACGGTGCAGGCCTGCTGGACGCGCAGTTCCGAGCCGGGCTGTTTGGCCAGGACCCAGGGCTGTTCGGCGTCCACATACGCGTTCGCGCGATCGGCCAGTTCCATGATCAGCCGCATGGCCCGGTTGTAGTCACAGGCTTCGTAGGCCGCCGCGATCTCGTCGCCCGCCGCCGCCGCGTGCGCGAAACGGCCGCCATCGTCAGGATAGACCGCCGCCAAGCCACTCTCGGCCACGAACCGCGCGGAACGACTGGCGAGGTTCACGACCTTGCCGACCAGATCGGAGTTCACCTTGCTGGTGAACTCGTCCAGGTTCAGGTCGAGGTCATCGGTGCGTGGGCCGAGCTTCGTGGCGTAGTAGTAGCGCAGGTAGGCGGGATCGAGGTGCCGCAGGTAGGTCTCGGCCATCACGAACGTGCCCTGGCTCTTGGACATCTTCTCGCCGCCAACCGTGAGGAAGCCGTGGATGTGCACCTTCGTGGGCAGCGTGTAGCCGGCCGTCTTCAGCATGCCGGGCCAGAAGAGCGTATGGAAGTAGGTGATGTCCTTGCCGATGAAGTGATGGATCTCCGTCTGCGGATCGCGCCACCAGCGCTGGAAGTCCTCGCCCGTTTGCTTGCACCACTGCAGGGTGGAGCCCAGGTAGCCGATCGGCGCGTCGAACCAAACGTACCAGTAGTTGCCCGGACTGTCGGGGATTTCGAAGCCGAAGTAGGGAGCGGGCCGGGAGACGTCCCAGCTGCGCAGTGCCTTGCGGCCTTCGGGCGAGGAGGCGTCGCCCAGGAAATGGCCCTTCAGGTAGTTCGCCGTTTCCGACTGCAGATGGTCGCCCTGCTGCGTCCACTGTTCCAGGAAGTCATGCAGCTTTTCCAGCTCGATGAACAGGTGCGGCGCGGAACGTACCTCGGGAGTGGAACCGGTCAGCGTGCTGCGCGGGTCGATCAGGTCGGCGGGCGTGTAGGTCATGCCACAGACGCTGCAGTTGTCGCCGGGCTGGTTCACCGCGCGACAGGCCGGGTTGGGACAGGTGCCGCGGACAAAGCGATCGGCCAGGAAGGTGCCCGCCTGCACGTCGTACAACTGCTCGACATCCTCCTGCTTCACCAGGCCCGCCTCGCGGATCTTGCCCCAGAACTCGTGGCATAACTGACGGTTTTCGTCCGCGTGCGTGCTGCCGTAGTGGTCGAACGAGATCTCGAAACCGGCGAAGTCTCGCTCGTGTTCCCGCTGCATCTGCGCGATGAGTTCCGTCTCCGACCGGCCTTCCTGCTGGGCGCGGATCATGATCGCCGTGCCGTGCGTATCGTCGGCGCAGAGGTAGACGCACTGATGGCCGCGGAGACGCTGGAAACGGACCCAGATGTCGGTCTGGATGTATTCGACCAGGTGCCCCAGATGGATCGGCCCGTTCGCGTAGGGCAGGGCGGAGGTGACCAGGATGCGGCGAGCGGATGGCATGGAACTCTCGTCTGGGTTGGCGGATGCTCAAATTCGGCCGTGCGTCCCCGGGCGGTCAACGCATCCTGCGCCGCGGTCCGGCGCCGCCGGGCAAGCAGTGCCTCTTCCCTCGCGAAGCCGGCGTCTGACTCCGGGGGGAACGCGGATTCTAGCGGAGCGGGCGAAAAGCGACGAGACCGACGGCCTTCGATCCACTCCCCAGGCCACTCAGCAGCCCAGCCCCGAGTCGTTCAGTGGCCTGCCTCATGGAACGGCCCGCGCCGCGCAGCGACACACGCCGTTCTGCGGCCCGGCGCCTCGCGCCTTCGCGGTCGATGCGGAGGCTACGACGCGTTCGCAGGGCCAGCGATCGGCGGCAGGGCCCGGCATACACTCGGGAATTCCGTCGAATTCCGGCCGAACTCATCCGCTCCCAATGCCCCCCCTTGTTTCGCTAGCAGCCATCTACCGGCAACGTGCATGGTGACGTCATACCGACGACACGTTCGCCAGCTTTCATTGGAAACGGCGATTTTCGATTTGACTGTTGCAGTTCGGATTGGCTAGTCGCAAGTCGTTTCCGGGTGAGGGTTCACGACAGGGGAGCGAGCGATGGCGGGGCGAGAGCGTCGTTCGGCAGCCTGCTTTTGTCGCTGTTTTTTCTGTAATGGCGATGCCTTGGCAGCGGTGCGGGGACTGCTGGAGGCGGAGCGGCGCCGTTGGGGTTTTGGGCATGCGGCGCACTCAGATCGGCCTTGTAATTATTTCAAACTTGGCCGACAGTCCGCCCGCTCGTCACCGGCCTCCGCGTGAATTCATGCGTGGGCCGCTCTCGCGAAAGGAATCGCGGAGGCGACCAGCGGGGCTCCGGCATCCGTTCGAACCTGGGTGGTCGGAACCCACGACTCGGGGCATTCGCTGCCCGGAATTCATGGAGGAAGGACAAGCGATGAAGAGGCTGCAGACATGGGCGGTTCTGGCAACGCTGGTCGTGCCGGGTGCGTGGTGTGAGGCGGGCGAACTGGGCGAACCGGGGCGGCCTTCGTCGCCGGGACTGGCGGGGTCGATGAACGCGGCTGCGACGGAGAACGCCGCAGCGGGTGTGGAACTGGTGGAGTTCACGGCGCGATGGTGTGACCAGTGCCGTGAGATGGATCCGCTGATGGAAGAAGTGCGAGCGCGCGGATATCGCGTGACGCAGGTGGACGTGGACGACCAGATCGACGTCGCCAAGCACTACGGCATCACCCAAGTGCCTACGATCCTGATTGTGTCCCGCGGGAAGGTGGTCGACCGGATCAAGGGGGCGACGACGTCCGAAGCCTTGTGGCCCCATGTCCAAAACGCGGTCGCTGGTCGCCCCATGCCTCCCGCTTCGCCGCTGGCAGCCACCAGATCGGCTGCTGGGGCGGCTGGTGGGGCGGCTGCGGGATCGGCGCCAGCCCGTGCGACGGGAGCCACGCCGGCGCGTCCCGCGCAGCAAGCTCCCGCCCTGGATCACGCGTCGCTTGAGCGACGCGCCCTGGAAGCCACGGTACGGCTCCGCGTCGAAGATCCCAACGGACAGTCGTTCGGCAGCGGCACCATCGTCGACGTACACGGCTCCGAAGCGCTGATCCTCACCTGCGGACACATTTTCCGCGACTCGGAAGGCAAAGGCCGGATCCATGTGGAGCTGTGTGGTGCCGGCAGCGCGAGTCCGGTGAGGGGCGAGCTGATCGAATGTGACTTGGACCGCGATGTGGCGCTGGTGGCCATTCAGACCTCCACTCCCGTGCGAGCGGTCCGAGTGGCGGGGCCTGCCCATGAGGTAGCCAAGGGCCAGCCGTTGTTCAGCATGGGCTGCAACCGCGGCGCGGAACCCACGGTGATGCGCGGCTCCCTGCGGTCCATCAACCAGTACCTGGGTCCGGAGAACCTGGTGGTGGAAGGCGAGCCGATGGATGGCCGCAGCGGCGGCGGGCTGTTCACGTACGATGGCTATCTGGTCGGCGTCTGCAATGCCGCCGACCCGGAACGCAAGGAAGGCATCTACGCCGCGTATCCGTCGATCCACAAGCACCTCGACAAAGCGAACCTGGCCTTCATCTATCGAGGCCAGGATTCCACGGCGCTGGCGAGTTCTTCGCCGCCGACCATGCAGGGTAACCGCCCGCGACTGGATGGCGCCACCGGGCAGAGAGCAACGGAGAATACCGAGCGGGAGGTTCGTCCAGGCACGCTGCCCGGCATCCCGGGCGTACCGCGCGGCGGGGCCGTTCCACGTTCGCTGAGTCCCCCGGAGATGACCATGGCCGCCGCGGGTGCTCCGCGCGCCGCGGGGGCTGCACTGCCCGCTGAGTCGTTGGCCGCTGGGCAGTTGCCCGCTGAGTCGTTGGCCGCTGGGCAGTTGCCCGCGGCTGCTGCCCTGGATGCCAACATCGCGCAGCTGCAGGCGCAGGGGGCCGAAGTCATCTGCATCATCCGGCCGCGCATGGATCCGAATGCCAAGAGCCAGGTGGTGGTGTTGGAGCGACCGTCGCGCGGGTTCCTCGACCAACTGCTGCAGGAACGCACGGACCAGGGCAATCGCCAGATGACGCAGTTGCGTGTGCCCGTCGTGCGTCGCCTGAATCCAGAACGCGTGGTGGCACCGCCATCGGCCGTGCCCGTGAGCGGCGTTTCCCCGCGTGCTCTTTCCGCGCAACCTGCCGTCGCACCGCGGCCCGTCCCCGACACTCCCCAGGACCAGGACGCCTGGTCGCAGTCGGCGCGGGAATGGGAAGCTCGGTTGAGGTCGTCGACGAACGCGGCTCGCTGAGTTCGCGAGGCTTCCGTGACCGGGCGGCCGACGAGTACGGCTCACGCCGCCCGAGGGAAGGTCAACAGGCGGCGCGGATCTCTCCCCCGGTCCGCAGCCGGGTCGCGCGGCCGGAACAAAGCCGCTTACGAGCGAAGCTGGACGATGGCTTCGATCTCCACGGCAATGCCGCCGGGCAGCGCGTTGAATCCGACGGCGCTGCGGGCGCCCACGCCGTCTTCCACGCCGAACACTTCCGCGAACAGTTCGCTGCAGCCGTTGATGACCGCCGGCTGCTGTCCGAAGTCGTCGGTGCAGTTCACCATGCCCAGCAGCTTGACGACGCGCTGGATGCGATCGAGGCTGCCGAGCTGGGCGCGGAGCGTCGCGAGCAGGGCCAGTCCCGTCTGTCGTGCCGCTTGGTAGCCCTCGGCCTGCGTCAGCGTATCGCCCACGCGTCCGATGATCAGCGTGCCGTCCGACTTCAGCGGTCCATGGCCGGAGACGTAGCACATCGAATCGACGATCACCACGGGCTTGTAGACGCCGCCTGGCTTGGGTGCCGGTGGGAGTTGGATGTTCAGCTGGGCGAGGCGGGCTTCGGCGCTCATGGTGTGGATCCTTTCGGACTTCAGGGAAGGGCGTGGAAGCGGCGTGCGTGATGCCGCCTGGCCGGGAGCCTTCGTCTGCTGCTCCGGGGCCGGTTCGCCGCGAGGCGTCAGGATATCGCGATTCCGCACGAGTCGCCAGTTACCGCCGCGTCGGGAACGGTTGTCCGCGGGCCGCCGATGGGCCTTGGTGAGACGCCCCCGCTTGTGCAGGCATTAGAATCGGTAAGGCTCGCGTGAGGTGCACAACAGGGCTGCCACAGCAATGCCTGCAGCTTCTACCGGCAGGCGACCGATCACGACTTTGCCAGTCAGCAGGCGATGCCCCAACCAGTTCGCGAACTAAGGAAGGACGGTCCCTTGAGCCCTTCGGTGAGTTTCATTTTGCCCGTGCGGGACATGCAGGTAGAACTCCGCGATCGAGTTCACACGATCCTGGAGGTGCTCACGGAGCTGACAAACGTCTTCGACATCCTGGTGGTCGACTACGGTTCCAGCGACGACACGCGGGAAGTGGCGTTGGAACTGGAGCGGGAGTATCCGCAGGTTCGTCTGCTCGATCGCACCGACCTGCGTGACTCGTTTGAAGCGTTGGAGGCGGCCATTCCGGCGACGGAGGGCGAGATCGTTTTCATGCACGACCCCTCGACTCCGTTCAGCCCGTCGGCGGTTCGCCAGCTGTGGGACATTCGCGACGACGAGGAGCTGGTGATGGCCCAGTCGCGACCCGAGTCGCTGTCGCGGTCGACGCGCGGATCCCGCGTGGCGGCGACCGCCTGGGACACGCGCAGCGCGTCCTCCAGCTGCTCGGTCCAGATGCTGCGTCGCCGCGCGATCGCTTCGCTGCAGGTGCCGGCGCCGGCCAGCTCCTGGCCGGTGGATCGAGTTACCCGGACCGACCTGCTCCAGCCAGGCCCGGTCTCCGAAGGACTGCCGCGGCTGCTGAGCCGCCTGCGCCGGTTGACGACGCGTTGAGAGCCGGCCGCTGCGTCTTAGCGGATACGCAGCGGATTGTCGTGCGAGTTGGCAGGGCGAACGACCGGTTCCTCGTCCTGCGACGACTTCTCGGCGAAAGCCACGTTCGACGCGTTCTCCTCGAGGCGTCGAACGCGAGTCCGGCCGCTGTCGCGACGCGGCTCCTCGACCTCATAGTCGGTCGCGAACTCGGCCTCTTCCGTCTCCAGGAACTCCACCGGTTCGATTTCCCGCTGCGAAGCGGCTCGGCGGCCTGACGACAGCGGGTGATCGTCCGCGGGCCGCTGCACGGCCGGCTTGGCCGAGGTCTTGGAACGCAGCGGATTGCTGCGGGCTCCCGAGGTCTCCTGGAAGGACGCGGGCTGCACCGCCGAGGAGCCGTCCGTGCGGGCCGGCTTGCGACTCGGCGCCTTCGAGCGGGCGACGGCCTGCGAGCTGGAGGGCTTGCGGGTCTTGGTGCGAGCGACCGCGCGGGAGTCATCGGCGGAGCGGTACTGGCTGGTGCGTTCGTTGCGGTAGCGGCGAATTCGTTCCGGGCTCGACTGACCCAGGTCGGGCAGGTCGTCGAACAGGTCCTCCGGCGCCTCTTCCGAGCTGCCCGGCTCGCCCGGCTGTTCGGCAGGCGGAGCGGCCTCGTTCGCCTCCGGAGCCGACTCGGGCGCCTCCTCCGCACTTGGGAAGAACGGAGCGTCGTCCGTCTTCGGCTCCTCCGTCGCCTCCGGGCTCGGCAGCACGTCCGACTCCGGCTCGTCCGGCAGCGACGGCAGCGGCTCGGTCGGCTCCAGCGCCGACCCACCGTTGGCGGGCGAGGGCGAGGAGCCTCCCAGCGGAATGCGGTCCGGGGGAGCGGCCGGCTCGCGGCCGCTGGCTCCGTTGCCGTCCAGCAGGGAACCGGTCGACGGCGGCGCGGCGGTCGGCGGCGTGACGACGTTGAGGCCGGAGCCGGGACGATGACGCTGGTTGGGCGAAGCCTCGTCGCGCGGATCGGGCACGGCGGACTGCGGAACCGACAGATGGTCCAAGGTCGGCTTCGCGTACGGCGACAGGCTGTTGGTCACCGTCGGCGTGGACGGCTCTTCGGGCCACCGCCGCCAGTTCTCGCGATAGTAGCCGTAGCTCAGCGTGCGCGGCTGGCAGTTGCCCAGCTCACAGTTGCTCTGGGCCACCGTCTCGGGGTGCAACCCAAGTGGCCGCATCGTCTGGGCGTCGACCGTCCAGGAACTGAGCAGTGAGACGAGTCCGCCAGTCATGAACAGGGCTCGGTGAATGCGTCGTACCATCACAGGTTCCTTTGTCGAAGGCAAACCGTATCGTGTTCGAGGGGGAAGGGACGTCGCGTGGGGCGAGCGTCCGTCGTTGTTTTGTGGGAGTCCGTCGGCGGTGTTCACTCGGAGGTGTTCACTCGGAGGTGCTTAGGAAGCGGTGCGTACCAGGTGGCCGCTTCAGGCCGGTCGCTTGAGTTCTGTCGATTTCCGCGGGGGCCGCGGCGGGGAGTCCTGCTGATTCACGGTTGGTTTTGCGAGGAGGCTGGCCGGCCTCTGTCAGGTCCGGCCAGCTCATGGGGACTTAGGCCAGCGAGTTCAGGCTAGAAGGTGTAGCTGCCTCGCGGGAACCGCTGCATGAACTGCACGGTCTGGGCACTGAGCAGGGAGAAGCCGAACATGCGTTCCACCGGGTTGATGACCTTGGTGACGAAGGAGTTGATCGCCAGGAGTCGGTCTTCGGCGATGAACACGCGGTCGCCAGGCAGCAGTTGGTAGTTGGTGCCGGTGGAGGCTCCGCGGGTGATGGCGGCGAAGTCCACGGGCAGGATCTGGTCGCACTGGGAGTCCTTGGGGGCCGGCCGCGAGATCCAGATGCGTTTGCTGGAGCTTTGCTGCAGGCCGCCGACCTGGGCCAGGGCGTCGAGTACGGTTTCGTTGCCGGTGATCGGAATGCGGACGATGTTGTCGCCGAATCCGGCTCCCTCCGTCACGATGTAGAAGAACTTGCTGTTGTAGATGAGGACGTCGACGGAGACCTTGGGCTGGTCGAGGTAGTTCTCCAGCTGCTTCTCGATGGCCAGGCGTGCTTCATCGACCGTCATGTTGGCGACGTACACGCTGCCGTAGACTCCAAGGTTGATGTAGCCGTCCGGTCCGATCAGGTGCTCGCCTTGGATCGGCTGGACGCCCGAGGCCTGCAGGAGGGCGACCGACACTTGGGCGGTTCCGAGCAGACGAGAGAGGTGCTTGGCGATCGCCGCCTGGGCCTCTTCCATCGTCATGCCCGCGACTTTCACGGAGTCGTAGCCGGCGCCGAGGTTCACCATGCCGGTGGAGTCGACTTGGAACGGACCACCGATCGGCGGGGCGTCGGGCGGAGTGCCCGGTACGACGATCTGGAGGAAGTCAGAGGTCTGGATGTAGTACGGAGCCTTCGGGAACAGTCGGATCGACTGGATCACGAGGATGTCCGGCGGAGCGACGCGGTATCGCGGCAGCGACACCTTCGCCAGTTCGGACGGAGGGCTCATGGTCGGAGCCTGAATCTCGCCCGTGACCTGGCCCGTCTCATCGAGGACCGGGCCGTCCATGACGGGTGCCAACTGGGGGTGCGTCCCCAGCTCCGTCGGATTCTGTTCGGCAGATCCCGTATTCAACGAGGCGCACCCGCTGGTGATCAGGAGGCCCAGGCACAGCACCGCGAGGCGGGCAGCGTGCAGGGCGTGAATCCACGGCTTTTGTAGACGGCCGGAGACGGGCATGTCGGCTTTCCTCAGGACGAGAGGGGAGATCAGGTCAATCCTTGCGCGGGCTGTTGGACCGCTACAGCCGGAATAATCGGCACAATGTGACGCGATCTTTGAGTCCGTCGGAAAATCTTCTCGGAATTTGTTGAGGCCCCCGGGTTTCCGGGTGAACGCAGATTGCCCGGGGTCTCACTGTGGCAGGGAAAACGGGCGGCTAGCAGTGAATTGGCAGCAGGGAGGGGGAGTGGGGGGCGTCGGCGGAGGGTGCGAAGCCGCCTCCGCCTAATAGAGGAATGCGGTGACCGCGCGCGGGGCCGTCGCTCGGCGATGTTCCCTGGATATGCGCGTCCTGCGGGAACCGCGTGCGACGAGTGCTCACGCCGTTTGACACGAATGCCACGACGCTTAGGATGAGTCGGGTGGGACGACCTGCGACGATCGACGCGTCGTACAATGCTGGCAGCTGGCGGGTTGCTGGCGGGTTGCGAGGGGCCACGCGGCGAACTCGCCACTGCGGGCCACCGTGGAAAACTGCGGGCCCCATGGAAAGTTGCCTCCAAGGAGCTTTGCCCGGGGAGAGAGGCCGGATGCTTCGGCCTCGGGCCTTGGGCTTGCGGCTCGCAGTTTGGGGGGCGTCTGCAGGACGGTAGCGAGTGATGCCCGCTTCGCGATTGTTCCGCCGCGCGGGGGATTGCGGGCTATGAACGGTAGGGGGATACCCGCGATGAAGGGCTCGGTCACGGATCGGGACCGATGGCATCGCGTGGGTGACACGCTCCGTGGGCGGTTGCTGCGGCGACGCACCTCGAAGGCCGGTTCCCCGAACGCAAGGCAGGTTTCCTCCCAGTTGTCTCCAAGGGCTTTTCGCCCCCTGGATTTTGAACTTCTGTTTCCGCGACGAGAACCATGAAGAAACTCAATACACGCCTGGTCATCGGTCTGATACTCGGCACCCTGTTTTCCGCCGTGGGCGTGCACTTCCTGCACCGGTACCAGATGGGTCGGAGTGTCAGCAGCTTGCTGGCCCGGTCCGAGAAGGCGGGGGCGGACGGCGACGTCGAGGAGCAGGTCAAGCTGCTGCGTCGCTACCTGCAGCACCAGCCCAAGGACTTGACGCAGCTCAAGACGCTGCTGAAGGTTTCGCGCGAGCAGGCGATGTCGGCGGATAGCATTGATGTGCGCGAGTTGAACAAGCTGCTGCAGGCGCTGGAAGCGGCCATTCGCGAGAATCCCGAGGACACGGGGCTGCGGCGCGAGGGGTTTGAGTTCAATGCGAGCGTGGGGCGGTGGGCCGATGCGATTGAGCACTCCCAGACGCTGGCCGCTGCCAACCAGTTGACATCGGCCGACGAAGTCATGTTGGCCCGCTGTCTCTACCAGGACTCGCAGGTCGACCCGGCGATCGAGAAGCTCGCTGGAATGGTCGGATTCAACGCGACCACGAATGAATTTGATGGCGAGGGGACGGCTCCCAAAGAGGTCGGCGCCTACGAAATGCTGGCGGGCTTGATCCTGAAGGAGAAGACGCGGGAGAACGACCTGACGATTCCGCTGAAGGTCCTGGATCGCATGGTTGAGGCGAATCCGGATTCGGCGCAGCCGCTGTTGCGCCGCGCGGCGTTCGTGCAGCAGGCGGATCCGAAGCAGGAGGAACGGATCGCGAAGGACATTGCCGAGGCGCTGAAGATCGCGCCGGACGACGCGCAAGTGATCGTCTCGTCGGCTCGCATGGCCATGCAGAACCGCAAGTTCGAGGAAGCCGAGCAGTTGCTGAAGCGCGGCATTGAGAAGTACCCGGAAGATCCGCGCATGTACGCGGGCCTGGGCGACATGTACGTGCAGCGGAACGAGATGACCGAGGCGTTAAAGGTGGTGGACGCGGGGCTGGAGAAGATTCGCCTGCAGTCCGACCTGATGTGGATGCGAGCCAACCTGCAGATGGAACTGGGGCAGCTGAAGGAGGCCGAGGACACGATCGAGCGGTTGTCGATCAAGTCGAACGTGGACATGGCCCGCATCCAGCTGCTGAATGCCCGCATGACGATGGCCAAGGGCGACTATCCCACGGCCGTGCAGTCGCTGGAGAAGCTCCTGCCGTTGCTCGACTACAACCAGACGCTTCGCAACCGTGCCGTGCGGATGCTGGCCGACGGCTACAAACGCCTCGGGCAGTGGGATAAGCTGCCGGGGCTGCTGCCGGGTGAAGAGGGGGACAAGGTAAGTGGCGATCAGCTGCTGACTCGCGCCGAGGCGATGCAGGCCCAGGGCAACCTTGAGGAGGCCTTGCGGATCTACCTCGACCTGATGTCGCGGAGCGAGGACCTGACGCCTCAGGGTCGGGAGCTTGTCTTCGGGCGCATCTACCAGCTGCGGATCCTGCAGCAGCGTCAGCTTCCGCCCGAGCGTCGGGACTGGAAGGAAGTCGACCGCATGACGGCCGCGCTGTTGAAGCGTGAGGATCTCGCGCCGGAGTCGAAGGAGCAGCTGCGCATCGACATGCTGATCCAGAAGGACGATCTGGCGGAGGCGCGGAAGCGAGCTGAGCGGGCGGTGACGCAGTTCCCGCGGCACCAGCCGTTCTACATGTTCCTGAACCGACTCACGAAGGATCCCGAGCAGGGATTGAAGATCTTGCAGCAGGTCTCGCAGACCTTTGGCGATTCGGTGGAGCTGCGGACGGCGCGGGCGGACCGGATCACGGAGATCGGCGGCGAGAAGATGGCGGAGGAGCTGGCGAAGCTGGAGACGAACGTCGACAAGCTCTCGTCGGACGAGCAGACGCAGCTCTGGCAGTCCTTCGCGATGATGTACGATCGCGCCGGCATGCCCGCGAAGGCGATCGAGATGTGGCGCAAACTGCTGGCGAAGCCGGGCAATGAAAACAATATGTACATCCGCCAGCTGGTGTTCGAGTTGGCGATGGCGGCGGGCGACGATGCGACGATGGACGAGATGACCAAGGAGGTCCGACGGTTCACCGGCGCGACCTCGTCCGAGACGCTGATGATGGAGGCGACCCGGGCCGTCCGCGAGATGCAGCTTGGCAAACGCGACAAGTCGTCGCTCAACGATGTGGCGGACATGGTCGAGAAGATCCGCCTGGCCCGGCCCGACTTCGGCCCGGTCTATGCCTTGCAGGCCGATGTTCAGATCCTGCGCGGTGACAAGGATCGGGCGGTGGAATCGCTGGAGCAGGCGCTGGCTCGTCGGCCCGGTGAACCGCGAATGCTCCGCAAGATGGTCGACCTGCTGACGCAGTTGGGGCGGATGGAGGATGCGTCCCGGTACCTGGCCCAGCTGCCGGAAGGCCAGCGCGCGGGCGGCGACATCCTCTCGGAAATCCGCGTGCTCCTGTCGCAGGATCCCGAGAAGGCTTACGAACGAATCACGAAGGCCGTGCCGGACGGCACGAAGGACCCGGAGCAGTTGCTGCTGCGGGCGGAGGTGGAAGCGGCGACCAAGCATGCGGACGAAGCCCGCAAGACGCTGGAAGCCCTGATCTCCGTCGACCCGAAACGAGCGCGTGCCTATCTGCTCTATGTGCGAGCCCTGGTGGAACTGGACCGCAAGGCGGATGCCGAGGCGGCGATTGCGAAGATTGAAGGGAACGTGGACGCGGCCGAGCTGCCGCTGCTGCTCGGCCAGTGCTACGTGACGGTCGGCAAGTTGGAGGAGGCGGTCGCGGCCTATGACCGCGGCCTCGCCAATCAGCCGAACGACCCGGTGCTGCTCCGCAACAAGATCCTGCTGCACATGGCGCTGAACCGCAGCGACAGCGCGACCTCCGCGCTGGACTCACTGATCGCTTCCGCCAAGGGCGATTCGGCCGTGGATCGCGACAGCCTGTTCTGGGCGCGCCGCGTGAAGGCCCAGATCCTCAACAAGAGCGGGAACTACCAGGACTTCCAGGCGGCGCTCAAGCTGCTGGAGGAGAACAAGGATCCCGAGACGGGTGAACTGACCGAGGAAGACCAGCTGCTGTGGCTCGGCTACTCGGCCCGCCGCGCGGAAGCCGCCTCGCGGCAGAAGGCGATCGCTCGCTTGAATGAGATCCAGCTGCAGCGCAAGCTGACGGGTAATGAGACGGAGGTGCTGGCGTATCTTTACAAGATCGAGGGACGCTGGGAAGACGCGAAGCGGCTGATGGTGAACATCGTCACCTCCAATCCGCAGAACGCGCAGTTTCTGGCCTCCTACGTGGAGTGGCTGCTGGAGGCGAATGAGTTCTCGGACGCGGCGGTCTGGCTGCAGAAGCTCGATCCGAACACGCCCGCCGCGATTCGTTTCCGCGCGATCCTGCTCACGAAGCAGAAGAAGGAGAAAGACGCCGCCAAGCTGTTGCTGGGCGCCGTCTCGGCCAGCAAGCTGGACCTGCCCTCCTCGGTGCAGATCCTCGAGGAACTCGGCAAGGACAATCCCAGCTTCTTCAAGCTCGCTGATACGCAGTGGAAGAAACTGGTTCAGCAGAGTCCCGGGCAGAAGCCGGCGTACATCGAGTTCCTGACGCGGTATCCGAAGGCCGGCAAGCTGGGCGAGGCCTTGGATGCGGCGGAGGGCGAGATCAAGAAGGCCGTCGCGGCGAAGGACAACGAGGCGACGCAGTACTACCTGGGCATTGCCCTGAACGGCTTGCGAGCCCAGCGGCGGTTCCTGCCGAAGGACAGCCCGCTGTTCGGCAAGGTGGCCGGCTGGTTCGACCTGCTGCGGACTTCGAGTCTCGATCCGCTGGCCGTGTCGTGGAGCGAAGTGGACTACTATGATATCCGGCAGGATTATAAGAAGCTGGAATCGTTGTATGTGGAACTGCTGAAGAATACGGCCTTGAACCAGTTCCAGCAGGCGGTGATCCGCAACAACCTGGCCTATGGGTACGCGATCTCCAACCAGGGCCAGAAAGCCCTGGATACCATTGGCGACGCGATCCAGCAGTTGGGACCGCGGAGCGACTTCCTGGATACACGCGGCCTGGCTTACCTGGCAAGCAACCAGGCGGAACTGGCCGTGAAGGACCTGCGAGAGGCGGTGTCGGGTGGCGACGGAACGGCCTCGACCTATTTCCACCTGGCGTTGGCGGAAGCGAAGAGCCAGAACCTGGAGGCGGCGGCGGAGGCGATGAAGCGGGCGATGGACCTGGGCTTGAGTGAGAATGAACTCTCGCCTGCCGAAGTCGCGCTCTTCCGACAGTTGCGCAAGACGCTCAGCGAAACCACCCAAGCCACCTCCAGCGAACGACCGGAGTAACCGGCCGTTTTCCACCGCCGATGGACCCGTGGGAGGCCATCGGCTATTCTCCAGAGGCGTATTCCTCCAGGATGGCTTCGATGATGCGCCCCATCTACCTCGACTACAACGCGACCACCCCCATCGCTCCCAGCGTGCTGGAAGCGATGATGCCCTTTCTGGTCGAACACTACGGGAATCCTTCGAGCCGCCATGCGATGGGGACCGCCGTCTACCAGGCGGTGGAGGACGCGCGGGAACGCGTGGCGGAGCTGCTTGGAGCGGATACGGACGAGATCTTCTTTACCAGCGGCGGCACCGAAAGCATCAACCTGGCACTCCAGGGCATCATGGAGGATGAGGACGGGTACTCCGGACACCTCGTCGTGTCGGCCGTCGAGCATCCCGCCGTGGCTGCTCCGGCCAACTACCTGCAACGCATGGGGTGTGCATTGACGGTGGTGCCGACCGACCGTTGGGGCCGCGTGGATCCGCTGCAGGTGGCGGAGGCGATCCGGGACGACACGATCCTGGTGAGCGTCATGCATGCGAACAACGAGATCGGGACGCTGCAGCCGATTCGCGAGATCGCGCAGGTCTGCCGGGAGCGGGGCGTTTTCTGCCATACCGATGCCTCGCAGTCGCCCGGGAAAGTCCGTGTGAACGTGAACGAACTGGGCGTCGACCTGCTGACCCTCGCGGGGCACAAGATGTATGCGCCCAAGGGCGTGGGTGCGCTATATGTGCGGCGTGGTACGCCGATCCGGCCCCTGCTGCATGGCGCCGGACATGAACGCGGGCTGCGGCCGGGAACGGAGAACGTCGCCTCCCTCGTCGGTTTCGGCCAAGCCGCGCGGCTCGCCAACCACTCGACCGACGAAAACTCGGCCCACCTCGCCGAACGTCGCGATCGACTCTACGCGCGGTTGCGTGAGGGAATCGGCGAGGAACTGACGTTCAATGGCCATCCCGTGGAGCGATTGCCGAACACGCTGAGCGTGAATTTTCCGCGTGTAGCCGGCCAGCAGTTGCTGGAACGCGCCGCGAATGTGTACGCCTCCACCGGCGCGGCCTGCCATAGCGGGGGCAGTTCGATGTCCGCGACGCTGGCCGCGATTCAGCTGGAACCCGAGGCGGCGCGCGGTACCGTGCGGCTGAGCCTCGGGTGGACAACTTCCGTCGAGGAAGTGGATCGAGCCAGCGACTCGCTGCTCTCCGCCTGGGAAAGCCTGGTGTCCTGAGACGCCGCGCGGCTCGCTGCCTCGATGCTACCGGGGTGCGCGATTCTGGAGCTCATGGGCGCGGGCCATGGCATCTTCGGCGAGGCGGATGTACTGCTGGTCCTGCGTGGCCGCCCAGGCTCGCTGATACGTGACGCTCATCGCCACGAAGTTAAACGGATCCTGGTTGTCGATCTCGCACGCACGCTGCCCATGCTTCACCGAGTCGGCGGGGCGACCCACCTTGCCGTAGAGGACTGCGAGCGCCAGGTGCGACAGGACATGGTTCGGGTCGCTCTCCAGCAACTGCTGCAGCCGAGCTATGGCCGCTTCGTGCTGTCCTTCGTCCTTGAGCTTCTCGGCTTCCGCGTACATCGTATCGATCGGTTCCATGGTGGGGTCCCCAGGGGGTTCAAGGTGGTTGGGGTGGTTTTTGGACGCTGGTAAGCCGGGGGAGGCGACGTCATCGACCGCCGGAACAACCGCTGACAGCGGCCAGCGGCAACCGCGGGCCCCGCCGGATAGGTGCAGTGGCCGACGCCCTTGGGCGAGAAGCTTGCTGGCACCACCCGTGCTGTTCTGCCTCTCTGTATGGCCAGGCAGCCAAGCGGCCGAGCAGCCATGCGGCCAGGCAGCCGAGCAGTCGAAGGAGCGGGTCTGCCATTCTAATCGATGGAGGGGCTCCTGCGGATGGTTGCTGGCGGCGTACCCGGCCGTCTGGCACACGCGTCGTCCGGGAAGGCTGGCCGACTTGACTGCTTGGCCGATGCTGGCAGACTCCCGTATCGCAGTCGTTGGATCAAGAAGTTTCGGAGAAATCGTTTTAACCGGCAGGGTCAAGCTGGCCGATACCCGCAGTGGACCTTGCTACCCCCTCGACCACGGACAGGAGACGCGTCGTGCCCGACATCCACCCGACCGCTTGCATCAGTCCCCGGGCCCGTCTGGCGGAGGACGTCCAGATTGGCGCCTTCTGTGTGGTGGAGGACGAGGTGGAACTCGGGGCTGGGTGCCGCCTGGAAAACCATGTGGTGGTGAAGGCGGGCACGGTGATGGGACCCGGCAACTGGGTGTGCGAACACGCGGTGCTGGGCGGACTGGCGCAGCACAAGAGTCCCTCGGGGCCCGCCGGGCGGGTGCGGATCGGTGCCCGCAACATGATTCGCGAGCAGGTGACGATTCACCGGGCGCTCTCGGCCTCGGCGGAGACGGTGCTTGGCGACGACAACCTGCTGATGGTCGCCGCGCACATCGCGCACGACTGCCGCGTGGGCAACCACGTGATCCTGGCGAACAACGTCCTGTTGGCGGGGCATGTCGAAGTGGGCGACCGGGCCTTCATGTCGGGGGCGTCGGCCGTGCACCAGTTCTGCCGTGTGGGCTCGCTGGCCATGGTGGGCGGGCAGGCCCACATCACCAAGGACGTGCCGCCGTATGTAACGATCGACGGACTCTCGAGCATGATCGTGGGGTTGAATGTCGTGGGCCTGCGACGCGCGGGATTCACGGCGAGCGACCTGCAGGCGTTGAAGGCCGCGTATCGCGTGGCCTTCCGCATGGGGTTGCGTTGGGAGGAGACGCTGGAGCGATTGCGGGCCGAGTTCCCGCAGGGCCCGGCCAGTTCCTTCCACCAGTTCCTGGCGACTTCCAAGCGAGGCTGCGTGACCGAGCGTTCGGTTCCGAAGCGGGCGACGCTCAAGCTGTACACGCCGCAGACCGCCGAAGAGGGAACTGCCGCGGACTCCACCTCGACTCCGACGACGGCCGCTCGCCACGCCGCCTGAGAACTGTCGGGAGGGCATCCCGATGCGATGCGACGGATGGCATCGTTGGCGGGTGCTGCGGCTTCATTTTCAGTGGAGCCGTCTTCTGCGGATTGGTTGCGGCTCCAAATGAGAACCGCCCGCGAAACCTGGGGTTCCACGGGCGGTTGGAGGTTGGACGCGAACCGTGATCCGGCGCGAAACCGGGCGTGGGTCGCCTACTTCTTCTTGCCCGAGGCGACCGGGTTGCGGAGCGCTGCCTGCGCGGCGGCCAGGCGGGCGATGGGCACTCGGAAGGGCGAGCAGCTGACGTAGTTCAGCCCGACCTTGTGGCAGAACTGGATCGACGCCGGGTCGCCACCGTGCTCGC
Source organism: uncultured Pirellulaceae bacterium (assembly GCA_964620405.1). Taxonomy (GTDB): domain Bacteria; phylum Planctomycetota; class Planctomycetia; order Pirellulales; family Pirellulaceae; genus CAZUJM01. Next base: position 4,061 of record CAZUJM010000090.1, on the reverse strand, counting down.
CGCAGATTCCGCACTTCAGTCCCTCGGCGACCGAGCGTCCCTTGCGGACAGCCATGTCAACCAGCTGGCCGACACCGGTGGTATCAAGCGACTGGAACGGGTCGACGAGGAGGATTTCCTGGCGGAGGTAGTCCGGCAGGAAGGTGTTCACGTCGTCGCGGCTGTAGCCGAAGGTCATCTGGGTGAGGTCGTTGGTGCCGAAGCTGAAGAAGTCGGCGTGCGTCGCGACTTCATCGGCGGTCAGGGCGGCGCGGGGGATTTCGATCATCGTGCCGATGGGAATATCGAGCTTGCCGGTGACCTTCTTCTCCTTGCAGACCGTCGCCAGGGTTTCCTCGGCGAGCTTGCGGAGCACGCGGAGTTCGGCGGCGGTGCCGATGAGCGGGATCATGATTTCGGGCCGCGCGTCGACGCGAGCCTTCTTGCAGTTGATCGTCGCTTCAACGATGGCGCGAACCTGCATCACGAGGATTTCGGGGTAGGTGACGCTGAGACGGCAGCCGCGGTGGCCGAGCATCGGGTTGGCTTCATGCAGCTGGTCGACGCGAGCCTTGAGCTTGGCGGGCGTGATGCCGAGGACCTTGGCGAGTTCCGCCTGGTTCTTGGCATCGTGCGGCAGGAACTCATGGAGCGGCGGATCCAGCAGGCGGATGGTGACGGGCAGGCCCTTCATCGCGGTGAGGATCTGCTCGAAGTCCTCGCGCTGGAAGGGCAGCAACTTGGCCAGCGCCTTCTCGCGGTCCTCCTTCGTCTCGGCGACGATCATCTCTCGCATCGGTCCGATGCGTCCTTCCTCGAAGAACATATGCTCGGTGCGGCAGAGGCCGATGCCTTCGGCACCGAAGTCACGGGCGCGCTGGGAGTCCTCGGGCGTATCCGCGTTGGTGCGGACGGCGAGGCGGCGATACTTGTCGGCCCACTTCATGACCTTGGCGAAGTCGCCAGACATTTCGGGCTGTTCCGTGGCGATCGCGCCCACCATGACTTCGCCGGTGGAGCCATCGAGCGACAGGGTGTCGTTGTGGGTGAAGACCTTGCCGTTGACGGTGATCTTGCGAGCCTTCTCGTCGATGATCACTTCACCGGCTCCGGCGACGCAGCAGCGACCCCAACCGCGGGCGACCACGGCCGCGTGGCTGGTCATGCCGCCCGTGCGCGTGAGGAGGCCGGCGGCGGTGTGCATGCCGTCGATATCCTCGGGGCTCGTCTCCTTGCGGACCAGCAGGACCGCTTCGCCCGCATGGGCCCGCTCCACGGCCTCGGCGGCGGTGAAAGCCAGCTTGCCGACGGCGGCGCCCGGCGAGGCGGGCAGGCCGCGGGTCAGCACCTGGGCCGCCTTGCGGGCGGCGGGAGCGAAGCCGGGCAGCAGCAGCTGCGTCAGGTCACCGGCCGGGATCCGCAGCAGGGCGGTCTCTTCGTCGATCAGCTTCTCCTTCACGAGGTCGCAGGCGATCTTCACCGCCGCCGCGCCCGTCCGCTTGCCGGTGCGGGTCTGCAGCATGTAGAGCTTGCCCTTCTCGATCGTGAACTCGATGTCCTGCACCTCGCGATAGTGCTGCTCCAGCTTGGTCTTGATCTCCAGCAGCTGCTTGTGGATCGCCTTGTTCCACTTTGGCATCTCGGCGACCGGCTGCGGCGTGCGGATACCGGCCACGACGTCCTCGCCCTGCGCGTTGATGAGGAACTCGCCGTAGAACTCGTTCTTGCCCGTCGACGGGTCGCGGGTGAAGGCGACGCCCGTGCCGGAGTCATCGCCCATGTTGCCGTACACCATGGACTGCACATTGACCGCCGTGCCCTTCAGGCCGCGGATGTTCTCCACTTCGCGGTAACGCACGGCGCGAGGCGTCATCCAGCTGGCGAAGACCGCCTTGATGGCCAGCTCCAGCTGCGTGTACGGATCCTGCGGGAAGTCCTGCTTGGCGTACTTGCGGACGACGTCCTTGTACGCGGCGCACAGCTCGATCAGGCCTTCGGTCGGCACGTCGGTGTCGAGCACGGCCTTGTACTTCTTCTTGATCTTCGAGAAGGCCTCTTCAAAGTGCTCGTGGTCGACGCCCATCACGACGTCGCTGTACATGTTGATGACGCGGCGGTAGGCGTCATAGGCGAAACGGGGATTGTCCGTCGCCTGGGCCAGGCCCACCACCGACTCGTCGTTCAAGCCCAGGTTGAGGATCGTGTTCATCATGCCGGGCATCGAAGCGGCAGCGCCGGAGCGGACCGAGACGAGCAGCGGGTTCTTGTTGTCGCCGAACTTCTTGCTCAGCTCCTTCTCCAGCGTCTTGATGTTCTTGCGGACCTCGTCCATGAGGCCTTCAGGCATCTTCTCGCCGTGCTCGTAGTAGGCGGCGCAGACCTCGGTGGTGATCGTGAAGCCGGGGGGCACCGGCAGGCCGATGCCGGTCATGTCCGCGAGGTTCGCGCCCTTGCCGCCCAGCAGTTGCTTCTGGTCGGCCTTCCCGTCCGTGCGTGTCTGGCCAAAGTAGTAGATCATCTGGGACTTGGGGCTGGACGACTTGCGAGTTGCCATGACATCGTTTCCTTGTTGAAGTCTTCTGCCGATTCGCTCCAGGTGGTTCACCGAAGTTCCGGCGGGCTCCTTGCCCCCGGACCTCCGGGACTTCCCAGAGACGCCGTTTCAGTCAAATACAGGTGATTTGTGTCCGGAATCCGCCTGGGTCGCTTCGCCTGTGCGGAGCAACCCTGCCAGCCGCCTCCAACTGGTTCGCGCGACCAACACGCGAACCTGTTGAGGCCCCAGCCACTCCACTTCCGGGTACCCCGATTGGGAGCGCTCCGAAGCGGTACGATTCAAATCCGTGCCCTCCGTGACCTTCCAGCCACGGACCGGAAATTGTCCGCCTCCTGACCGCAGTATTCGGCAACCGCGGGAGGTTGTCGGACGACCGGGGGCAAGGCGACGTTTTCGCTCCCACGGTTCGCGGGGAGGCAGGATGGAACCAAGGGACCTAGTGACCAAGGAGCCGGAGCTTCCCTAGAGCGAGCTGCGGACGTGTAAATATAAACCGAGAAATCTAGCAAGGGGTGCGCAGAGCGTCAAGGAACCGAAAGCCGCATCGAACGGCTTTGCTGCGTCTTTTTGCGGCTTATTCACGGTCTCGACCACGACTTGCAGGGAACTCGGCCATGCCCGCGACTCGAGGGTGCCTCGAAAAAGAATGTGGGCAGCCAGGCAGGCAGCGAAGTGGTCCCGCGGGGGCCGCACGGGCCGCAAGCAGGCGACACGCTCGGGCATCGCGCAGGAGCAGGGCGAACAATCTCGCGTGAGAGGGGATCCGGCGCCCGCTTCTTCTCGGGCCGCGAGATGAAAGTTGATATTTTTGCTTGAATGGCCCAGCGAGCCGGGGCTGGTGGGGCAGCCGTGGGAGCGTGGGCTTCCCGGGGATTTCGTGGCGGATTCCAGCTCTTGAGCGTGGTGCGGATGGTTCTGGTATCCGCATCGAGCGGGCCTGGATCGTGGCGGAAACAAAAAAAGCGGCCTGATCCTTTCGGACCAGGCCGCCCTTCGAACGCCAGACCAGTTCGGCTCTGACGGCGTTACCGCCGTGATTCACTCGACCTTAGGCGCCACAGGTCGCCTCGCAGCCCGCGTCGCAGGAGTCATCAGCACCTGCACAGGGGTCGCAGCAAGGCGTGGGGCAGCAGACCTTCACGGGGACCTGCTCGCAGATCACCTTTCGCACGCAACGGGTGGCCGTGTAGCACTCCGTGCGGCTGACGCACTTCGGAACCTTGATGGTCTTGGTGCTGCAAACCGGCACGCAGACCGTGTAGGGCACTTCCTTCGTGCACTGCTCGCACACGATGTTGCAGACCTTGTAGGTGCAGACCTTGGTGCGGCATTCCGGAACCATCTTGCAAACCTTGTAGTTGCAAACCTTGGTCCGGCACTCGGGCACCATCTTGCACACGCGGTAGTTGCAAACCTTCGTGTGGCACTCAGCCACCATCTTGCACACCTTGTAGTTGCAAACCTTGGTGTGGCATTCCGGAACCATCTTGCAAACCTTGTAGTTGCAAACCTTCGTCCGGCATTC
>CAZUJM010000089.1:10874-21727 GCA_964620405.1 uncultured Pirellulaceae bacterium | reverse complement strand
GAACCCTCTCGCCCGAAAGGTTATCCACGCCCCGAATCTCTGTTGGAAACCAGCCATGCGCACACGTCCACTCCGGGCCTTCACGATCGTCGAGCTGTTGGTGGTGATTGGCTGCATCGGCGCGATGGCGCTCCTCCTGCTGCCCGCCGTACAGAGCAGTCGGGGAGCCGCCTACCAGACTCAGTGCCGCAACCATCTGCGCAACCAAGCGGTGGCACTGATCGCGACGCACGACGCCCGCGGTGCGTTTCCTCCCGGCGACGACGCGATCGAACGACGGCACCATGCGTGGAGTGCCCGCATCCTGCCGCACCTCGAACAGGACCAGCTGGCCCGTAACCTGCAGTTCCACCAGCGCTGGAACGATCCAGCCGTGAACGCGATCGTTGCGCGTCAGGTCGTGGATGTGTTCCGCTGCCCGGCGTCGGTGCTGGAGTTCGACGGCGACACGGACTACGCCGGCTTGCAGGGCTCGCTGCTCGCTCCCGGCACGCGTTGGAGTGAAGGGAACCGGAGCGGAGTCCTGGTGCGCGTGGATCGACGCCACCCGGGCCTCGTCCGGGAAAAGGACATCCGCGACGGAACCAGCCACACGCTGGTGATCGCGGAGTCGGCCGATCGCGAGGCGGAGGAGCATGGCATGTGGGCCGACGGATTGGGCATTGTGTTGCAGAGCAACGGCGGCGTGAACGAACTGAAAGGCGAGATCGCCAGCCCGCACACGGGCGGCGCCAACGCGGCCTACGCCGACACGCATGTGGGGTTCCTGGGTGAGAGCATCGACGCAAACGTCCTTGCGGGGCTCTGCACCAAGGCGGGCGGCGAGGAACTGGGCGATACGGCGTCCCACGATTGAGGGACGCGGCAGGAGCAAGGCATTGGTCCGCGGCCTCACGTGTAGCGCCGCGGTTAGGTAGTGGTAGTCCGTGACAACTGGAGAGCAATCATGAGAAGTTTGTGTGCAATTCTGGCCCTGGTGGTGTTGATGGGAGCGCCCGCCCTCGCGGGCGAGAGCAACGGAACGAAGAAGGACAGCAAGATCCGCATCAAGAACGCGGCGGATGTTGAAGCGGCGGTTGGCGTCGACATCGACCTCGACAAGGTGATCGCCGCCAAGGATCCGCTGGAGGAGTTCAAGGCCCAGGGCGGGAAGGTCCTCAACCCGGGCCAGTCGGCAGACTTCAAGGTCAAGGCGGGGCAACACGAAGTGGTGGCGATGTTCGACGCCGCGCTGCTGGAGGAGGATCCGACCCTGATTGAGACGATGAAGGTTGACGTCCACAAGGGCAAGACCGTCAAGATCACGGTCACGGACGACGACGATGACGACACGCCGGAGCTGGAGGTGGATTAGCTCGGAAGCTGGCAGGATGCACCACGCGGAAAGCACGTTCGTCTCCTTGGGCATCGGGGGAGGCGGGCGTGCTTTCTTGCTTTGGATACGGACGACGGTTCGCTCGCGCAGCGCAGGTCGAGCGGGCGCGCGAGATCGAGCCATCTCGATGAAGCGGGAGTGTTGGTCCTTGGGGACCCGGAACGGCCGGACGCCACCACACTCGCCGACGATTCAACGAACCGACGGAGGACTCCTGTGGGAACCGTACAAGCCATCGACTCGTCGCCGCTTCGCTGGGAAGCCGAAGCAGACTCCCGTCTCAACTCGGTGTTGAATTCGCTCTGCCTGCTGGTTGCCAGCGGAGGCACCAGTGTCGCGGTGGCATGGAGCTGGTTGCGGCCCGAGGCCTATGCGATGTCATGGGCGGGCTGGGCCGCGCTACTGTGGCTGACGACCTATCGTGCACCGCGGCAAGCTTTCGCGCACGGATTCGCCATGGGATTCCTTTCCCTGGGCATCGCCTTCCACTGGGGCCGCGGTGCGCTGGATGCCACCATGGACTTCCCACCCGTCGTGGACTACCTGCTGCTGGGTGCGCTGCTGGCGTGGGAGGCGATACCGTTTGGCATTCTCTGCTGGTGCGGTGCGCGGCAGCTGCGTCGACACGGCCTGCTCCTGTGGGTCGTGCCGCTTACCTGGGTCTTGCTGGAGTCGTACTGGCCGCGAGTCTTTCCCTGGTCGATCGCCCACAGCCAGACGGCGTGGCTGGCGCTGCTGCAACTGGCCGAATGGACCGGCGCGGCGGGCATCAGCTTCTGCTTCCTCGCCGTGGCCCTCGTGCCCGCGGCCCTGGTCGAATACCTGCGTCGCGCAGCCGCCAACCGCGAAGTCGGCTCGGGACTGTTGGCCTACGCGATCAGCGCGCTGCTGCTGCAAGCCATGGTCCTGGCCTGGGGCCAGCAGCGGCTTCAGGTTTGGAACGAGCGAGCGTGCCAGGGTGATCCCCTGCGGGTGGCCATCGTGCAGGTCGATCCGCGCCAGAACGATTCCATCGCCCGCATGAAAACGCTCACGAAGAACCTGGGGGACGACTTGGACCTGGTGTGTTGGCCGGAGTCCACGCTGGGAACCTACCGGCATGACCTGGATGGATTCCATGATGAGATTCAGACACGGGCCAAGTCGGTGTTGCCGCGAGTCGATCCGCATCCGGCCGCGGGACTTCCGTGCGAACTGCTGGCGGGAGCGAAAGGGTACGACGCGGGCCGCGGTGAAGCGGGACCGTTCTACCAGACCTCACTCGTCGTGAGGCCCGACGAACGCATCATGGATCGCTATCGGAAACGGGCCCTGATGCCCCTCGGCGAATACGTGCCCGGCCAACAACACTTCCCCTGGCTGCGCGAACTGATGGGGCTGGAGGAACCGCTTCGGGCGGGGGAGGATCCCCGGCCCGTGACGTTGATGGGCGGCCCCCGCGTGGGAGTGCTCATGTGTTACGAAGACATGGTGGCGAGGCACGCGCGGGACACGGCCCGCGCCGGCGCCCAGCTGCTGGTTTGCCTCCTGAATGGCTCCGCCTTCCCCAGCGCGCTGACGCTCGAACAACACCTGCGCCTCGCGCAGCTTCGCGCGATCGAGAACCGACGCTATTTCATCCGCTGTGGCGCTACGGGCGTTTCGTGCGTCATCGCCCCCACGGGCGCGCTGGAAGCGCGTCAACCGGCACTCGTGGAATCCGCCATGGTCGGTCATGTGCACTTACTGGACGGCGCCACCGTGTTTACACAGTTCGGATATCAGTTCCCGGTGGTGTGCGCGACCCTGCTGCTTGGCTGCGTCTTTCTGCCGCATGGGAGCGGTTCGGCATATTGCCGCCAGCAGATCGCGACGCTCCATTGACCTCAGCTGTACCGACTGTCGCGCCAACCGCATGAAAATGTCCAATGAGCGGTACGAGAGGCGGTAGCGTGCTCGGTGACACGGGTGACACATTAGTGTCAATGCCGCAAACGAGCCGCGAGAGCCGGGCCAGGCCCAGTTGATCGCCCGTAGCAGCGATGATTCTCGGAGTCTGTGGAGGATATGGGCGCGGGACCTGCATCCGGGTGATCTTGAAAAGCAAACCCGACTGGCGACACTTAGACTTCGTGATGGCTAGCGGGGGGCCTTTGGTATCTACGAAGGATGCATGCTAGGGAGATCACGATGCAAGACGTTTTGGAAATCACCGTGTCTAGGTCGTTGGTTCTGGAGGCTCGCGACGGAAACCGGGAAGCGATGGGAGAGCTGGTGGGCTCCCATGTGCGGTATGTGCGGAAAGAGGTCCATGCGCGGTTCGGCAGCTGTGCGAAACTGCACTTGGAGGAAGAGGATGTCGTGCAGCAGACGCTGCTGGAGGCCTGTCGCGACATGCATCGCTTCAGCGGCACGACGGAAGCCGAGTTCCGGGGATGGCTCAAGCGAATCGTCTTCCGTAACCTGCTCGACTCGAAACGCTACTGGATGGCCAGCAAGCGTTGCGTGTCGCAGGAGGTCTACCTGGAGGACCTGCAGGCGGGTGACTCGCTGGTGGTCGAACTGGGCACCTCCGAGGACTCCTGCCCGCGCGGCATCTGTGCGGTGAACGAGTCGATGGCGGCGATCCGGCACGCGGTGTCGTCGCTGCCGTGCGACCAGAGTGCGATCATCCGTTACCGACTGTTCCAGCAGTTGGAGTTCGAGGAGATCGGCCAGCGCATGGGTCGGTCCGAGTCGGCCGTCCGCAGCCTCTGGGGCCGCGCCGTGAAACGGCTGCGGGTCCGCTTGCGGAACGCGGTCTAGGGAGCCTTAGCCATGGTGCCAAGGCTCCTTCAGCTGGCGACGAGCGCCACGCGCACATCGCAGACGTTCGTGTGCGTGGGGCCCGTCTTCAGGAGGCCGCCGGTGGCGTTGAAAAAGGTGTAGGCATCGTTGCGGGCCAGCGGATCGGCCGTGGTCAGTCGTGCCTCGCGCAGGCGCAGGACGACTTCCGCATCGATCACCGCGCCGGCCGCATCGGTCGGTCCGTCCTCGCCGTCGGTGCCGCCCGACAGGAGCGTGACGGTTTGCAGGACACGCGCTCGCTCGGGGCTGTCCGATTGCTGCAGGAACCAGTCGAGCGCGGCGAGCACCAGCTGTTGGTTGCGCCCGCCACGGCCTCGCTGTTCGGCGGGCACTAGGCGCACCACCGGTTCGCCGCCGCTGAGGACACAGAGCGGCGGGTCGCCAGCGTTATGCTCGAGCGCCCAGGTCCACAGACGGCGCGCGAGGTCAACGCCGACCTCCTCGGCTGTCTGCGAATCGTGCTCGGTCGGAAGTACCAGCACGCGGAATCCACGGCGGCGAGCCTCCACCTCGGCCGCGCGCACTGCGGTGGCATTGTTCGCCAGCAGGTGGCAGTCGAGGTGCGAGACGGGTGGCGGCGGTGGTGGCGCGTGGAGGTCGTCCTCCAGCATGCGCCGCAACGAATCCGGCAGGTCGCGCAGCGCCGCGGCGAATTGATCCCAGGTGGAAAGCGCCTCGCGCGCCGCCGCCTGCTCGTCCTCGCAGATCGTGGGGCCGGAAGCGATGATGGGAAGCGGATCGCCGAGGACATCGGAGAGGACGAGGGTGACGAGCCAGCCTGCGCGGCAGGCGCGCGCGAGGCGTCCTCCCTGGATGCGGCTAAGCCGTTTGCGGACGGCGTTCAGCTGGAAGATGTTCGCGCCGGCGGCGCTGAGTGCTCGCGTGAGTCGCTGCAGGTCCTCCAAGGTGACGCCCTCGCGAGGCGCGGGTAGCAGCGCGGAGCCGCCGCCGGAAACCAGGCACAGGCAGAGGTCGCGCGGTCCCAGCGCGGTCGCGCGGCGCAGGATCTCGTCGGCTCCCGCCACTCCCGCCGCCGTGGGTTCGTTCAACCCCGCTGGCCGCGCCGCGTGCAGCGTGATCGAAGCGAGCGGCTCGGTGCAGTCGGCCGGCACGTTCAGCCAGCCACCCAGCCGCTTGGCGCGCGCTAGCTCCACGCCCAACGCGGATTCCAAGCCGGCGGCCATGCCGCGCACGGCCTTGCCCGCCCCCAGCACTTCGATCCGATCGACATCGGAGAGTCGCCACGACAGGGCGCCCACCGTCAAGCGGTCGCCCTCGACGCGCACCGCCTCCCGCACCAGATGGTCGCCGCGCACGGCGTGGACGGCGGCGTTCCAGATGGACAGTGCCTCGAATCGTGGGTGCATGGGAACCGCTGCCGGGGAATTACGGAGGAAGCATTCAAGGGGACGGCGCTGGATGGCGATTGTATCGCGCGTCCATGAAGCCGTGCGCCGGCCCTACGGGGCGGGAGGCTCCTTGACAGCCACCTTGATGTCATCGACCCAGGCTTCGCCCAGGCCGGTCAGCGCAAAGGTCAGCGCCAGTTCGCCATCGCGGTCCGCCGCGCGGACAATGCGGAACGGGCGCCACGCGCAGCGTTCGGCGAATCGCAACGCCAACGCCTCGCCCCCCAGCGACTCATGGATCATCAGTCCGTCGAGGCTGCCCGCGATCGGTTCGTCAATCCGCACCCAGCCGGTAATCTCCAGGATCTGGCCCGCCTCGACCGGGATGGGGGCCGATTGAATCCAGACGGGCGGCGATTCGAGGGCACATTGTTCGGCCTCCTTCGACTTCGCCCGCGCGACCAGCCGCAGCGAACTTTTTCCGCCGTGCGGCGTGTCGGGAGAGAGGGCGACATAGGTCTCGACATCGTCGGGAGCAGCCGAGGCCTGGGCCCAGCCCGCCTGGATCATCCCGTCGAGCTGCTCGCAATCGCCTCCCGGCAAACGGTTGGCGGAGGTGGCGATGGCGGCGAGGGAGCGTCGCGCGGAGTCGGTGGCGAGCGTGGTGAGCGGAAACGCGGCGCCCATGGGCAGGACCAGTGGATGTTCCCAGTTGGTGACCGCTTGCCGCCATACTTCCGTCTCCAACTGCGACACCAGCCGTTGCGCGCGGCGGCTGAAGCGATACGCGGCGGCGAAGTCGCCGGACTCGCTGAGACGACGGGAGGTCTGCAGTGCCGAACGCGCCGCGTCCCAATCGCGCACCCAGTTCGGACGCGTCAGCAGCTCGCGCGCCTTGAGCTTCTCGAAATCGCGGAGCATCTGGTCCGACAGCATCTGTTCCAGCTCCACGATGCGCGGCTTGACCGTGTGGATCACGCGATTCAAATGGGTCACGACCAGCGGGTCCTCGGTCAATACCACCAGCGACGTGTTCTGCTCCGCCGACAGTTCAATCTGCACTCCACCGCTGATCCGCGCGTGCTGGGCGGTAAGCAGTTCGGCGGGTGTGAGCACATAGACGTCGGTGGAGTCGGGAACGCCGGGAATGACCAGCGTGTTGCCATCGGGATGCGGCTGGTAGACCAGCTGCGCGTGGGGCTGCAGGTCCGAGGGGATCAGCAGTCGCGAACGTTCGGTCGACAGCACATGCACGCGCACCGTGGACTGGCTGCCGACCACCGTTCCCATCTGCCGTCCGCCCATCGCCCAGGGTTCGATCAACGACAGCTCGGCCAAGATCCGCTCCAGCATCCAGCGGCGCCATGTCTGGTCGGGTGTGTTCTCCTCCAGCGATGTCTCGGAAGCGAACCACAGCCCCCGGCTGCCCGCGGCGACGGCCGCCAGGCAAAGCTGCCGCACCTGCTCGACGCCCACGCGGCGGGGAACCGCGCACGGTTGGCGCAGCAGGCCGTGGATCTGGGGCGTCAGCGATGAAGGGAGTTCGGTCTGCACGACGGTCCAGAACGGCGTTCCGGGGCGAGCCAGCTGCGATGCCTGCTGGAGCCATGGGCCGAACTGCGAGAGCTCGAAGGAAGTTCCCAGCGGCAGCCGTCTGCGCAGCAGGATGTCGAGATCGCGGCTGCTCTGCCACGCGTCGGGAGGGTCCATCGCGACTAGGGGCCGCTGACGCGTGAATGGCCGCCGCAACCGCTCCATCTGCTCGCGGCGTTCGTCGGCCGACAGCGAAGCGTCTCCGCAGTACCAGGCCAGGATCGGCGCTTCGTCCGGCAGTTCCCGCGCGTCGGCGGCGGGGGGCGGGCAGAGCAGCCAGAGGCCCGCTTGCCGCGCACCGTTGTACTGCTCGGCCGTCGGTGGCTTCGGCAGGTAGACCGTGTTGAATCCCAGCTGCCGCAGCAGCTCCCACGACTCACCGTGGTATTCCACCACCAGGGGCAGGAAAGGACGATCGTTGACCATCAGCCGCGAGCCTTCCTGCCGCGGCGGAATCTCCGTCGATTCTCGCTGGAAGTCCACCGGTGTCACCAACGCATCCTCGTCGCCCGTCGCATCGGGCGCCACGCGGCCCCGCTGCTCGATGGTGTCCAGCCAGACGTTGGTCGTCGCGGGACCGCCGAAGACGTTCACGACCACGGCGTCCAGGTAGGCGCCTTGTAGGCTCACCGGCCGCTTCAGACGCCCCTGCAGCACACGGCGCTGCCGCTGCAGTTCCTTGGGCGTGTCCACGAGATGCACCTGCTGCCAACGGCCGACATGGTCGTAGAACCCGCCCGGCAGCAGCACCGTCACCGGCTCGCCCGTGCGCGGGTCGCGCGATTCGGGCAACACGATGCGGCCGAAGACTTGCAGTCCGCGACGATCGGATTTGATCCACACGCCCACCTGCAGGTCTTCCAGCACGCGCGACGGCGATACCTCGCGACGCACGTGGATGTAGGTGCCCGCCGACGCTCGCACTCGCAGGTGTTCGGCGGAGTCGTCCTGGTCGTGGCCGGGTTGCTGCGCCTGGTGCTTCAGCACGCGGAAGTCGCAGTCGGCTCCCACCATCGTCCACTGCATGGGCAGGGATACCGACGGCTCGGCGGCGGTCATCGAGCGAATGGCGGCCAGCGGCGCGACCAAGCCGATCAGCCAAACCACCGCCATCAGCAGGCTTCCAGGCAGGCTGCAACGCCGCTCGGCGCGAAGGCTGGCTCGACCCGCTCTCAAGGTACCGCTCCTGGGAAGTGCTGGGGATGAGTGAGGTCGGACCCTACCCGCCCCCACAGGTTGCCCTTCGGCATCATGTTTCCGACCGCGTTGCATCGGCGTAAGTCGAGCGTATATCGGCAGTTGCGATTGGACGCCAGATCAGTTGTGGCGAAATGGCCTCCGCGGAGCCTCGGGCCGGCGATTGTCGATATTTTGCTAAGTCAAAGTCGCATAAGGGGTTGCGGATTGGTGAGGGGCGGTTCCGAGGAAGCTGGCACGCCGGGTGCTTTAAAGCCCCGCATCCTCTGACACGCATCTACCACGGAGAGCCAACCCCATGAGCACCACCCCCGACGTGACCGCCATCCAGAACGAGCTGCCGAAGGACGTCGCCGAGCTGGCCCAGCTGATCGCGGGTCTGCCGGAAGAGCACCGGGCGAGCCTCGAACCGGTGGTGCAGCGGGTGATCGAAAGCACGCGTCGCCGTCAGCGGATCTTGACGCTGGTTCAGGAAGCGCTCAGCCAGCTGCGGCTGGACATGAAGTATCTGCTGTTTGACCTGGAGGCCACTCGTCGCGAGCGGAATCGGTATCGCGAGTCGCTGGAAGGCGGTGCGCACGAGTAGTTCGCGGGAACCTGGGAACGTGGGCAGGTGCGTTTCGTTGCCAGCGTCGACGCGATCGCATAGGATGGGCGTCGACGTTCTTCGGCGTGGTGGACATCAGCTGGGTACCCGCGCCGCCCGTTCCCGTTTCTTCTCCACTCCCACCGCGGTCCCTTGGATGATCCCAACCGGCCCGGCTTGACCGAGGCTTTGAGGCTTTCCCGCATGTCGATGGGCGACAGATCGGCTGAAGAGTTCGCCCGGCGGGCGTTCGACATGAACCTGCTGGACCACCGCCAGCTGGAACAGGCCTGGGGAGAGTTGGGAACCCGGAACGTCCCGCCCGAGGACCTGCAGCGAGTGCTGGTCCGCCGGGGCCTGTTGACCAACTACCAGGTCGACAAGCTGCTTCGCGGCGAAAAGACGGGCTTCTTCTACGGCGACTACAAGGTGCTCTACCTGGTCGGCAGCGGATCCTTCGCGCGGGTCTATCGCGCCGTGCACAAGGATTCCGGCAAGGTCGTGGCCGTCAAGGTGCTGCGCAAACGATTCAGCGACAATCCGGAAATGCTGGAGCAGTTCCTGCGCGAAGGCCAGATGGGAGCGAAGTTGCGGCACCCGAACATCGTGCCCATCTACGAAGTCTATTCCGACAAGCGCGAACACTACATGGTGATGGACTTCATCGAAGGCCGGAACCTCCGCGACTTCGTCAAGGTGCGGAAGCAGTTGAGTGTCGAGGAGGCGTTGCGCTTCTCGATCGACATCGCGGCGGGACTGGCCGCGGCGGCCGAGCATGGGATTCGCCATCGCGACCTGAAGCTGTCGAATGTGCTGATGTCGAGCACGGGGCGGGCGCAGATCGTGGACTTCGGTCTGGCGGCCGTCACGGGCGGCGTGGAAGAGGAATCGGCCGAAGTGAATCCGCGCACGATCGACTACGCCGGCCTGGAGAAGGTGACGGGCGTCCGCAAGGACGATCCGCGCAGCGATATCTACTTCGCCGGCTGCATGCTCTACCACATGCTGGCCGGCAAGCCGCCGCTGGAGGAGACCAAGGATCGTTCCCAGCGGACGAGCAAGAGTCGCTTTGAGAACGTGGCCCCGATCCAGTCGCTGGTGCCCGACATTCCTCCGCGGGTCGTCGCCGTCGTCAACAAGGCGATGGAGTTGAACGCGAACCGTCGTTACCAGACGCCGAACGAGTTTCTGGCGGACCTGCGCGTGGTGGCCAAGCGGCTGAAGGCCTCGGAAGAGGGCGTTGCCGCTCCGGTGGCCGAAGAAGGACTCGACAAGGCGGTCATGATCGTGGATTCGAACCCGGCCATGCAGGACGTCTTCCGCGAGAACCTCAAGAAAGTCGGATATCGCGTGCTGGTCGTCAGCGATCCGACGCGCGCCATTGATCGGTGCGACACGGACGAGCATGTGGCGGATTGCGTGGTGTTCGGCGCGTATAGCCTGGGTCGTTCGGCCGTCGACGCCTTCAACCGCTTCGGCCAGCTGGAGAACACGCGGTCGATCCCCGCGATCCTGCTGCTTTCCGAGAAACAGGCCCCCTACGCCCGCGAAGCGCAGCAGAGCGACCGTCGCGTCGTCGCCAGCATGCCCCTGAAAATGCGAGAACTGCGACAGGTGCTGCGCGAGCTGACAAGCTAAGCGGCCGCATGTAGTCGGCACACGCCGTGTGCCGATCGTAGCCTTGCGTCCGGCAGTCGCTTGGTCAGGCGTTTCGTGCGTTTCGTGCTCGTTTGGCTTGGGCGGCTCCCAGGTCCGGCACACGGCGTGTGCCGGCTACGGCGTGCGGACTTTGTAGTCGGCACACGCCGTGTGCCGATCGTAGCCTTGCGTTCGGCAGTCGCTTGGTCAGGGCGTTTCGTGCGTTTCGTGCTTGTTTGGCTTGGGCGGCTCCCAGGTCCGGCACACGGCGTGTGCCGGCTACGGCGTG